>NZ_JBBNAX010000011.1:0-192157 GCF_037996805.1 Erythrobacter alti | reverse complement strand
TTCGACTGATCCCAGTCGAAGAACACGATGTACGGCCCGGTGTTGCACTCGGCAACCGGCGGCGGAGGCGGCGGCGGAGGCGGCGGGGGCGGCGGCGGCGGGGGCGGCGGAGGAGGCGGCGGCGGAGGAGGTACGTCCGCGCCACCAAGCATGAACCGCAGGCCCAGCGAACCGATGTGCTGAGTCTGGTCTACTTCCAGCGTAGCCGGGAAGAGACGGTTGGTGATGTCAGCTTCTTCGAACAGACGACGATACTTGTATTCGGCGAACAGTTCGACACGGTCGGAAAGTTCACCCGAAACACCGGCGATGCCCTGATAGGCAAAAGTGGTGTCGGCATCGTTGGCGATCAGAGTGCCACCGGGGATGTAGTCGACGTCAAGCACATAGATGCCGGCGCCGGCGCCCAGGTAAGGCTTCACCGAACCAAGATCGAAATCATAAAGGATGTTGAGGAAAGCACCGTATGTTTCCACGTCACCGCGACCGTCGGCGAGAAGCTCACCAACCGAGATACCAGCAGCCGGCGAGCTGCGGTTCAGCGCGCTTGCGTCGGGATCGCTGAATGCGACGCCGCCAACAACCGGGTTGAAATGGTTTTCGATGTCGTAAGTGACATAGCTGCCGTCCAGCTCGATGCGGAGGCCGCTATCGAAAGCGTAACCGATCTGGCCGTTCACGTTCCAGCCGAGGTCGGCATTGGTTTCGAACGAATATGACGTGCCTGCCGGAATGTCCGATTCCGAAGCGCTGCGGCCCGGAACGGTTTCGGTGTAAACACCTTCATTGTCGGCATTTTCAGCAGTGGCAATACCGCCGCTGATGGCGATATAGGGGTCTGCTTGGGCAACCCCCGGAATGGCGAGCGCCGCGACGGACGCAGACAGAAGTAGTTTCTTCATTGTATTCCCTTCAAATCACGCATGAACTTCACATTCGTGCATTACAGATCGCAATGCCCCTAATGCCCGATTGTTCCGCATCTGCGAAGTAATTATTTTCGATGTCTTTGCGGGTGTTGCGAAATTGCAGCACAATGCGGTTGGATCGGTCTCCTAGAACGCCGAGATGCCCGTGATGGCACGCCCCAGGATGAGGGCGTGTACATCGTGAGTTCCTTCATAAGTGTTTACGGTTTCCAGGTTGGCCATGTGCCGCATCACTTGATATTCCTCGGAAATTCCGTTGCCACCGTGCATGTCGCGAGCAATGCGCGCGATGCCGAGGGCCTTGCCGACGTTGTTTCTTTTGACCACGCTGATCATTTCGGGGGCATACCGGCCATCGTCGAGCAATCTGCCGACCCGCAAGGAAGCTTGCAGACCCAAGGCGATTTCGCTCGCCATATCGGCAAGTTTCAACTGGTAAAGCTGCTTGGAGGCCAGCGGAACACCGAATTGGTGCCGGTCAAGGCCATATTGCCGCGCTGCGTGGTAGCAGAATTCTGCCGCCCCCATGCTGCCCCATGAAATGCCGTACCGTGCCCGGTTCAGGCATCCGAACGGGCCTTTCATTCCCTCGACATTCGGAAGCAGTGCATCTGCCGGCAGTTTGACCTCGTCCATCTGGATCATTCCGGTTGTGCTTGCGCGCAGGCTCAGCTTGCCGCCGATCTTCGGCGCAGCGAGCCCGGCCATACCTTTTTCGAGGACAAATCCTCGAACCTTGTCGCCATGCGCCTCGGACTTCGCCCAGACGACAAACACATCGGCAAACGGGGAATTGGAAATCCAAGTCTTGGCGCCGGACAATGAATATCCGTCTCCATCCTTCTTCGCATAGGTACGCATCCCCGAAGGATCGGACCCTGCATCGGGCTCGGTCAGGCCGAAGCAGCCGATCAATTGTCCGCTTGCGAGACCGGGAAGATATTTCCTGCGCTGTTCGTCCGACCCGTAGGCATGGATGGGGTGCATGACCAAGCTCGACTGGACACTCGCCATCGACCGATAGCCGCTGTCGACACGTTCAATTTCGCGTGCGACGAGCCCGTAGGATACATAATTGGCGCCAGCGCCGCCGTATGCTTCGGGGATCGTTACGCCCAGCAGACCGGCTTTGCCCATCATCGGGAAAAGTTCAGGCGCATCCACTTCATTCGCGTAGGCATCGATGACACGCGGTTGCAACTCGCCCTGCGCGAATCCGTGTGCAGCATCGCGCACCATGCGCTCTTCCTCGGACAATTGGTCATCGAGGTTGAACGGGTCGGCCCAGTCGAACGGAACCATGTCGGCCATGTAGATAGTCTCCTTTGTAACCGCCCTAGGATTTCATCCAGTGTGCGGCAAGGAGCGAAAGCGACTTTGCAGTGGTACGGCGCAAATTAGTGCGCGCGTTCTACAGCCTTTTCGATCATGCTGATGAGCTTGTCGGGCGGGCACGGCTTCTGCGCCGCCATTGCATTGGGGTAACGCTCGGCGATATCGCGCGGCGAAATATGACCCGAATGGAAGATGATCGGTACGCCCGCCTCGGTCAGCACATCCGCCAAGGGGAATACCTCGCCATCAGCGGCCATGACGTCCAAGATCGCCAGGTCGGGCATTTTGCCATCGATAGCGATGATAGCGTGATCGCGGTTGGCGTAGGGACCTTCGACCTTGAGACCGAGATCGCGCACGGTCTCGGACAGGTCGAGGGCGATGATAAACTCATCCTCGACCACGAGCACGCTGTGCTGATCTGCCTGCAATTGGGTTGCCATAACATTCTTGCCTTCGCGACTAATCAAATTTCCGTAACCTCTATTACGCGGCAGGTGGCCTGCGAGTTCCCGTAGAGGTTAACGGCCGTTTAGATCTTGCCGAACCGCTCTTCGTAGCCAGAGATGTCATCCGCTGCGAGCATTTGCGCCTGCGCGACCCAGTCATCGCGGCGAATTCGGCCCTGAAAGCGACCGAGATTTGCATCGATGCGGTCGATATCGGCGTCGGTCCATGCGGCGATTTGTGCAAAATTCGTGACGCCTTGCTCGGCGAGCAAGGTGACGAGCTTGGGCCCCACACCCTTGATCCGGCGCAGGTCATCACCTTGCGATGGTGCTGGGGAAGGCGCGTCCGTTGGTTCCGGTGCCAGCGCTTCGGCGCTTTCCCCGGGCGAGACATCGGCCATCTTGTGCATCGCCTCGCGGGCGGGGACTGCGGCGCCTGCCTCCGCGTCGGCTGCTGCGGGAGCGGCGGCTACGGCATCAGCATTCGCGGCGGCGGACATTGTTCCCGGAACAGCACCGGCAACAGGCGGCGCATCTATCAATGCCTGGTTGCGCTTGGCTGCGCCGTCACCATCGGCCTTGTCTTCAAGCTCTACATGCGTGCGTCGAGCGGCATGAAAGACCCACCATGCCACGATAAAGCCGATCACGAGCGCGACCAGGATCAGCAGCCAGTATTCCTGCATCAATTCGGACATGGATTTGGACCTCTCTCTATATCTTTACATCAGCCTGACCGCTCCGGATCAGGAAGATCGACCCCAGATAGACCAGCCTATGCCAAGCCCGATCCCGTAGGCGAGCAGCATCAGCACGAAAACTTCCATCCAGATCGGCATGGCTCTTCTCCTAGTGGTGAGCGGGGGTTTAGCGCAAGCGTGGTATTGGGCGTCAGCGCGGAGCGGGCGTATCGACCGGGGTGGGCCGGATAGGCTCTGTCGCGATGACCGAAAACTCAATGCGGCGGTTGGCCGGATCGGCAGGATCGAGCCCTTCGACCGGGCTGCGCGAACCCACCCCGCGTGTGCGCAATCCGTCAGCCGGAATGCCACGCCGCAGCAGCGCCGCACGAACGGCGCGCGCGCGTTCGCTGGAAAGGGCGATATTTCCCGGCTCCGGCCCGGAGTTGTCGGTGTGGCCGGTGATCTGGATGATGGCGCCGAGGCAGGGACGCAAGGCAGCCGCAACCTCATCAAGCAGCTCGCGGCTGCCGGTGTCCATCCGGCTGGAGCTTTCCTCGAAACGGATCGTGCGAGCGCGCAGCAAGGCCTGAACGTCTTCCTGGCAGTGCAGGGGGCGGAACACCCGCTCGCCGGACATTGCCATCATGTCGCTATCGGACCAGCGGATGCCGCCGGTACCCGGGATGTTCGCCACGGCCTTTGCGACTTCGGCGCGCGTGGTTTCGTCGAGCGGTTCGCCACCGGTCAGCAGCGGGTGGCGGCTGGGAAGGCCGCGCGGTGATATGTAATTTGCCCGGACCTGCCCATCGCCACCTGCCTCTTCGATCACGGCAGGTGCCTGTGCAGAAAGGCGTGCGGCGAATTCGGGTGCGCTGGCACCTGCGACAAATCGGGCGAGCAGGAAAATCACAAATGCGCCAAGCGCGATGGCAAGCGGGGGGCGGCTCAAGAATTTCATGTGCCGCCCCTTAGCGCGCTCGATCAGCGTCCGTCGAGAGATTCCGCAAGTGTAGCCAATTGCAGGAATTCCTCGCGCCAAAAACCTTGCTGAGGACCGGCGAGTTGGACGGCATCGCCGTAGTCGAAATTGTTCAGCATCGTATCGCCGCGCAGCAACTGTCCATAGGCCGCGACCGCGCTGACGAAGGCCATGTCTCCGCGCGGCTCACGGGCGTTGGCGATAATGGCGGACGGGACAACGCGCCGGAGCAGGCGCGAACTATCCTGCCCCGGCAATTTGTAGCGCAGCCGGATCTCGGCGACCTCGCTCACATTGCGGCGCGCGGCAGAGGCGGTATTGCCCTGGTAGCGGCGCGGAGCGATCCAGCCCTGCGTTCCGGCGGGCACCACTTCATACAACGCCGTGACCTGATGACCCGCGCCGATATCGCCGGCATCGACCGTGTCATTGTCGAAATCCTCTTCGCGCAGTGCCCGGTTCTCATAACCGATAAGGCGGTATTGCGAGATTATCGCCGGATTGAATTCGACCTGTATTTTCACGTCCTGCGCAATCGTGAAAAGCGTCGACTGCATTTCCTCAGAGAGCACTTTGCGGGCCTCCATTGCGCTATCGATATAGGCGTAATTGCCGTTCCCGTGATTGGCGATCTGTTCCATCATCGCTTCGTTGTAGTTGCCGCCGCCAAAGCCGAGCGTGGTAAGCGTGATGCCACTGTCACGCTGGCGCTCGATCATCTCGACCAGCGCGTCGCGGTCCGAAATGCCGACATTGAAATCGCCGTCGGTCGCAAGAATGATGCGGTTCACACCGCCTTCGATAAAAGAGCCGCGCGCCACGTCATAAGCGAGCCGCAAACCTTCGCCGCCGGCAGTGGAGCCGCCCGCTTCGAGTTGGTCGATGGCCCGGCGGATGGCGCGCGTGTTGCGGGTCGGTTCGAGCACCAGACCAGCAGCACCGGCATAAACGACGATGGAGACGCGGTCCTGGTCCCGCAACTCGCCTGCAAGCTGGCGCATGGCAGTTTGGACCAGCGGCAGCTTGTCCGCACTGCTCATGCTGCCCGACACATCGAGCAGGAAGACAAGATTGGCCGCTGGACGCTCGGCCCGGGGCAGGTCGTAACCGCGCAGGCCGATACGCAGCAGGCGTGTGTTGCCGTTCCAGGGGGTTACGGCCATGTCGGTCGTCACACTGAACGGGGTCGATCGATCGGACGGGGCGGGGTAGTCATATCTGAAGTAGTTGATCAGCTCTTCTGTGCGCACCGCGGCCTGCGGCGGTAATGATCCATTTGTCAGGAACCGGCGGGTGTTGGCATATGCGCCGGTGTCGACATCCACGGAGAAGGTCGACACGGGTGCCAGCGCCACGAGTTGCACCGGACTGACCTCTTCGCCATCATATCGCTCGCGGTTTTCGACCATTGGCGGCATGACTTCTTCGCGCAGGATTGAAGGGGCCGGGCCATAAGCCATTTCCCCATCGGCAGACATTTCGATGTCGTAGGATGCGACACTTTCGTTTGCTTCCCGCTCTCCGCCGTCCTGCGTACAACCCACGATCAGAAATAAGATGGCTGTCGCGCCAATCGCTCCGGCGCCTCCGAAAACCCTGTCCTTGCGTGTCATGCTCTCTCTCCTCATGCGCCGCCGAAACAGACGGCATCAGCAAATGGGATGATATAACATTAACAACAGATGAATTATGGCAGAATTAAGGCGGAATTAGGGCGAAAATGGGGCATGAGTCAAGCGCGAGGGTATTTGCATCGTGTTATCAGTAGTTTATCGAGGTGGCTGCGATTCAGGACGGCGTGATGGAGGGTGCGCTTTTGTCATCCTCCGCCGTGGGATCGGCCTTTTTGAACAAGACCCGGTCCTCGGGCCCGAAACCGCGTGTCCAGATGACCCAGCCATAGACACCGATGATTGCCGGAATGCCGAATACCAGCTCGGCCCACTCCGGCAGGAGAATGGCGGCCTGTCCCACAAGGACCGCCGCGCCGGTGGCCCACACCAGCGCCCAGCGCAGATTGCCGACAGGAGCCTTGAGCAGTGATTTGAGCAGCAGCGCCTTTACCAGGCTGGAAAAGCCTAGCGCCAGCAACAGAGCCATTGCCGCGGCCCCAGCGAAATAGCCTTCCTCCAGACCTCTGCTGCGCGCAAACAGGATGAAGCCGACTGTTAGCACGGCCTGCAATACGATGACCGCGATGGAGATCGCCAGATTGCGCTTCTTCGCGATGTAGACGAGTACACCCTCCGAAACGACGGCCATTGACGCCACGGCTTCCGCAACAAGCAGCAGGCCGAGCGCGGCGGTGCCGCCGACGATCGCCGGACCGCCAAGGCCCATCACTGCTTCACCGGGTATTGCCAGCGCCAGTGCGATGCCCAATTGCAAGGCAATGATCCAGAACCCCACCTGTTGCACCTGCGCGGCAATGGCGGCGTAATTGCCGGTCTTGAGGTTCTTGGTGATGACGGGCGAAAGGACGGGTTCGAAGCTGGTTTTCAGCTTCTGCGGCAGGCTCGCGACTTCCTTGGCAAAGTAATAGATCCCGACCGCTGTCGGCGATGTAAACAGGCCCAGCAGGAAAACGTCGATCAGCCGCGTACCCCGTTCGATCACATCGGCTCCGGCAAGCGGGAAGGCCTGGCTGACGAGCCGCACCAGATAATGCGGGCTTGGTCGCCAGCCCATGGGCAAGCCGTACGTGCGTACGAACGGCCAGATCGCTGTCAGCAGCGCAGCATAGATCGCTGCAAGATAGGCGAGTGCAACGCCGCCATCGCGTAATCCGGGAATGAAAAAGAACGCCACCACGGCGAGCGAGCGTGTCCATGGCTCGACGATTGCGCGTGCGCGAACGGTCGTGGCGATATCGAAGCGATAGGCCTGCGCGGCGAGCAGGATTTCGGTGAGTGCGAAAGCCGGGATCGCGCCGATAATTAGCATGTCCCAGCGCCCGGACGTCCCGTTTGGGAAAATGGGATAAGGGAAGATCACGAGCAGCGTAACGACAACCGCCGACACGATCAGCGACGCCAGCATGGCATCGAATACGAGGTTCACCCGCTTCGAGGCGTGGTCCTGAGCACCTTGGGTCAATCGCTGGGCAAGGCCGCGCTTCTCACCGAGAGCGCAGATCAGCGCGAACAGCTCGATCACCACCACGGCAGATGCAAATCGGCCCATTTCCTCGACGCCGTAGAGGCGATAGCCGATAAACAGGAAAGGGATGCCGCCGATCAGGCGAAGCACGAAGCCCAGCGTGTTCGTGCGCCCACCCTTGACCAGCGCATTCATGTCATCGCTGTTCTCGTCAGGTCCGCTGGCAGGCTTGGCGGGTTCGCTCAACGCGTGTGGCCCTCTGCCTTGAGCGGACGGGCGAGCAATTCGGCGACCACATCGCGTGCGCTGCGCCCATCAAGCAGGTGATTTACCGCTTCGGTAATCGGCATTTGCACGCCGTGCTTCTTCGCGAGGTCGCGCAATACCGGAGCGGTGTGCGCGCCTTCGGCAACGGTGCGCTTATCAGCCAAAGCCTCGTCGGCGCTCATGCCTTCGCCCAGCGACTTGCCGAGCGAGAAATTGCGGCTCGAGGTGGAAGAGCATGTCAGCACCAGGTCGCCCAGTCCGCACAGGCCGTTCAGCGTTTCGGGCTTGCCCCCCAGCGACACGCCGAAGCGCAACATCTCGGCAAAGCCGCGTGTGATCAGGGCGTTGCGGGCGTTCTGGCCCAGGCCAAGACCGTCAACCACGCCGCAAGCGATGGCGAGCACGTTCTTCACTGCGCCACCCACTTCTGCACCCACGACATCGTCCGAGTAATAAGGCCGGAAATTCTGGCGTGCGATGGCAGGGCTGATGCGGTCCCACTGCGCCTCGCCGCCGCCGCAAGCCAGCGTCACGGCACAGGGAAGGCCCGCTGCTACTTCATGCGCGAAAGTTGGGCCAGATAGAACGGCGATGTCACTATCTGGCGCAGCGTCTTGCGCGACATCGTGCATCATGCGCCCGCTGCTCGCTTCGATGCCCTTGGAGCACAGCACCAGATCGCGCGGGAAGCTGCCGAGCTTCTCCAGCGTCGAACCCATATGCTGTGCCGGAGTGACGAGCAGCAGCATGTCGCAAGCCGCCATCTCGGAGAGATCGCCTGTCGCCTCGATCGATTCGGCCAGTTCCGCAGAAGGCAGGTAGAGTTCGTTGCGATGGGTGGAATTGATGGTGTCGGCCAGCCCATCCTCCAATGCCCACAGCTTCACCTCGCGGCCATCGGATGCCAACGCCTGCGCCAGCGCCGTGCCCCACGCGCCTGCTCCTACAACGCCGATCGTCGGATTGGTCATGCCTTTACTCCTGCCCCGCGTGCCGGGACTGCATCGGGATCGAGTGGCCAACGCGGCCGAGCCTTCAGGTCGAGCGGATCAGGTGCAAAACCGGCTGCCAGCCGTTCAATACCCGCCCAGCCGATCATCGCGGCATTGTCCGTGCATAGGGCGAGTGGCGGCGCGGTGAAAGGCAGGTCGAACTCGGCTGCCAATTGTTCCAGCCCCCCGCGAATGGTCTGGTTCGCGGCAACTCCTCCAGCGACAACCAGCGCGGTGACAGGCTCCATCGACGCGAGCGCCCGCCGCGTCCGGTCGAGAATGCAGTCGAGCGCGGCCTGCTGGAAGCTTGCGGCAATATCGGCGTCATCGTGCTCGCCTGCCTGATGAGCGCGCAGCACTGCGCTCTTCAATCCGGCAAAGCTGAAATGCGGTTCCTTGCTGCCCTTGAGCGGACGCGGGAGCGGGACTGCATTTGGATCGCCCTGAATCGCCAGCTTCTCGACAGCCGGACCGCCGGGATAGCCGAGTCCGAGTATCTTCGCGGTCTTGTCGAAAGCCTCGCCCAGCGCATCGTCGATCGTAGTGGCGAGCCGCTGGTATTTCCCCACGCCCTCGACCCGCAGGATCTGGCAATGACCACCGCTTACCAACAGCAGCGCATAGGGAAATTCAAGCGCCGGATCGGCAAGGCGGGGTGATAACGCGTGGCCTTCAAGGTGATTGATCGCCAGCAGCGGCTTGTTGGACGCCATCGCCAGCGCCTTCGCCGTAACAAGACCGACGATCACGCCGCCAATCAGACCGGGGCCGGCGGTCGCGGCAATCGCATCGCAATCGGCCAGCGTCACATCGGCCTCGCGCAGAACCTGTTCGATCAGGGGAGCCAGCCTTTCGGCATGGGCGCGTGCGGCGATTTCAGGGACGACGCCGCCATAGGGCGCGTGTTCGGCTTCCTGGCTGGCGATGGCCTGCGCCAGGATTGCGCGGTCGCCCGTAACCAACGCGGCTGCGGTTTCGTCGCAAGAGCTTTCTATTCCGAGGACCAGCGTCATGGCACTTTCCCTTAGCGGAAGGGGCCGCTAGGGCAAGCGAACCGATGCCCGACGCCCCTTTCCTGAAACTCGGAACGCGCCGCTCGCCGCTTGCCATGGTGCAGGCCGAGGAAGCCCGACGTCGCCTGTGCGAAGCGCATGGATGGCCCGATTCTGCCGTCGAACTGGTGCCTGTCGTGGCGAGTGGAGACAAAGTGCAGGATCGCCCGCTCGCCGAAATTGGCGGCAAGGCGTTGTGGACGAAGGAGCTCGACGAATGGCTCGCCGAGGGCCAGATCGATGCAGCAGTCCATTCGCTCAAGGATGTCGAAACAATCCGGCCGGACAGCCTGCTGCTTTCCGTGATCCTGCCGCGTGCGGACAAGCGTGACCGGTTGATCGGGGCGGTCAGTATTGCCGCTTTGCCCGAAGCCGCGATCATCGGCACCAGCGCCCCGCGCCGGGCCGCGCAATTGCTCAACCTGCGCCCGGATTGCAAAGTCGTGACTTTCCGCGGCAACGTAGCCACGCGGCTCGGCAAGCTCGAGGCGGGGGAGGCGGACGCGACTTTCCTTGCCGCTGCAGGTTTATCCCGGCTCGGGCAGGATGATGTCGGCCATGCACTCGACCAGCACGAATGGCTGCCTGCCCCCGCGCAGGGCGCAATCGCGCTCGAATGCCGCACCGAAGATGCGCGAACCCGCGAACTGCTCGCGCCGCTCGATCACGTTCCCAGCCGCGCGGAAGTCATGGCAGAACGCGCTCTGTTGCTTGCTCTCGGCGGAAATTGCCATTCGCCCATCGCCGTCATTTGCGATCATGCCGAAGGAGAGCTTTCGATGCGCGCAGCGATTTTCAGCAGCGACGGCGTGGAAAAGGTGGAAGGAGAGGCACGCTTCGGTGCGGGTGACCTTGCCAGCCCGGCAAAGCTCGCAGCCGACCTTCTCGAAAGGGCCACACCCGGCATCCGAACTTTGTTTGGCGGCCAGACATGATCTTCGCGATACGTCCCGAGCCGGGCCTGCAATCGACACTGCAAGCCGCACGCGACCTCAACATGGCCGTGCTGGGGAGGCCGCTGTTCGAAGTCGTGCCCGTGGCCTGGGATGCACCTGATGCGCAGGCTTTCGACGCGCTCCTGCTGGGCAGCGCCAACGCAATCCGCCACGGCGGCGCGGCCCTGGAAGGGTTTGCCGACCTGCCTGTACATGCTGTCGGAGATGCCACGGCGAGCGCCGCGCGCGAAGCGGGTTTCACCGTGGCAGAAACGGGCTCTGGTGGCTTGCAGGCGCTCGTCAATGCTTTGAAGGGTGAGATGCATTTCCTCCGGCTTGCGGGCGCGGAACATGTGCCGCTCGACTTGCCCAAGCGCGTGACCGTCACCACCTATATCGTATACGATGTGCGCGCTCTGCCACTATCCGGCAGCGACGAGGTATCGCTTCGCGCGGCAGAACCTCTCGTCCTGCTGCATTCGGCAGCCGCAGCACGGCATTTTGCGGACGAATGCGATCGCCGCGGGCTCGACAAGTCGCGTATAGCGCTCGCATGTATCGGCCCGCGTGTCGCCGAAGCTGCTGGCGGCGGATGGCGCGATTGCCAATCCGCTCCACAGCCGGATGACGCTGCATTGTTGTCTTTGGCGCAAAACATGTGCCATTAATGTAAAATGCTCGAATGCAGGTGGGCTAACTGCCGGGATCGGCTTGCAGAAGGACACTATGGAGCAAGGCTACGACTTTACCCCCGCGAGTACGCGGCGGCAGACGCAGACTATGCGCCCGATATTGATTGCGCTTGGCGCGGCCTTCCTGCTCGGAGTGGCAGGGACATGGCTTTTGACGGGTGACGACAGCACGGGAGGGCTTTTCAGCATCCGTAGTGAAGCCGGAGAGGGTGGCTCGTCTGAAGAGGCAGCGCTTTCCAATACCAGCGAAGATGCAGGGGAGCCAACACCTGCACCGTCTCCGGAAGGCGCGGCTGAAGAGGCGCGTCAGGCGGTCCAGCAGGTGGAACAGGTAGTCGAACAGCAAGGCGGCCTCGACAGCCGGATTGTCGCGATGGAACAGCGTCTTACCCAGCTCGACCTGCAATCACAGGCCGCGGCGGGCAATGCTGCGCGCGCCGAAGCCTTGTTGATCGCTTTCGCCAGCAGGCGGGCAATTGAACGCGGGCGGCCGCTCGGCTATTTGGCAGACCAGTTGCGACTGCGCTTCGGCGAAGACCGGCCCAACGCGGTGCAGATCGTGATCGACGCTTCGCAATCGCCCATCACACTCGATCAGTTGCTGGCCCAGCTCGAAGGGCTTGCTCCCTCGCTCACCGACGCACCGGCGGGAGAAGGCGTTTTCACGCGCATCGGACGCGAATTGTCCGAACTGTTCGTGGTGCGACGTGAAGATACCGCTTCACCCGTTGCCGAACGTCGTCTTGAACGTGCGCGATTGTTCCTCGAAAGCGGACGGATAGAGGCGGCAGTCTCCGAAGTGCGAAACCTGCCCAACGCGGCTGTCGCACAGGATTGGCTGGATGCCGCAGAACGCTATGCCGCTGCGCAGCGTGCGCTTGAAACGCTGGAAACGGCGGCCGTTCTAGATCCACGCGAACTGCGCGATGGTGAAGGGCGTCCGGTCGAACAGCGCAGCCCGGCGGGCAACCAGCGTCAGTAGGCGCTTGGAGCCCTAGCCTTTCAGCAATTCGGGCAGATCGCCGCTCATCCCACGTGCCTCGTCCATGAACCAGCGTTTGAGCGCAGGCATCCGCTGCACGCCTGCCATGCCAAGCCGGCGCACGGCGCTCGGAGCTTTCCCGGGAATTCCGAACAGTCGTGTAAGCCCGTCGGTTGCGAGTGCGACCATGAAGGAATCCAGCCCGCGCCATTTCTCGTATCGTGCAAGGATCTGTGCGTCGCCGGGCTCGAGACCCAGGCGCATTCCCTCCGCGATAACCTCTACGAGCGCGCCGACGTCGCGCAGGCCCAGATTGAATCCCTGTCCGGCAATCGGGTGAATTCCGTGCGCAGCATCGCCTGCCAGCGCCAGACGGTGATCGACGATCTTGGCCGTGTGGTGAAATCCCAGTGGATAGGAGCTGCGGTCGCCATCGAGCGAGATCGTGCCGTAAAGACCGTCCATGCGCTTCTGGACCTCGGCCAGGAAGCCGCGTGGGCCGAGTTTGAGCATACCGGCAGCATCCGTCTCGTCCACGGTCCACACCAGCGCAGAGCGGTGATTGCCTTCGGCATCATCGAGCAGGGGCAGCAGCGCGAAGGGCCCTGCCGGGTAGAAGATTTCCCACGCCGTTCCGCCGTGTGGCTTAGCGTGGATGAGGCCCTGGATGATCGCGCGGTGGCTGTAATCCCATTTGGCAAGCGCAATCCCCGCATCGTCACGCGTGGGCGAACCGCGTCCCTCTGCTGCGACCATCAGGCTCGCTTCAAGCACGGTGCCATCTTTCAGCGTCGCCGAAACGCCATGCTCGCCGCGCTCGCGCGCAACGACATTGGCGCTGGCGTGCCAGTTGATCAGCTTTTCGTCCTTGGCCGCTTCGAAAAGGGCGAGGCGAAGCTCGCGATTGGCGAACATCCGGCCAAGCGTGCCTTCGTGCGGCTCGGGCTGGAAATCGATCCTGCCGGGACGCATCGCGTCGGTAACAGCGATATTCTCGATCCGGCACCCGTGCGGTTCCAGCCGGTCAGCAAGTCCGATGTTCCTGAACAGGTTCCAGCTCGCCGTGGAAACGGCGGTGGCGCGCCCGTCATAGCCTTCGCCGGTCAGTTCTGCGGGATCGGCGCGATCGACGACGTGGCTCGAGATGCCCTTTCGTGCCGCTGCAAGGGCCAGTGTCATGCCGACGAGACCGCCGCCGAGGATGAGGAGTTCGCGCTTGTCTGCCATCGCCCTCGCTCCTAGGTGGAGCCGGTAATGCAGGCAAGCCTCTCTCTTATGCGGTATCTCGCAGCCATGCTGGTGCTGGGATGCGCAATCCTTGCCGCGCCGCTTGCCGCACAGCGCGAGAACTACATCGCCGCAGACCTCGTTGCCGAGAGCCAGCCGCAAGCCGGAGAAACGCTGACGGTCGCGCTACGTTTTCGCCCGAAGGAAGGCTGGCACGGCTATTGGTCGAACCCTGGCGAGGCCGGGCTGGGCATGGAGCTTGATTGGACCCTGCCCGAAGGCTGGCAAGCGGGAGAGCCGCGCTACCCGGTGCCAGAGGTGCTGAACCTGTTCGGCATCGTGAACCATGCGTACGAACGTGATTACGCGGTGTTGGTCCCGATAGAGGTGCCTGCAGGCGCGGCGGTGCAGAACATCGCGCCGATCACGCTCGATGCCTTGTGGCTGGCCTGTTCGGACGAGTTGTGCGTGCCCGAAGGTGCGACGCTCACCTTGCGCTATCCACAGCAAAGCGACGCCCAGCGCGTGCAGTTCGACGCGCATCGCGCAGCCATCCCGCCGATGATCGACCAGGCCGGGACATTCGCATTGACGCAGGAGCGGCTGCGCATTGCGATCCCCTTGCCAGCGGAGCTTTCCATTAACAATCCGCACGTCTTTATCGAGCAGCGTGACGTGGTGGACTATGGCGGAGTGCAGACTTTCGTGCGCGAAGGCGATCTGCTTGTTGTTGAAATTCCGCGCGGCGGATTGCGTGATGAAGCGGGCGAGATATCCGGCATTCTCGCTTTCGGGACAGAGGGTGCGGGCGTGCAGTTCGTGGCTGCACAAGGCGAGGTGCCGACTGGCGGCACTGCCTTGCGTACCAGCGGCACCAACGCGCCGCTTCTCCTGCTTCTGGGCGGCGCCCTGCTTGGCGGGCTGCTGCTCAACCTGATGCCTTGCGTTTTCCCGATCCTCAGCCTCAAGGCGCTGACTCTGGCGCGTGCCGGGGAGAGCAAGATGCAGGCGCGGCGCGAAGGACTTGCCTACACTGCCGGCGTCATGCTCGCCGTGCTGGCGCTTGGTGCCTTGATGCTGGCGCTGCGGGCGGCCGGTGAACAGGTGGGCTGGGCTTTCCAGTTGCAGCAACCGTTGGTGGTTGCCGGGCTGCTTGTGCTGGTGACGCTGATCACTGCCAATCTCGCAGACCTGTTCGAATTGCCCATGATGCCGATCCGCACCGGCGGACAGGGGAGCGCGTTTGCCACCGGGCTGCTTGCCGCTGTCGTCGCAACGCCGTGCACGGGACCATTCATGGCGGCAGCCCTCGGTGCGGCGCTGCTGCTGCCGGTGACGCAGGCATTGCTTCTGTTTGCCGCGCTGGGATTGGGACTGGCACTGCCGTTCCTGCTGCTTGGCTATATTCCTGCGCTGCGATCCCGCCTGCCGAAGCCTGGTGGTTGGATGGAACGGTTCCGCAAGATCATGGCGATACCCATGGGGCTGACCGGGCTGGCACTGGTATGGCTCGCCTGGCGAGTTGGCGGAGCGCACTTTGCCTTCACCGCCGTAGGTGCTGGCGTGACCCTCACGATCTTGTTTGCCTCTCTGGGCCGTGCTTCGCGCCCGATGCAGGCCTTGTTGCTGGTGATCCCCGCCTATTTCCTCGTAGCGCTGCCGTTCCGTGTCGAAGAGCAGGCCTCTGCCGCGGTCGAAAGCGTGCTTGATCCCACGCCCTACAGCGAAGCAGCGCTTGCTGAAGCGCGGGCATCGGGCCGGCCGGTGTTCCTGTGGTTCACCGCCGATTGGTGCGTCACCTGCAAGGTCAACGAGAGTATCGCCATCGAGCGCGAGGCCACGCGCGCCGCGTTCGATCAGGCGGGCGTCGTGGCGATGCGCGGCGACTGGACGCGCGCCGATCCCGCTATCACGCGCTATCTCGAAATATGGGGCGCAGCCGGCGTCCCGCTGTATGTGTGGTATCCGGCTGGCGGGGAAGGCGAGCAACTGCCGCAGGTGCTGACACCGGACATCCTGTTGGAGCGGGCTGGGGGTTAGCCTTCGACTGGCTCACCCTCAGCAGTTTCATCCGTCTCATCTGTCGCATTGTCCGGAACTGCCGGGCGACCGCCTGCGCGGCACCAGTCGAGAAATTCTCCCGGGATCCGGCTACCTTTGATTTCGAGCATACCGCGCCCCGGCAAGGTCGCTGTCAGGTCGCGCGTTCCGGCGAACACATCGAGCTGCGGATCGCCCACCGGCAAGCGCGATTCCCAGCGCCATTCACCATCGACGAGCTTTGTGTCGGCGAAAAACCGGCTGCGCATCCCGTTCCCGACAAAAGGAAATAGCGCGCTCTGGCCGGGGAGCGCATCGGCGTGGCGCACGATGACGAGTTCGATCGGTGTGGACTGCAAATTGCAACCAAGGGTCAGCAAGGGGCTTTCATCCGCATTGCCGAAGCGGATCGCCTGACCGGTTTCCGATACAGTCCAGAAGGCGTCTGACGTATCGGGCGAAGGGTAGGCGATGGCCTCACGCGAGTCCGCCGCTTCGAGCGCGATCCGTTGCGGTTCGGGCGCAGGCTCGCTCGACTGTCCGCAAGCGGCCAGAGTCAGCAGCAGGATCAGGAAAGCCTTCGATTGCATCCTTGCGCCAATGCGCAGTCTTTCGATAGCGATCAAGAGGCGCGTTGATCTTTTGCCTTGTGAGCTGAATGACATGATCACCACCAAGGCTTTTTTGCCCTTGGCTGAGTTAGGCTGCTAAGCCTTCCCTGAACGACAGGAGTGTTGGATGAAAGATCTTCTCGGATCCCTTGCAATCGTGCTTTCTTGCAGCGGGGGCGCATGGGCACAGGATGCGGAGCCGGTTTCGCAGCTTGTCCCCGTTGCTGAAGGGGAGCAGGCGCTCATGCAATCGCTGGTATTGGATGCTCCAGTCGATGAAGTTTGGTCGCGCTTCACCACATCGGAAGGAGCTGCGAGCTGGATGGCTCCTGTGGCCGAAGTGGACCTGCGATCTGGCGGCACGATCAGTACGAACTACAACGCCTGTGCAACAACGCAGGATAGCGGCACGATCACGCTGGATATCGTCAATCTCGTGCCCGAGCGTTTCCTGATCCTGCAAACCGACCTGTCAGCCAGTAGCGATGCAGCGTGGATGAATGAGGCCATTCTCGAGCGCTCGCCCGATATGGCCAACCTGATCGAGTTCGAGGCTCTTGGCGAGGGCCAGACGCGCGTGACCAGCTGGGGCCTTGGTTATGGCACGGGCGAAGAATGGGAGCAGGTGATCGGCTTCTTCATCGCCGGAAACGAGTGGAGCTTCGGTCAGCTCATACGCGCCCTTGACGGGGAGCAAGTCTGGCCTGCGTGCGAGGCCTCTGCGAACTAGCGCCCCATCTTGCGCTGCGTTCGGCCATAGCGCATCTTGCGTGTGCCTGGCTTGCCCTCATTTGATCGCCCGACGATGGGTGCTTTCTTGTCAGGATCGGGAATCCCCAACTCGTCCGCTTCGAGCCGACGTATCTCGTCGCGCAACCTTCCGGCTTCCTCGAATTCGAGATCGGCGGCGGCTGCGCGCATGCGCTTTTCGAGGTCTTCGATATAGGCGCGCAAATTGTGGCCGACGAGGTTGTTTACTTCGTCATCGCCAGTGCCAACCGTCACCCCGTCCTGCGATGCCGTGTGCGCCACGATATCCGCAATGGCGCGCTTGATCGTGGTCGGCGTAATGCCGTGCTCCTCGTTATAGGCGCGCTGTTTTTCGCGGCGGCGTTCGGTTTCCGCCATGGCGCGCTCCATGCTGCCCGTGATCCGGTCGGCATAAAGGATGACTTTCCCATCCACGTTGCGCGCCGCGCGGCCGATGGTCTGGATGAGTGAGGTTTCGGAGCGAAGGAAGCCTTCCTTGTCCGCATCGAGAATGGCCACCAGCCCGCACTCGGGAATGTCGAGGCCTTCGCGAAGCAAATTGATGCCGATTAGCACGTCATAAACACCAAGCCGCAAGTCGCGGATCAGCTCGATACGCTCCAGCGTCTCGACATCGGAATGCATGTAGCGGACCTTCACGCCCTGTTCGTGCATGAACTCGGTCAAGTCCTCGGCCATGCGCTTGGTGAGCGTGGTGACGAGCGTGCGATAGCCCTTGGCAGCCGTCGCCTTGCACTCGGCAATGCAGTCCTGCACCTGGTCCTCGACCGGCTTGATCTCGACCGGCGGATCGATCAGCCCGGTGGGGCGGATGACCTGTTCGGCAAACACGCCGCCGGTCTGTTCCATCTCCCATTTGCCCGGAGTGGCCGAGACGGCAAAGGTTTGCGGACGCATTGCGTCCCATTCGTTGAAGCGCAGCGGACGGTTGTCGATGCACGAAGGCAGACGGAAGCCATACTCGGCCAGCGTAAGCTTGCGACGATGGTCTCCGCGCGCCATCGCACCGATCTGCGGCACCGTCTGGTGGCTCTCATCGACGAACAGCAGCGCGTTCTCGGGCAGATATTCGAACAAGGTTGGCGGTGGTTCGCCGGGAAGGCGGCCGGTCAGGAACCGCGAGTAGTTTTCGATCCCGTTGCAGCTACCCGTTGCGGCGATCATCTCGAGATCGAAATTGGTGCGCTGCTCGAGCCGTTGTGCTTCGAGCAATCGGCCTTCCTCGTGCAATTCCTTGAGCCGTTCGGTCAGCTCGAATTTAATCGCTTGCGCCGCCTGTTTCATCGTCGGGCCGGGAGTCACATAGTGGCTGTTGGCATAGACGCGCACCTTCTCCAGCTTCTCGCCTTTCTTGCCGGTCAGCGGGTCGAATTCGCTGATTTCCTCGATATCGTCACCGAAGAAGCTTATGCGCCAGGCGGTGTCTTCGAGATGGCTGGGAAACAGCTCCAGATTATCACCACGCACACGGAAGCAGCCGCGCGCAAAGGCAGTGTCGTTGCGCTTGTATTGCAGGGCAACGAGTTTGCGGATCAATTCGCGCTGGTCGACATTGTCGCCCGATTTGATGTCGAAGATCATCGCCGAATAGGTTTCGACCGAGCCGATACCGTAGAGGCACGAAACCGATGCCACGATCAGCACGTCGTCCCGCTCCAGCAGCGAACGTGTGGCCGAGTGGCGCATCCGGTCGATGGCTTCGTTTACCGAAGATTCCTTCTCGATATAGGTGTCGGAGCGCGGGACGTAGGCTTCGGGCTGGTAGTAGTCGTAATAGGATACGAAATACTCGACCGCGTTTTCCGGGAAGAAGCTCTTGAACTCGCCGTAAAGCTGCGCGGCGAGGATCTTGTTGGGGGCAAGGATCAGGGCGGGGCGCTGCAATTCCTCGATCACCTTGGCCATGGTGAAGGTCTTGCCGCTGCCAGTCACGCCGAGGAGGACCTGCGTTTGCTCACCCTCCTTTGCGCTGCCGACAAGTTCGGAAATGGCAGTCGGTTGATCGCCCGCCGGTTCATAGTCGGAGACGAGCTTGAACTTCTTGCCCGGCAGGGACTTTTCCGGACGCGCGGGTTTGTGGGGGGTAAATTCGCCTGTCGTGTCAGGCTCTTCCAGCCCGCGCCTGATTACCAATTCTGCCATGCGCGGTGATATGGGGAACCTGGTCGGGTTCGGCAAATTTTTACCGGATTTTTGCTATGGCACTGGTCGAGTAATCGGAGGGGAACATCGTGCCGCGTACCAGAATCGCCTTGTTGCTGGCCTTGCCGCTGCTTTCCGGATGTTTCGGAGATAACCCCGATAACGTGCCGCTGCGCGGTGAATGGCAACTGGTCAAGACACTCGACAGCGTGACGCTTGACGGGATGACATTCTCGGCAGACCAGATACCCGCTGAACTGCGCAATTTCGAAGGTACCGAGACCCGCTGCGGAGAGCCGCTTTATACCGATGCCGACTGGCAGAGTGACGATATCGCCAACCGCACCGGCGGGATGTGCGAGCTGGAGACCTACACGCATGATGGCGATAGCGCCGAATATGCCGGCATCTGTACGATCGAGCAGGCTGGTGGCAGCTACACACCTTCGCTAACCGGCTATTCCCGCTTCGACGAGACTTCGAGCCGTGATGTGGTAACGATGGAAGGCACGATCACGCTTCCGGGCGATGCTACCCCTCACGTGCTCAAGATGATCGCGGTGCAGGAAGGGACCCGCATCGGCGATTGCTGAGCAACGCGGTGGTGATGCGCGCTTGCCCCCCGCGCCGCGATACGTCACCATGCGTGGCGAATCCTAAACGGGGGAAAATATCATGCGTTTTTCGACAGTTCTGATCGCCACTTCGGCGCTGGCCCTCGCGGCGTGCGGCGATTCCGAAACCACGGTCGACGATCCCAGCGATCCCGAACAGCTTGCCGCTGCTTCGGAAAACCTGCCCACACCGCAGCCAGGCGAATATCGCACCACAGGTACACTGGTGGAATTCGACCTGCCCGGCGCTCCGGCTGAAGAGGTCGAGATGATGCGCGGTTTCATGGAAATGGGCGCGGCGCAGACACAGACCATGTGCATTACCGAAGAACAGGCCGAGAAGGGCTTCGACGATTTCCTTTCCGCCATGCAGGACCTGCCCGACGACTGCGCATTCAGCGAATTTACCGTATCGGGCGACATGCTTGATGCGACCATGTCGTGTGACGACAATTCAGGCAGTTCGGGCACAGTGCATTTTGCCGGAACGGTGACCGAGACCAGCCAGGATATGACCGTATCGATGGACATGAACGATGCAACGCAGGGTAGAGCCATGCGCATGGTAATCCGTAACCAGACCGAACGTGTCGGCGATTGCTCGGCTGAAAGCGAAGCCGCGGGCTGAACGGGCGCGGTAGGGGTTCATGCGCGGGATGCTCCACAATGGGACGCAGCCGCTAAATCAAGGGCGCCCGCAATTGGCATCGCCATCGCACGCATATAGTTATCTCCCGATGCCCGGCGGCTCCATGCCGCCCGAATAACGGGGAAATATGATGCGCGCGTTCCATGCCCTTCCACTTCTTGCCGCGATTGCCTTGGCCGCGTGTGAGAAAGATCCAGCCGCCGAAGGTGATTTGGCCGCGGGCGACGTCGATGCCGCTATCGCGGACAATGGCATCATGCCGCTGCCCGGCGAATATTCGACCCGCGAATCGCTGGTGGAACTGGATGCACCCGGCATGACCGAGGGCAGCATTGCGGACATGCGCGCCGCGTTCAACGAGGGCGCGGAGGACCCGCACCTATATTGCGTGACCGAAGAAACCACGCGCGAGCAATGGCTTTCAGACATGGTGGAAGCCGATTGCACGCTTTCGAGCTTCAACGCCGAAGGCACCGAATTGACCGGTGTGATGGCGTGTTCGTCCGACGAAAGTTTTGACGGCCGCGTCGAAATCGGTGGCCGATCGGCTGAAGAGGGCTCCAACCTCACCATGACCTATGCCTTCCCGACAGCGGCCGGCGAAGGAACCGTGCGGTTGCAGGTTGTCGCTGAAAAAACAGGCGATTCCTGCGGGTAATTGTGCCAAGCTGGACGGCATGAACCGTCCAGCAATATTCATTCCGCTCATCGCAACCGCAATAGTCGCGCCTGTCGTTGCCATTTCCGCTCAGGAGGCCGTGCCAAATAGGGAGGCGGTCGACCCGGCTCAGGATAACGGCGAGGATTTTCCCTGGCCCGATTTCATAGAGACGGACCCGCTGCCCGGCAGATATCGCATGACCTTCACGATCGAGGAGATGAGTTTTCCCGGTCTCGAAGGCGATAAGGACGGACAAGGCATGGCTGACGCGATGCGGGAAGTTATGGAGCCTGAGGTCAACTATACCTGCCTCGCGGGCCCGCCGGATCGCTCGAACTGGCGCGAAGAATTTGGCGGAGAAGATTGCACGACCAATTATTCGCGCATCGTTGGCGACTCCTTCGACACGGCGATTCAGTGCACCCAGCCGTCGGGCGGGGAAGCAATGAACGCACGGTTCACCGGCACGGCTGGCGAGGGCGGTATGGACATGCTGATGACCATGCAGATGCAGGCCGCAGACATGGGCAAGATGCGCATGAAAATGCGGATGCTGATGGAGCGGGTCGGAGAATGTGATGCCGACGAACAATCCGCCATCAACGCGCCTGCCGCTGAACGAGACTAGCACTCGATGGCCGTCCGGTTGATGAAGCGCCTTCGCCTTTTGCGAGGCACCACGCCGGACCACGCTCACCGTCCGCCGCTACGCTATTTCTTCGCCGAGCTACTGTCCTTTGCGGATCCGGTGGTCAGGCGTTTGCGTCCCGAGCTTTCCGTCGCAAAAGCCGATCATCCGCGCGTTGTGATCCTTTTTCCCGGTTTCGCCACGGGGCCGAACAGGATGCGCTATCTCGCTACCCAGCTTGAACGCGCAGGGCACAAGGTGAAGCGCTGGGGGCTGGGCCACAACCTTGGGCCGACGCCCGAAACACTCGACCTGCTTTCCGCGCGCATTTGCGAGGTGTGCGAGCGATACGGGCAGAAGGTAGTGCTGATCGGCTGGAGCCTTGGCGGCGTGGTTGCGCGAGAAGTTGCCAAGATCAATCCTGATTGCGTGGCAAAGGTCATTACGATGGGTTCGCCGTTCAGCCACTCGCCCTATTCGAACAACATCTGGCGACCGTATCAGTTGGTCGCCGGGCATACTGTCGATGCTCCGCCGATAAGCACCGAAATCAGCGCCAAACCGCCGGTCGAAACCGTGGCTTTCTGGAGTCCGCGTGATGGCGTGATATCGCGCCGTGCAGCATGTGGTGAGCCGGGCGAGCGGGACCGCGCTGTAGCACTACGATGCTCACACCTGATGTTTCCAAATTCGCCTGATTGCATAAAAGCTTTGCTCGATGAATTGCAGGGTGACGGGAACCGTGCGGCAAGCTAACCTTTGATTGGAGTGACGCGTGGGGAAATGCACAGGCCGTGCATGCTGCGCCATACCGGACAAAGGGGTTCATGAGCGCTTCCCAGCCTTCCAAATTCGATGAGATGCACGCTCCGGACGGTTCGGTGCGCGAAGCCTATCAGGGATATCAGGATTGGCTGTCCGAACAGGACGAAGGCCTGATGCGTCGCAAGACGAAGGAAGCCGAGAGCTTTTTCCGCAAGACGGGCATTACCTTCAATGTCTATGGAGAGGATGACGCCGAAGAGCGACTGATTCCGTTCGACATGGTGCCGCGCATCATCACCGGCGGCGAATGGCGTCGGCTTTCGAAGGGTATCGAACAACGCGTGCGGGCACTGAACGCCTTCATGCACGATCTCTATCACCGACAGGAAATTATCCGTTCCGGCCGTTTGCCTGAGCGTCTGTTCCGACAGAATGCTGCCTGGCTGCCGCAAATGGTCGGCTTCACCCCGCCGGGCGGTGTCTACACCCACATCACCGGCATCGACCTGGTCCGCACCGGGCCGGATGACTTCCTGGTACTGGAAGACAATGCGCGCACGCCCAGCGGTGTCTCTTACATGCTGGAAAACCGCGAAACGATGATGGCGATGTTCCCCGAGCTGTTCAGCAGGGTGAACGTCTGCCCCGTGTCGGACTATCCGCGCCGGCTGGCGCATAGCCTGGCTGCATGTGCTCCCGAAGACATCGAGGACAAGCCGACCATCGCCGTGCTGACGCCGGGCATCTACAATTCGGCTTATTACGAACACGCCTTCCTGGCTGACCAGATGGGTGCGGAGCTGGTCGAAGGCAGCGATCTTCGCGTCGTCGATGGCAGGGTGCAGATGCGCACCACTGTCGGTTATCGACAGGTCGATGTGCTGTATCGCCGCGTCGATGACGAATACCTCGATCCGCTCACTTTCAATCCCGACAGTGTGCTTGGCATTCCTGGGATCATGGATGTCTATCGGGCAGGACGGATCACGATCGCCAATGCGCCGGGCACAGGCGTTGCCGACGATAAGGCAATTTATTCCTTCATGCCCGACATCGTGGAATTCTACACTGGCGAGAAAGTGCTGCTTCCCAATGTCGATACCTGGCGCTGCGCCGATCCTGACAGCCTCAAATACGTTCTGGAAAACCTTGAAGAACTGGTCGTGAAGGAAGTCCACGGCTCGGGCGGTTATGGAATGCTGATCGGCCCGACATCGTCCAAGAAGGAAATTACCGAGTTCCGTCACAAGCTGGAAGCGGACCCCGACAATTACATCGCGCAGCCGACGCTGGCGCTATCGACCTGTCCGATTTTCACCAAGTCCGGCCTCGCGCCGCGCCACGTCGACTTGCGTCCGTTCGTGCTGTGCTCTCCCGAAGGGGTCGACATCACGCCTGGCGGACTGACCCGCGTGGCGCTGGAAAAAGGCTCGCTGGTCGTCAATTCCAGCCAGGGTGGCGGCACCAAGGACAGCTGGGTGCTGGACGACTGATGGGTGGAGCGTCCCCATGTTAGGCCGCGTCGCCAACGGCATCTTCTGGATGTACCGCTATCTCGAGCGGGCCGAAAATACTGCGCGCCTGCTCGAAGCGGGCCACCGGATGACGCTCACCCGCGGCGCGGACATGGCCAGCAAGGAGTGGAAATCGGTTCTTACCACACTTGGTCTGCGCAAGGCATACGAGGCGATCCACGACGACTATACCGGCGCGAGCGTGTGCGATTTCGTGCTGCGGTCGAAACATAATCCTGAAAGCGTGCTGCAGATGATGGAGGGCGCTCGCACGAACGCCCGCGTCTGCCGCTCTGCAATCACGATGGAAGTCTGGGAAGCGGTCAACGAAGGTTGGATGACCCTTCGCGAGCTGCTTTGCCGTCCGGTGCGCGAGAGCAACCTCAACCCGGTGCTGGCGGCGGTGCGGCGCGAAAGCACGCTTGCGCGCGGCGCCACGCATGGCTCGATGCTGCGCAACGAGACGTATATTTTCGCCAGGTTGGGCACATTTCTCGAACGCGCCGACAGCACGGCGCGTATTCTCGACGTCAAATACTACCTGTTGCTGCCTTCGCTTTCCTATGTCGGAACGCCGCTCGACAGCGGTCAATGGGACAGCGTGCTGCGGTCGCTTTCGGCAGAGCGTGCCTATCGCTGGCTCAATGCCGGCCAGATGAGTGCGCGTTCCATCGCAGAGTTCCTGATCCTCGACGCCCGTTTCCCGCGCAGCCTTGCCTTCTGTTACGCGGAAATGCGCTCGAATCTGTTCGATCTGGCCAAGCTGCACGGCGAGAGCGGAAAGGCGCAGGAGCAGATGCGCGCTGCCGACATGAAGCTGGTCGACAAGAGCGTCGACGACATCTTCGATCAGGGGCTGCACCAGTTCCTGCTGGAATTCATCGCCGACAATCGCTTGCTCGCCGAAGCTATTGCAACCGATTACCGGTTCACGGCCTGAACGAGGAGGACGAAACAAATGCGCCTCTCTATCCGTCATACCACGCGCTATCGCTTCGATGAGCCGGTTTCCTACGGTATCCAGCGCCTGCGGCTGACGCCGAAGGAAACGCAGGGCCAGAAGATCCTCGAATGGGAAATGGAGCTCGAAGGTGCGCGAGAAGAGCTTGTCTTCGACGACCAGAACTTCAACCACGTCAACCTGATCTCTGTCGAGGAGAGCACGCGCGAAGTCGTGGTGACTTGCCGCGGCAGGGTCGATACCGAAGACAATGCAGGCGTCATCGGCAAACATGCCGGGCATTTGCCGCTCTGGACATTTCTCGGCCAAACGAGCCTCACCAAGCCGGGGCCGAAGATCAAATCCCTGATCGCGAAGGTAGAGCGCAGCGAAACCGGAATGGTCGATACGCTGCACAACCTTTCCAACGTCATCCGTGACCACGTCGATTACCGCACTGGAACCACGCGGGTTACCACGACCGGAGAAGAAGCCGCAACGAACGGCGCGGGCGTGTGCCAGGACCATGCTCATATATTCATTTCCGCCGCCCGCAGCCTCGAAATCCCGGCGCGCTACGTGAGCGGCTATTTGATGATGAACGACCGTATCGAGCAGGAAGCGACCCATGCGTGGGCAGAGGCGTTCGTCCAGGGGCTGGGATGGGTTGGTTTCGATATTTCGAATGGCATCAGTCCTGACCCGCGCTATGTGCGCGTGGCGACGGGGCGCGACTATCGCGATGCCGCGCCGATAACCGGCATTTCTTACGGATCGCAGCGGGAAGACCTGTCAGTCAACCTGGCTGTGGAACAGCAGATGGTGGACCAGCAATAGCGTCTCTATTGGCGGATGCAGACTACCCGGAGTAGGCAGATTTAATGACTTATTGTGTTGGCATGGTTCTCGACAAGGGCCTCGTACTGATGAGCGACACCCGCACCAATTCGGGCGTCGACAATATCTCCGTATTTCGCAAGATGTTTACCTGGTCGGTACCCGGCCAGCGCATCATCTCGGTAATGACAGCGGGCAATCTCGCCACCACGCAGGCCGTGATCAGCTTGCTCGAGGAACGCTCCAAGGCCCCGCAGGACCGCCAGAACGGCCTGCTCGACCTGCCCACAATGTTTCAGGTCGCGATCGAGGTCGGCAAGCTGCTGCGCGAGACAATCGCCGTAACGCAGGCCGAAAATGGCACGCGCGGAAAGGGCCGCTTTACCGCGTCGATCATCCTTGCCGGACAGATCAACGGGATGGAGCCACGTCTCTTCATGATCTACCCCGAAGGCAATTTCATCGAAGCCAGCTTCGACACTCCGTTCTTCCAGATCGGGGAGACGAAATATGGCCGTCCGATCATCCTGCGCGGTTACGACAGGGACATGAGCTTCGAAGATGCAGCCAAGCTGTTGATGGTCAGCTTTGATTCCACGTTGAAGGCCAATCTTTCGGTCGGGCTCCCGCTGGACCTCCTGGTAATCGAGAAGGATAATTTCGAGCCGGTGCACGAGCGCAGGATCGAACACACCGATCCCTATTTCGATGCCATTTCGAGCAGTTGGAGCGAGGCGTTGCGAAGCGCATTCCACTCGCTTCCGGATTACAGTTTCCACCAACCCAGTAAAACTACGTAGCTATTTGTTCGGATTCCGTTGATCTGGCCTCTTACGCAGATTCCGATAGGGATTTGTTCGCGTCTTTTCTCTCCAATATGGAGATAAGTTTCCCGCGGAACTGCGCCGGATTACCGATTCATGGCCGCGCAATAGGTGGACTTCCGTAGTAATACGGAATGTAAACTCCAGAATTTCCAGCCAAAGTTAAAGGCATGGAACAGCGTATCACAATGCATATCGTCGGCGGCAACAGCCGCTCGCGCGCCGCCCAATCCAGACTCGTCCTTTCAATGGGACATCATGCCGAAGTCTATTCGGATCTTGTCGAACTGCTCGACCGGCCGCCGCATGACGGGGTCATCATCGCCTCGGAAGATGCGCTGGCAGACGGCATTCGCGACCTGCTCGAACAGCTTGCCGACGGCGGTATCTGGATTCCGCTGGTTGCTGCGCGCGAGGACCCGGCGTTGGAAGAGGTGGTGCAAGCGATCCAGGTAGGTGCGCTTGATTTCCTGACGCTACCGCTGACAGAAGAAGAATTGCGCCGCATGGTTGCTCACGTTCATACCGACGCGGGCCGTCATGCCGAGGCACGCCGCCGCCTGATCGACGCCCGCCGGCGAATATCGGGCCTGTCGAAGCGCGAGCGTGAAGTGCTCGATTGGCTGTCCGAAGGCTGCTCGAACAAGGCCATCGCCCGAGAACTCGACATCAGCCCGCGCACGGTGGAAATCCATCGCGCCAACATGATGGACAAGCTGGGGGCGAGTCACGCGGCCGAGGCAGTACGGGTGCGGCTGGAAGCGGGGCTGGTGGCAAAGAAGCGCCGGGAAGCTGCCGCCAAGAGCGCGGCGGGAAATACCTCTGCAGCACCCATGTTCATCGAACAGGTGCTGATCCCGCCGCGTACCGCTCGATAGAGGTCACTTTGCCTGCCGGCTAACGGCAGTAGGAATTTCCGTCGATCACGCCCTCGACGTGGAAATGGTCACGATGGGCGGCATTGTAATCGGGTCCAAGAACGGTGCCGAAGCGGCGACATGCGCTGCGTTGCACCAACCGCAGGAATTCGCGCTCCTGTGCCGAGCCGTTCCAGCCTGATTGCACGCTGATGCGGCGCCCGTCGGCCAACACGAAACCGCTGATGTCGATGGCTGCGGCACTCGCATGGCCAGACCGGCGCGATGAGCCAGCAATATTGCGGCACGAATAGCTGCCCATGGTCTGGATATTGGCGAGCGGCGTGCCGAAAACCTCGCGCGCCGCACGGTCCACACCGAAGCGCGCCCAAGCGGCGAAAGCCGAACTGACGGGGCAAGTCACCGGGCCAAGGTTGCTGACATCCAGTCGCCCGTCATCGCCCTGCAAGGCGTGCATCTGGACCGCGCCCAGCGTGCTGCATCCATCGCCCAAATACTGGTCGGGCAGCGGATCGAATTGCACGCCTGCCGAACCCAGCCGATTGAAGCATTGTGCTGCTGCGGGGCTGGCGATCACCGGCGATGCGGCAGCAAATCGGGGCTGAACCGGAGCTGCAACGGCAGTGCGATCCGCTGAGGAATTGCGTTGCGCGCCATTATTGCCCGATGCGGGCAAGACCGAGCAGCCTGCCACGGCAAGGCTAAGGAAGCTCAAGACAATCGCGTGTTTCATGGCAGACAACATGACCTTACGTTGGTTAATATCGATGCCGC
Organism: Erythrobacter alti; assembly: GCF_037996805.1. NCBI lineage: Bacteria > Pseudomonadati > Pseudomonadota > Alphaproteobacteria > Sphingomonadales > Erythrobacteraceae > Erythrobacter > Erythrobacter alti. The sequence goes on along the minus strand of NZ_JBBNAX010000011.1, from coordinate 163,888 downwards.
ACCTATAGTTAACGCAACCGAAACCACCTGCAAAACCCTTGATCGTTACAATTGCAACTTCATTAGCGTTTGACTTGGCTCACGATGGCTCTAGGGCCGCCGACGGGCCACGCGGTCCCAACGCCGCGCGTGCTCTCTGTAAGGAGAGAATACATGAGTAATATGCCAACGCTTCGTCCGGAGCGTCCGTTTTTTTCGTCCGGACCCACCTGCAAACCTCCCGGCTGGTCGGCTGACAAGCTCAGCACCAAGAGCCTGGGCCGTTCGCACCGCTCCAAATATGCCAAGGGTCGCCTGAAATACGCGATCGATCTGACTCGTGAGCTTCTGGAAGTTCCCGATGATTACCTGATCGGCATCATGCCGGGATCCGATACCGGCGCGCTGGAATGCGCGATGTGGACGATGCTGGGCGCTGGGCCAGCGACCGTCGCGGCGTGGGAAAGCTTTGGTAATGTCTGGATCCAGGACGCGGTCAAACAGCTCAAGCTGAAAGACCTTCAAGTCCTCGAAGCCGATTACGGCGAAGTGCCAGACTTCTCGCAGATTCCCCAGGAAAACGATGTCGTCTTCACCTGGAACGGCACCACTTCGGGCGCGAAGATTCCCGACACCGACTGGCTCGAGCCGGGTCGCAAGGGCATCACCATCAATGATGCCACCAGCGCTGTCTTCGCGATGGAGATGGACTGGCCGAAGCTCGATGCGACGACCTATAGCTGGCAGAAGGTCATGGGTTCCGAAGCGCAACACGGGATGCTGATCCTCAGCCCCAAGGCTGTCGAACGGATCGAAAGCTACGATCCGTCATGGCCGCTGCCCAAGCTGTTTCGCCTGAAGAAGGGCGACAAGCTGAACCGCGCGATCTTCGAAGGCGCAACGATCAACACGCCGTCGATGCTGGCGGTCGAAGATTACATCTGGGCGCTCGAATGGGCGAAGTCGATCGGTGGCCGCAAGGCGATGATCGAACGCGCCAATACCAACGCCAAGATCGTGACCGACTGGATCGAGGCCACGCCTTGGCTGCGCAACATGGCGAGCGACCCGGCCAAGCGCACCAATACCGGTGTGTGCATGGTATTCCAGGGCGAATGGTATGAAGGCTTGTCCCAAGAGGATCAGGCGAACGTGCCGAAGAAGATCGCCGCCAAGCTCGAAGAGCTGGATGTCGGTTACGACTTCAATGGCTACCGCGATGCTCCGCCAAGCTTGCGCATCTGGTGTGGCGGATCGCTCGAATCCGAAGATATCGCGCGCCTGCTGCCGTGGATCGAATGGGCTTACGAAGAGCTGAAAGCCGGCAACCTCTGACAGCGATGTCCCGGTGGGAGCCGGGACCGTTGTCGCGCATTTTCCCGATTTAACGAGACAGATCCCGGTCTGCCGGGATGACGAGGCTAGACATGACCAAACCCAAAGTTCTCATTTCCGACAAGATGGACCCCAACGCCGCGCGAATTTTCGAAGAGCGCGGCTGCGATGTCGATGTGATCACCGGTGAAACGCCCGAGGAATTGAAGGCGCGCATCGGAGAATATGATGGCCTTGCCATCCGTTCCTCGACCAAGGTGACGCCCGAAATCCTCGAAGCTGCGACCAACCTCAAGGTCATCGGCCGTGCCGGTATCGGTGTCGACAATGTCGATATTGCCAAGGCTTCTGCCCGCGGCGTGGTGGTGATGAATACACCCTTCGGTAACTCGATCACGACCGCCGAACACGCGATTGCCATGCTGCTGGCCCTCGCTCGCCAGATCCCCGAAGCCAACCGCCGCACGCAAGCGGGCGAATGGCCGAAGAAGGATTTCATGGGCGTCGAAGTAACCGGCAAGACGCTCGGCCTGATCGGCGCTGGCAATATCGGCGCAATCGTCGCCAGTCGCGCACAAGGCCTCAGGATGAAGGTCATCGCCTACGATCCGTTCCTGACGGCTGACCGGGCGATGGAACTGGGGGTCGAGAAGGTCGATCTGGGTACGCTGCTCCAGCGCGCCGATTTCATTACCCTCCACACGCCTTTGACCGACGAGACTCGCAACATCCTCTCGCGCGAGCGGCTCGAACAGGCCAAGTCGGGTGTGCGAATCGTCAATTGCGCTCGCGGCGGCCTGATCGACGAGGTTGCGCTCAAGGATATGCTGGAAAGCGGCCATGTTGCAGGAGCGGCGCTGGACGTGTTCCTCGAAGAACCTGCCACGGACAATCCGCTGTTCGGCGCACCGAACTTTATCTGCACCCCGCACCTTGGTGCCTCCACCAACGAGGCGCAGGTCAATGTCGCGCTACAGGTGGCGGAGCAGATGGCGGACTACCTTGTTAGCGGCGGTGTCACAAATGCGCTGAACGTGCCCAGCCTCAGTGCCGAGGAAGCGCCGCGCCTCAAGCCGTATATTTCGCTTGGTGAGAAGCTGGGTTCGCTGGTCGGCCAGTTGGAAGGGCCCGATATCCACTCACTCACCGTCGAAGTCGAAGGCGCTGCTGCAGAGCTGAACATGAAGCCGATCACCGCTGCCGTGCTCGCGGGCATGATGCGCACCTGGTCGGACACGATCAACATGGTCAACGCGCCCATCCTCGCCAAGGAACGCGGGCTGGACGTGCGTGAGGTTCGCCACGCAAGGGAAGGCGATTATCACACGCTGCTGCGCGTGACCGTCGCGACCTCGGATCGTCGCCGTGAAGTGGCAGGCAGCCTGTTTGGTGATTCGCAGACGCGCCTTGTGGAGATTGCCGGCACTCGGATCGAAACCGATCTGGAAGGCCACATGATCTATATCGTCAACGAAGATGCCCCCGGATTCATCGGGCGGCTCGGCTCGGTGCTCGGCGAGTCGGGTGTCAATATCGGCAACTTCCACCTCGGCCGCCGAATTGCCGAAAAGCACCGTGGCGGCGATGCCGTGTTGTTGCTGACGCTGGATCAGGCACCCACGAAGGAAGTGCAGGATGCCGTCTGCGCGCTGGAAGGCGTGAAGAAGGTCAAGGCACTGAGCTTCTGACAAACCGACCGCCATCCCGGCTTTCGCCGGGGTGGCGAATTGGCTAGGCCCACCGCATGACCGATCCTACACAAGACCTGTTGCCCGAAGGACTGGAAGACCGCCTGCCGCAAAGCGCGGCAGCCGCGGCGCGCATCCAGCGTGCCATGCTCGATGTCATGCGCGGACACGGGTTTGACCGGGTGCGTCCGCCGCTGATCGAATTCGAACAGTCGATGGCACGGCGCATGGACGGGCTTCGTACGCGGCGCATGTTCCGTTTCGTCGATCCGCGGAGCCTTCGCGGGCTTGCCCTGCGTTCCGACATCACCGTTCAGGTCGGCCGCATTGCCGCGACCGGGCTGGCCGATGCGCCGCGCCCGCTGCGGCTCTGTTACGCCGGACAGGTCGTGCGGATTGCTGGCGACATGCTCGATCCGCAGCGCGAGAGTTTGCAGGTCGGCGCGGAACTCATCGGCAGCGATGGCGCAGCCGCTGCTGGCGAAGCTGTTGCGCTGGCGATTACCGCCTTGGAAGCGGCGGGGGCGACAGGCATCTCGGTCGATTTCACGCTGCCCGATCTTGTCGATACCCTGGCCGATGGCCCGTTTCCCTTGAGTGAAGCAGCCCGGATGGCCGTCCGGCGCGAACTCGACACCAAGGATGCCGGGGGATTGGTGGAAGCGGGCGGCGAAGCCTACTTGCCACTCATCCACGCGACAGGCCCCTTTGGTGAGGCAGTAGAGCGGCTGGTTGAACTCGATACGACTGGTGTTCTGGGCACACGGATTGAAGGCCTGCGTCAGATCGCCAATCGGGTTAAGGGGCGTGCGCGCCTCACTCTCGATCCCTCCGAACGCCATGGCTTCGAATACCAAAGCTGGTTCGGTTTCACGCTTTATGCCGAAGGCGTGCGCGGTGCGCTTGGCCGAGGTGGCACCTATTGCATCGGCGGCAGCGATGAGCCTGCGACCGGCTTCTCGCTCTATCCCGATGCGTTGATCGAAGCGGTCAAGGCGGAGGAGGATCTGGGGCAAAAGCTGTTCCTGCCGCTGGGTCACGATGTCGCCCAAGCCGATCAGTTGCGCAGCGAGGGCTGGCGCACGGTCGCGGCACTGGACGATGACGACGATGGCGCGGTGCTGGGTTGCACCCATGTGCTTGATAACGGTGCCGCGAAGCCGCTTTGACTGCGAAGAAACAACTCTGTCTGGTTGCCCTAGTCACCGCCATTGCCTAGGGCGCGGCGGTCCCAATTTGAAAGGTTTACACCTCCATGGCCAATGTCACCGTAATCGGCGCCCAATGGGGCGATGAAGGCAAGGGCAAGATTGTGGATTGGCTCGCCAGTCGCGCCGATGCCGTGGTGCGTTTCCAAGGCGGCCATAACGCCGGACACACGCTGGTTGTCGGCGACCAGACCTACAAGCTGAGCTTGCTGCCAAGTGGTATCGTCACCGGAACGCTCAGCCTGATCGGCAATGGCGTCGTGCTCGACCCGTGGGCCTTGCGCGATGAAATCGCCAAGCTCGAAGGGCAGGGCGTGTCCATCACGGCCGACAATTTCGGAATCGCCGACAATTGCGCACTGATCCTGCCGATGCACCGCGATCTGGATGGATTGCGCGAGACGGCTGCCGGCAAGGGCAAGATCGGCACCACCGGGCGCGGCATTGGTCCCGCGTATGAAGACAAGGTCGGCCGCCGCGCGATCCGCGTTTGCGATCTTGCGCATCTCGACAAGATCGAACCGCAGCTCGACCGGCTTTGCGCGCATCATGACGCGTTGCTTGCTGGTTTCGGGCAAGACCCGGTCGATCGCGAAGGCCTGCTCGCCGAATTGCGCGAGATCGCGCCTTTCGTCGGCCAGTTTGCGCAGCCGGTCTGGAAACGCCTCAACGAGGTAAAGAAAGCTGGATCGAAGATCCTGTTCGAGGGTGCGCAAGGCGTGCTGCTCGATGTCGATCATGGCACTTATCCCTTCGTGACCAGCTCCAACACGGTCAGCGGCACGGTCGCCAGCGGCAGCGGGCTTGGTCCCAACGCAGCGGGTTTCGTGCTGGGTATCGTCAAGGCCTACACCACCCGTGTTGGCAGCGGCCCGTTTCCGACGGAGCTGGAGGATGAAACCGGCCAGAAACTGGGCGAGCGCGGCCATGAATTCGGCACTGTCACTTCGCGCAAGCGCCGGTGCGGCTGGTTCGACGCGGTGCTCGTGCGCCAGACCTGCGCGCTCTCGGGCGTGACGGGTATCGCGCTCACCAAGATCGACGTGCTTGACTGGTTCGATACAATCAAGATTTGCACCGGCTACCGGCTGGGTGACCAGGTGCTCGATTACCTGCCTGCGCACGCCGCCGAACAGGCTGCGGTCGAACCGATCTATGAGGAGTTTGAAGGCTGGGAAGGCACCACGGTCGGGGCGCGCAGCTGGGCCGATCTTCCGGCGCAGGCGATCAAGTATATCCGCCGCATCGAGGAGCTGATCGAATGCCCGGTCGCGAGCGTTTCGACCAGCCCCGAACGCGACGATACGATCCTCGTGCGTGATCCGTTCGAGGACTGATCAGCCGCGCTGGTCCTGAAGCATCGCGATCTGCAATTCGAGCCGTTTGAGTTCCCGCAGGATCGCGATCATGTTCATGCGGCTGAAGAACCATTGCTTCAGGAAACCCTGCATGATCAGTCCGGTAAGCGTTGCAGTGGCCCACAGGATCGTCTCCTCCAGGCTGTCCGCCGTGACCAGTTGCCAGACGAAATAAACCAGCGCGATCCCGATTACGAATGTCACCGCGAACATCAGTTTGGCCCATCCGCCCAGCGGGCCGTTGAGGCTGTCACCGATCTGGCGGAACAGGCCGCGACCATCGTCCAGTTTTTCAAGGAATGCGCGGTCATCGGCGTCGAGCGCGGCACCAATCCTGTCATCGATATCGGTCATTTCTCTTCTCCTGATAATGCTACCTTCAATTTTCGGCGGGCGTGGAACAGGCGTGACTTGGCAGTGCCTGTTGGAATGTCTTGCACATCGGCGATCTCGGCGAGGGTCAGGCCCTCGACGAAGTACAGATGTGCGGCGAGGCGTTGTTCAGGCGCAAGCGCGGCGAAGGCTTGCAGGATCGACACGCTCCCTCCTGGATCGCCATGGTCGGCAATCTCAGCATGCTCGCCATCACCATCGTGCAGGCGCCTTGCTTGTTGGCTGCGGATTGCATCAGCGCATTTGCGGCGCAGGATAGTAAATGCCCATGGGGCAAAACGCTCCGGATTGGACAGGCGATGAATACCCCGGATGATCGCTACCCAGCATTCCTGCGTGACGGCATGGGCCGGCTCATCCTCTCCCAACATACGTCGTGCCGAACGCAGCAGGCGCGGGTGCCAGCGCCGCGCCAGTTCGTCCATCGCAGAGCGATCTCCGCCCCAAACCATGGTGACGAGAAGCTCGTCGTATATATTCTGTGCATTGCGCAATGACCGATCCCGAACTCCTGTTTCGCATGGATAGTCGGTGGTGAAAGCGAAAAGGTTCAATCCTTAACGGCCACGCATTCAAATTCTTGACATGATCCTTGTTTGTTCTCACTGTGTTCTCGAATAGCGACTCAGGGGAATCCGATTATGGCGCAAGCCGATTTCACATATGATCTGGCAGCTGATGCAGCAGGCCTGCCGCTGGCGGTTTCCATCTTTGCTGATTGCGACATGCTGCGCGGCGACCTCGAAGATGATGTGACGCAGGCAGGCCTGACGGTGCGAGAGCGCGGCGATCTGCACCAGTTGCTGGCGGGGGATGCGCGGGCGCTCGGTGAAATCGTGCTGGTCGACTGCCCGAACCCCGATGTCGCCGCCATGGCGACGCTGGCGCGGCTCGACAGCAGGGCGGCCAAATCAGGTGCTCGGTTGGTAATTTCGACTTCGATGGACTCGCTTGATGCGGTTTTTGGCTGCTGTTCGCAGTCCAATCCACAAATCCTCGTCAATCCGCTCCGGGCCGAACGCGTTATTGCGCTGGGCCGCGTGCTGGCTGAAACGCCAAACCTGCGCCTGCGCGAACTGTCCGAAGATGATCGGCTGACATTGCTGCGCCTGACGGAGCAGGTCGGCCATATTGCCGGACGGCTCGACAAGCTAGACAGCGCTTCGGGCGGCTGGGGCCAGAAGGCTGGCGGGGGCGCCTTCCGCTTCGAAAGCCCCTCGACCTCCTATCGCGCTGAAAACGATTTGGTGCGCAAGCCGCGCCCGCCGCTGCCTGATGCGCGGCTCGTGCGCCAAATCATCCAACAGCGCGCAGCCCGTGCGAAATTTCTCGATGCGGATCTGTTCGCCGATCCCGCTTGGGACATGTTGCTCGACCTGACCGCCGCTCGCGTCGAACACCAGCGTGTTTCGGTGACTTCACTCTGCATCGCCTCTGGCGTTCCACCGACTACGGCGCTGCGCTGGATCGGGCAAATGGTGCACGCGGGACTGTTCGATCGCGTGGAAGACGATGCTGACCGCCGCCGCGCCTTCATCGAACTGTCCGACAAGGGTGCCGATGCGATGGCGCGCTATTTCGCGGAAGTGGGACAGGACGCGATGGCAATGGCTTGATTACGAACCGCCGCTTGTCAACGGCGATCGAATGCAGCCTGCGCTTCGACAGGATCGGTCACGCCGCTGGCGATCAGCAATTGCAGCAGGATACGCGCCTTTGCGGGTCCGAGCGCGCGCGAGGCAATGAAGCCATTAGCGGTATCCTGCGGCTCGCGGTCGACCAGCCCTTCATCCACGCGCGTTGCGCGGACTACGGGTACGCCGCCATGCGCGGCATCGGCCAGCGCCTCTCGCACTGTGTCGGGTGAATTGCCCGCGCCAAATCCTGCCAACACTATACCCTTGGCACCTTGCTCGAGAGCTTGCGTCACGCTCGCTCCATCCATTCCCGCATAGGCATAGATGATGGATACGCGTGGCATCTTCCCGGGAAGGACAAAGCGTGCCGCTTCCTCGACACGCCAAGGCGGGCTGAGCCAATCGACCGACGACGGGGTAGCAAGCGCGATGGGGCCGCGCGGAAATCCCTTGAAGGCGTTGGTGCCGCCCGTGTGCGCTTTCCGCACATCGCGAGCCGACAGGACCGTATCGCCCATCACCAGCAAGACGCCGCGCCCGGCTGCGGCAGGATGCGCAGCGATCTGCACTGCATTGGCGAAATTGCGCAGGCCATCGCTGCCCACGGCATCGGCCGGACGCATGGCGCCCACCAGCACGATCGGCTTTGTGGTCGGCAACGTCAGGTCGAGCAGGAAAGCGGTTTCCTCTGCCGTGTCCGTCCCGTGCGTGATGATGACACCGCTGCATGAAGGATCGCTCATGGCGTCCATGCAGGCTGAATGCAGTTGGCACCAGATTTCCGGTCCGATGTTTGCCGAATCGATATTGGCGACTTGCCGACCTTCCAGCCGCGCATCGACTCCCAGTGCATCGAACTCCGCGAGAAAATCGGCGATGTCGATCTGGCCAGGGCGATAGTCGGCTCGCGTGGCGGATCCGGCCTGTCCGGCGATTGTGCCGCCGGTGGCCAGAACGAGGATTGCTTGGTCGCTCATGCGTGGCGGATAGACGCTGGCGATGAAACGCGCCAGCCTGTCGACCTTGTTCGTAAATTTCTACGGATCAATGATCCTGCGAACCACATTCTCTGGTCTAGAATGGTGGGCGATGACAGGCTCGAACTGCCGACCCTCTCGGTGTAAACGAGATGCTCTACCAACTGAGCTAATCGCCCTACACTATTGTGTAGCGCAGGCCCCTTAGCGCACACATAGCCGGGGTGAAAGGGGCAAAGTGCGCTATTGGTGCGATTGGCGCAGAAATGAGCTGCTTATTGATCAACAGCGACGGAGGCGGAGTCTCCAGCAGTGGCTTCAAGCACTTCCTCGCGTGCTTGCGCGCTTGCCCAGTCATAGGCCCCGATAACACGCCAGACTTCGCGTCCGTCAGCATCGTAGAGTATGGTCAGCGGTAGCACTGCACCCCCGCCGTAGGAGAAGGCGAGGTCGTTCTGCTGGTCCATCCAGCGCGGCAGGTTGGGCAGTTCACGCGCCTCGAAAAACGGCACCACCACCTCCGCACCGCGCAGGTCTTCGCTGACGGTCAGCACTTGGACCTGTCCATCCAGATCCGCGGCAAGTTCGTTCAGCAACGGCATTTCGACTACACAAGGCGCGCACCATGTCGCCCACAGATTGATCAGCACCGGTTCGCTCAGCGAGGCCAGTTCCAATTCGGCCCCATCGGGATCGGTCAGGGTGATCTCGGGCATTGCCTCTCCGGCAAAGCTTCGGTCGAGCGTGCCGGTCAGTGCGAAAGATTCGCTTTCCTCCTCCGCACTCGCCTTTTCTTGCGCCGCATTGTCCGCATCGGTATCGCAGCCCACAAGCAGCCCCGCCGCAAGGCAGGCGACCAAGACAGACGAAAGGCGCGATTTGGCCAAGGATAATTCCTCCAATACAATGTGGGGCGGCAGGTTTGCCGAAGGCCCCTCTGCCATAATGCGCGAGATCAATGCGAGTATCCCGTTCGACAAGCAATTGTGGCAACAGGATATAGCGGCGAGCAAGGCGCATGTCGCCATGCTTGCGGCCTGCAAGATTGTCAGCGTAGAGGATGCCGACACAATCACCGGCGGGCTCGAAAAGGTCGCGGCTGAATATGAAGCCGATGGCGTCCCCGAAAATTGGGATCTCGAAGACATTCACATGACCACCGAGGCCCGGCTGGCCGAACTGGTCGGCCCGGTCGCGGGGCGGCTCCACACTGCGCGCAGCCGCAACGATCAGGTGGCGACGGACTTCCGCCTGTGGGTCCGTGACGAGACCGATTCCTTGCTGGAAGGTCTCGCCGGGTTGCAGCGTTCGCTCGTCGAGACAGCAGGTCAGCACGCCGATTCCATCATGCCGGGCTTTACCCATCTGCAGACCGCGCAGCCGGTAACGCTGGGTCATCATCTGATGGCCTATTACGAGATGATCGCGCGCGATGTTTCCCGCTTCAAGGACGCGAGGGTGCGGTTGAACCAATCTCCGCTGGGAAGCGCGGCGCTTGCCGGGACCGGCTTCCCGATCGATCGCAAGATGACCACGCAGGCGCTCGGTTTCGACGCCCCGACCGCCAATAGCCTCGATGCTGTTTCGGATCGCGATTTCGCACTCGATTTCCTCGGCGCGGCCAGCCAATGCGCGCTGCATCTTTCGCGTCTCGCGGAAGAATTCGTGATCTGGGCAAGCCAGCCTTTCGGCTTCGTGCGGATGCCCGATACGCTGAGCACCGGCAGCTCGATCATGCCGCAGAAGAAAAATCCCGACGCGGCAGAGCTGGTTCGCGGCCACGCAGGACGGATCGTCGGATGCCAGATGGCGCTCATGATGACGATGAAAGGCCTCCCGCTCGCCTATTCCAAGGACATGCAGGACGACAAGCCTCCCGTCTTCGAAGCGGCCGGGTTGCTCCAGCTATGCGTTGCGGCAATGACAGGCATGGTCGCGGGTGCGGACTTCCGGACCGGGCGGATGCGGCAGGCGGCGGAACTGGGCTATGCCACGGCGACCGACCTGGCCGACTGGCTGGTGCGCGAGGCCGACATCCCATTTCGCGAAGCCCATCACATCACCGGAGCAGCTGTCAAACTTGCGGAAGGCAAGGGTAGTGCGCTTGATGAGCTTTCACTGGAAGAACTTCAGGTCATCGATCCGCGAATCGACGACCGCGTGTACAAGGCGCTCTCGGTCGAAGCCTCGGTCGCGGCGCGCAATTCCTATGGCGGCACCGCGCCCGAACAGGTACGCGTGCAGATTGCAGAGGCCCGCAAGTCGCTGGGGATGGACCAATGATCAAACGCACCGCGACGGCACTCGCCGCAATCCTACTGCTCGCAGCGTGCGGCCAGCGCACCGAACTTCAACCGCTTCCCGGACAAAGCTTGCCGCAACCCCCATATGGTGCGACCGAGCCGCTCGATGCCGAAGAGCTGCTTGCGATTGATCCGCAGGCAGCACCCGAACGGAGCGTTGAGCTGCGAAGCTCGAGCGAAGAGCGTGAAGACGACCCATTCGATCTTCCCCCCGAAAGGTAACAGGGCGCAAGAACTTGGACCATTTCCATCTCCGAGACGGCGAATTGCACGCCGAGGACGTGCCTTTGTCACGCATTGCTGCCGAAGTCGGCACGCCGGTCTATGTCTACTCGCGCGCCACGTTCGAGCGACATGCGCGCGTCTTTCGCGAGGCGCTGGGCGGGCTTGAGAAGCCGCCCCATCTCGCTTTTGCAGTCAAATCCAATCCCAACCTTGCCGTGCTCAAACTTCTCAGCCGCGAAGGTTACGGCGCGGATGTGGTATCCGGCGGCGAATTGGCGCGGGCACTGCTTGCCGGTATGCCAGCCGAGGACGTCGTGTTCTCCGGCGTGGGCAAGACCGATGCCGAGCTGGCGCAGGGTCTCGACGAGGGAATCGGGCAATTCAACATCGAATCGGGCGAGGAAGGTCGGGAACTGGCCTCCATCGCGGCTGCGCGCGGGCAGGTTGCCAATTGCGCGCTGCGGGTGAACCCCGATGTCGATGCCGGCACGCATGACAAGATTTCGACCGGCAAGGCGGACAACAAGTTCGGCGTTCCCATCGACCGCGCGCCCGAACTGTTCGCCGAGCTTTCTGCGCTCCCCGGCCTCAATCTGCGCGGTCTTGCCGTCCATATTGGCAGTCAATTGTCCGAACTGGCGCCGCTCGAAGCTGCCTTTGCCAAGCTGGGCGAGAGCTTGCGCCAATTGCGCGCTGCTGGCCATACGATCAGCCATATGGACCTGGGCGGCGGGCTGGGCGTGCCGTATCGCAAGGGCGAGGTCCTCCCCAGTCCGGCCGAATATGGCGCCATGGTCGCGCGCGCAACCAAGGGTTGGGACGTCACATTGATGTTCGAACCTGGCCGCGTGATAGCTGGCAATGCCGGCGTGCTGCTCACCCGTGTCATCAGGGTCAAGCGTGGGCTCAATGATCCATTTGTCATCGTGGATGCGGCGATGAATGATCTGGCGCGACCGGCGCTCTACGGTGCATGGCACGATTTCGACGCGGTCAAGCCCACCGGCGAGCATATGACTGCCAACATAGTCGGGCCAATCTGCGAAACAGGCGACACCTTTGCGATGGGCCGCGATACCGATGCTCTCGTTTCCGGCGATTTAGCGGTTTTCCGCACTGCTGGCGCATATGGCGCGACCATGGCGAGCAGTTACAATTCGCGCGGTTTCGTGGCCGAGGTCATGGTCGATGGAGCGGATTTTGCCGTGGTTGCAGATCGCATCCTGCCCGGTAGCATTGCCGATGCCGAGCGTGTGCCGGACTTCCTCCTCTAGTAATGCAGCAACTGCCACTCTTCCACTCGATTGCCGGTCAACCGGTCATCGTGCTGGGTGAGGGCGAGATGGCTGAGCCAAAGCGCCGCCTTGTGGAGCGCGCGGGCGGGCGAGTGGTTACCGCCTTGCAAGAGGGGCTGGACGAAGGCGCACGGCTGGCATTCGTGGCGCACGACGATCCAGCGATGTGCGAAAGCGACGCTATTCGCCTGCGCTGTGCCGGACTGCTGGTCAACGTCGTGGATCGACCCGAATTGTGCGATTTTACCACGCCCAGTATTCTTGATCGTGAGCCGGTTCTGGTTGCGGTTGGCACCGGCGGAGCATCGGCGGGCCTGGCCAAGCAGCTACGCTTGCGGCTCGAGCGATTGCTTCCCGCCAATCTGGGGCAATTGGCTGACAGACTTTTTGCCGCACGCGATGCGATACGAGCGCGTTTTCCGGCCATGTCCGACCGTCGCCGGGCGCTCGATCAGGCGTTGGGCGAGGGCGGTATGCTTGATCCGCTGGTGCAGGGTAGTGAAGCGCAGGTCGATGCCTGGCTGGGGCAATCATGGCCTTCGGAAACCGCGCAGGTTCATGAGTTCCTGCTCTTGAGCGATGACCCCGAAGATTTGACCATACGACAATCGCGCCTTCTCGGGATGGCCGATGCCGTAATCGCGGAACCAACTGTTTCCGCTGATATTCTTAACCGCGCGCGAGCCGACGCGGCACGATTGGTTCTTCCGATAACTGGTCCCATGCCAGATGGTCTGGTCGTTATCCTCAAAACGGCGAAAACGTAATAAACAACTACATTACAGCAATTTAATTTCCTTTGCGCCTAGCAGCGCGGCAATCTTTCCGTGGGTCGACAATCCGTCGCGCCTTCCCTCAACGGAGAGAAATTCCATGAAACTTCCCAAGATCGATCTGGCGAGTCTGCCCGATCTCACCACGCTCACCGGCATGTTTGGTGCGGGCCCGACTGGCCCGACGCAAACTCCCGGGCATGACGATACGATCATCGTGCTCGCCACGCTTGTCTATGACAGCGCGCCTCCCAGCGGCGGTTTGTTCTAACGTTCGGGCCAGACGATGGATGTGCATCCTTTCATCGCGGCGTTGCGGACAAATCGTGGTCCGCAACGCCAGGCCCAGGCGGCCATGGACGCTGCGCGCGACGCCTGGCGCTCTGAACAAGGCGCAGAGCAATTGATGGACGAGCTGGGCCAGTTCGGCGGTGGCGCACCGCTTTGTGCGTGCCCCATGCTCGAACAGGTTTTTACGGAGACCGGAGATGGCGAGCGGCTGATGGCCCTCCTATCCCGCCATTATTGCGCGGCGCTCGCCGACAATCCGATTGGCCACCCGCCGTTCCGCCACGGTTTCAACGGGACGGCGGGCACGATCTTGCTGGCCCGGTCAGGCCGTGCGCAACTCATGATCCAAAGCCGCGAGCCGGGTGAGACATCGACAAGTGCATATATTTTTTCCGATGCCGAACGCTTCGATGCCGTTCTGGCTGGCGAGGCCGATGCGCGCATCGTGCGGGCACGCTCCGCCGGCGATGGCGGGAAGAAGTTCGAGACCGAGCAATTGTCCCTTCGTGGGGGAGAGCGGATCGCTCTCGACCTGCAAAGCGAGACGCTTCTGGTCGACCGCGTCACCCGCCGTCTGGTCGTCTTGCGCCTGGTGCGCTCGGCTGCAGAGCCGCAGCCAGGCCGCCAGTATGATGCAGAAACCGGCGATATGTTGATGCAGACCGCAGCCACGATTGCCACCAGCCGGCAAGAGGCCATCATTGCGCTCCTCGGCCGCATGAACCGCACCGATGCCGCGCCCGAAATGGCACGCACCGCGCTGGGCGAGGGCGATGTATCGCTGCGCTGGCAAGCCCTGCGCGAATGCCTCGCGCTCGATAGCGAACAGGGCTTTTGCGCGCTGTCACAACTGGCCCGCCGCGCTGATGATCCGCTTGCCGCTTCTGCCGGAGCTTTGCGCGCACAGCTTCTCGAAACCCATGCCGAACTTGCCCAGCTGGAGACCGCCCAATGCCCCGCATAATCGACTGCATTGATGAAACTTCGTGTGACCTCGAAGAATGCATTTCCGGCCTGCACGAAAGCGGCTTTCACCCATGGGCAGAAGAAAGCCTCCAGTCCGGTGCCCATTGGTTGCGCCGACTTGGCAACAACCGCACCTTCCTTGGCGATATGCTCGTCGACGAGCTGAAGCGCGGGATAAAGGCTGCCGAGGAAGCGAGCGATTACGGCCCCCAGGTTGTAATGCTGTCAATGCTCGGCAGCGAATTCTACATGCGCGCCAACTTCTGGCCGAGCGTGGATGAACACATGTTCCGTGCCAGCGGAAAATCCGCTTTCAGCTACGAATTACCGCATGACCACAATTTCGATTTCCTGACGCTGGGCTATTTCGGGCCAGGCTATACCAGCGATTATTGGGAGTATGATTACGAAAGCGTAGCCGGTGTGATCGGCGAGAAGGCCGGACTGCGCTTCATCGAAAGGTCCACACTGACACCGGGCAAGCTGATGCACTATCGCGCGCACAAGGACGTGCACTCGCAATTGCCGCCCGAAAGCCTCTCCGTATCGATCAACATCATGCATGCGGGTGGAGCACAAGGATGGCTCGACCAGTACAAGTTCGATGTTGAAAAGGATGAGATTTCAGGCGTCATCAGCGCCGGAGGAAGCGAGACATTCCTCCGCGTGGCGGTGGGGCTGGGGGGTGAAGAGGCGCGCGATCTGGCCGCCAACTTTGCCGGGTCGCACCCCAGTGACCGCATGCGGCTGGTAGCGCTGGACGCGCAGGCAGGTGTGCTCGGCGCGGCAGAATGTGATGAACTTTGGCGCCTTGCAGAAGGGTCTGGCAGCAGGCTTGTCGCGATGGAAGCCACGCGGCGAAGGCGTGAACTGGTCGCAGCCTAAAGTATACCGCCTGCAAGCCGGTCAATTGCCCCTTGCAGGATCACCGCAGCAGCGTGGCTATCGATCCGTTCAGCGCGCTTCGCCCGGCTGAAATCCTGCGCGATCAGGTCCCGTTCGGCACTGGTGGTAGACCAGCGCTCGTCCCACAGCAGGACCGGCAGCCCGAGGCCGTTTTCCTCATGCGCAAGATTGCGAGCGAAAGAGCGACTTGCCTGCGCACGGGGACCGGCGGAGCCGTCCATGTTGAGTGGCAGGCCAATGACGATTGCCGCGACACCGCGGTCCTTGCACAAGCTCGCAAGTGCAGCCTTGTCGCGGGCGAACTTACCCTTGGGAACAGTCTTGCCTGCAGTCGCAAAGCTCCAGCCGGCATCGCAAATCGCAGTGCCGATGGTCTTGGTGCCAAGGTCCAGTCCGAGCAGCACTCCGCCATCAGGGAGCGCTTCACGGAACACGGCGGCATCCTCTGTGACGAGAGCGGTTATGGCCGGGCCTGCGATTGCATTTGCTGCCACGCGCCCACGCGTTGCACGACGTCGCGCTGCAGGTTCTTCCAGAACAGCGGAATGTCGTAAACGTGGTAATTGTTGCCCGGCAGGACATATTGGCCGAGCTCCGGCGGATTGCCGATCAGCAGCAGGCCATCGTCCCGGCACGTTGCCGGAACGGCACCGGGTACAAGTTCTCCCGAAGTCAGATCGTCATTGGGTATCAGCGTTCCCAGATTATCGCGCTCCGGGGCTTCTCCGCCGAGCAGACCGGTGATCGGATTCACGCACAGGATGGGGCTGTCACCGCGCGGCGATCCGTCATTTCCCGGGATTGCGGCATAGCGGCGCAGGAACTGGCCAGGCTCGGCAGGCTCGGCAAAGCTGGCCCAGCTCACGATGCATCCGGCCTGTTCGGGCGTAGCGCAGGCGGGCAGGCCGAGGCTCGGCAGATCGTGTTCGATACTGATCGGCCAGCCCACCGGATACGCCATTGCAACGCGCGATTGCAGCTCCGTCCCCGCAACGCGCTCCTGCAGAAGCCGCGTTACGTGAAAGCCGCCCTGGCTGTGTCCGGCGAGGACAATGGGCATGTCCGCGGGAATTGAATCGAGGAAGAAATCGAATGCCTGCTCGACATCGGCATAGGCCGCGTCGAGCGCCTGGGTGGCTTCGGGCAGCTCGGTTATGAATGCACCAAAGGTTGCCTGACGATAACGTGGCACCCAGATTTCGCTCGCCTGATTGAACGCGCTGGCAAGACCGCGAACCATAAGCCGCGCACGGTTTTGCGATTCCTCGTCATCGAGCGAGGCATTCCACTGGCGGGCGTCAAAATAGCTGGTCGGGTGAACGAAGAAGACGGCGAAACGCGGCACCTCCTCGCTAGCGGGGCTGGTCGGCTCAGGGCTTGGTGCAGCCGCAGGCTCGGCAGCCTGCGCACTTCCCCGGCGTGTTTCCCTGGCTTCGGGGTCGGCAAAGGCAGGTTGCCAGCGTGCCGGATCGTTCTGCGCACCCTTTCCTGGCCGACTGAACCACATGTCCGGGTCCTGGTAGGTGCTGCTGGCCAGCGGATCCTGCTCGACAAATTCGGTATCGGGGACGAGCGCGATCTCGGTCAATTCGTCATCGAACAGCCGCAGCGCGAACAACACCACCGCCACGAGGACGATCAGGAAAACAATCGTGAAAAGAAACTTACGCAACGGCGTTCTCCATCGGTCCGGCCTCGGCGGCGAGAGCGGCTTCATCTTCGGCATCCTTCGACTTGGCGCGCTGCTCAAGCGCCACCTTGATCATCGCGAGCAAGGGGTCGGCGAGGAACAGGCCGAGGATACCGAATAATATACCCATGATAAGCTGCATCGACAGAACCAGCGCGGGGGCAAGATCGACTGTCTTGCGCGCGATCATTGGAATGACGATGTAACCGTCGATATTCTGCACGAGGAAATACACTACTATGGTGTAGATGCCCATCTGTGCTCCGCCCGAGAAGCCGACGAGTACCATTAGCACACCGGAGATAATCGCCCCAATATTGGGCACGAACGCCAGCAGTCCGGTTAAGATAGCCAGCAGTGCGGCCATTGGAATGGCATCTCCTGTGACCAGTCCATATCCGACAAGCATGGCGTAGGTGAAAATGCCCTCGACCACCATGCCGACCAATCGCCCGAACATCAGGCGACGCATGGTGTAACCCATGCGGCTTGCTGTCTCGAGAAAGGCAGAGCGCCTCTCGCGCGGCATCATCCAAGCCACGCCGCGTTCGTAAAGGCGCGGCTCGAATGCGACGTAGATGCCGATTATCGCGATAAGCACCAAGGTTGTTATGCCACCAAGCAGTCCACCCAGGGCGCGGGTGACGGTGCCGAAGCCGCTGGCGGCCTGGCTACCCATCGATTGCACCATTCCGATATCGATCTGGAGTCCTTGCGCGCGCATCCAGCCAAACAATTGTTGCGCTTGTTCCTGCACGATGCTGGGGAATTGCGCGGCCTCCTGTGAGATCGTCGAACCGGCAAATATTGTCAGCCAGCCAAGCAGCAAGACTGCCGAAGCCAGGACGATGCTCACTCGCCACACGCGGGCAATGGGAAGGACCCGGCCAAGCAGGCGCGAGCCGCCATCGATCATGGTTGCAAGGACCATTGCCCCGAAAATTACCAGCAGACTTTGCGAGATGTAGACTGCAAGCGCGACCAGCCCAACCACTGTCGTCCAGGTCAAAGCGCGCCATGCCTCGAACCGCAACTCCGGGCTGGAAATGCGAGCTGGGCTGGCGCCAAGTCCCTTGGTCAGTGATTGATCGCCTGATTCACTCATCTGCCGCCTCTCCGCGTAGCTCGGGCCGCAGGCTGGTCCAACCGCGCCCTTCGCGCAAGGCTCCCCACCATGTTAGCGGGTTGTATGTCGCACTGCCGTCGAGCGAAAACGTCAGGCGCTCGGCCCTCCCGCCGATGCTGGAGAGAGGGACCGGGCCGCCAAGTCCGTTGCCGCCGTCAAGCGCGGAAGGCGCGCGGCTGTCCGACGAATGATCGCGGTTGTCGCCCATCAGGAAGACATGGCCTTCGGGAACGAGGACAGGCTCCATATTGTCGAGGCTCTGCCGTTCGATGTGGTCGATGATAAGATAACTCGCGCCATTGGGCAGCGTTTCGCGATAGGTCGGCGGCTCGAATACCTGCGTGCCGTCTCCCAGCGTGACGCGATATTGCTCGAAGTCATCCATGCACGGATGCGACGTGCCGAACCCGTTCATGCACATATTATCGTTGTCGGCAGGCAGGCGGACCGGCGGTTCCATGTCCTGCGGCACGGGTTCGCCGTTCAGGATGATCTGCCCGTCGACCAGTGCGATCGTATCGCCGGGCAGGGCTACCACGCGCTTGATGTAGTCTTCGGCGCGATCAGGCGGCACCGCGATTACGATATCGCCATATTCCGGGGTGGCGGGCGCGATGCGGGTGTCGCTGCGCGGGAAGATGTGGAAGCTCGCCGAAACCCAGCTCCAGCCGTATGGATATTTGGTCACGATCAGCCGGTCGCCCACTAGCAGGTTGGGCACCATGCTGGCGCTCGGGATGTAGAATGGCTTGGCTATAAAGGTATGGAATGCCAGCACCGCGAGCAGCATCAGCGCCAGCCCGCGTATTTCGGCGAACCAGTTGATCTTTTCGGATTTGGGCTTGTCGTCGGCGCTCATGAGGGTCGGTCAGGCTTTCGGATGGGCTTCAAGTATCACGAAGGCCTGCGCCCATGGGTGATCGTCGGTGAGGGTGAGATGAATGGTGACAATGTGCCCGTTCGGCGTCAGCTCCACCAACCGTGCTGCTGCTCCGCCGGTAAGTGCGAGCGTAGGCGCTCCGCTCGGTGCGTTCACGACGCCAATATCCTTCATGTAGACGCCGCGCTTGAACCCGGTGCCGACTGCCTTGGAGAATGCCTCCTTGGCGGCGAACCGCTTGGCATAGGTGCCGGCCTGCGTATGCGGCCTGCGCGCCGCCTTGGCATTCTCTATGTCGGTAAAAGACCGCTGCCGGAAGCGGTCGCCCCAGCGGTCGAGCGAATTCTGGATCCGCTCGATATTGCACAGGTCTGATCCGAGGCCGATGATCATCGCGCCAGATCCATCAATTCGCGCATCTTGAGCACGGCTGGCTCCAGTCCGTCGAATATCGCCTCGCCGATCAGATAGTGTCCGATGTTGAGCTCGGCCAGTTGCGGGATGGCGGCGATCGGCTGGACGTTGTCGAAGGTCAGGCCATGTCCAGCATGCGGCTCTATCCCGTTCTTTGCGGCGAGCGCGGCCATGTCTGCGATGCGTTTCAATTCGCGTGCAACGCGTTCCTGGTCACCATCGAGCATGGCATGGGCATATTCGCCGGTGTGAAACTCCACCACCGGCACGCCCATTTGCAATGAGGCATCCAGCTGGCGCTCGCTTGCCTCGATGAACAGCGAGACGCGGATGCCCGCATCCTTCAACTGCGTGATGATCGGGGCGAGATGATTGTGCTGTCCGGCCGCATCCAATCCGCCCTCGGTCGTGCGTTCCTCGCGCTTTTCGGGGACAATGCAGGCCGCATGCGGCTTGTGCGCCAGCGCAATGGCGAGCATTTCCTCGGTCGCGGCCATTTCCAGATTGAGCGGCAGGTCGGTCGCTTCCTGAATGCGCTTCAGATCATCGTCGCGGATATGGCGGCGGTCTTCGCGCAAATGGGCGGTGATTCCGTCTCCCCCGCATTCCGCAACGATCTGTGCAGCGCGCACGGGATCAGGATGATCGCCGCCGCGCGCGTTGCGGATCGTGGCAACGTGATCGATATTCACACCGAGGCGGAGATATTCGGCCAATTTACTTGCGGCTCCCCGGCTTGGTAATCGGAATCGCGGCGAGTGCCTCGGGCACTTCATCCTCGGCATAGGTCGGGAAGTTGATGTCGATCAGCGGGAAGAAAGGCACGCCCAGATCGACAGTCCCGTTCGAGCGATCGACCAATGCGACTTCTGCCAGCACTTCGCCGCCTTCGCGCCCGACGGCGGCTATTGCTTCACGGCTGGAAAGACCGGTGGTGACGACATCCTCGACCATAAGGACCTTCGTGCCGGGCTTCAGGGCGAAGCCGCGGCGCAGGTGGAACTCACCATCAGGCCGCTCGAGGAACATGGCATCCATGTTCAGCGCCCGGCCCATTTCATGCCCGATGATGATGCCGCCCATCGCCGGGCTGACCACCGCATCGAGCGAATCGAGGATTTCGCCGGCGATACGTTCGGCCAGCGCTTCCGCCAGTCGCGCGGCGCGGTGCGGGTTCATCAAAACGCGGGCGCATTGCAGGTAGTGCCCGCTATGACGGCCTGAACTCAGCTGGAAATGGCCTTCGAGCAAAGCACCGCTGTGGCGAAATTCGGCGAGTACTTCGTCCTGTGTCATGGCTATTTGCACCAAGCCTTTCCGTGATTTGGCAGATCAGAGACCTTGGGCCGCATAGACCCTGTCGAAAAAAGTCCCTAGATGTGGTTGAGGCATCGGGCAAGCGTGGGTATACGCGCGCCAGACTCAGCCTGATCTGGCTGTCGGGCCGTGTGTCCGGGTTACATAAACGGAAAGCATCGTAGCTATGAATTTCGGCGAGACCGCCCGTAATATGACGAAGTCGCTGGCCATGCTGTTTGCAGCATTGTCGATTGCCATCGCACCTCAGGTTGCGAGCGCGCAGGACGTTTCCGCACCCGCATCCACAGTCGATGCCGCAGAGGTTGAAGCTGAAAGCGTCGCCGATGGCGAGACGGTGATAGAAGCGACCGGCGGGTTCGAGCATTTCGGTCCGGAGATGATAAAGGGCCAGCCGGTTTCGGCGGAAGAGGACCTTTGGGGGTCGATGAACTTCCAGCCGCAATATACCGACAATGGCAATTACGCGCTCGGCATGCACGATTACCTGCTGATGCCGATCATTACGGCGATCAGCATTTTCGTGCTTTTCCTGCTGCTGTGGGTGGTCTACCGCTATCGGCGCGCTGCCAATCAGGTGCCTTCCAAGACGAGCCATAACACGCTGATCGAGATCATCTGGACGGTCGTCCCGGTCATTATTCTCGTGGTGATCGCCGTGCCCTCGATCACGCTGCTGTCGCGCCAGTATCAGTCGCCGCCCGAAGATGCGATCACGATCAAGGCCAATGGCTACCAGTGGTACTGGGGCTTTGAATATGTCGATAATGGCGGCTTCGAAGTCATCTCGAACATGCTCGACGAAGCCGAAGCTCTCGAAGCGGGCGAACCGCACCAGCTTGCCGCCGACAACCGCATGGTTGTGCCAGTCGGCGTTCCGATCCGCCTGCAGACGTTCGGCGCTGACGTGATCCACTCGTTCGGCGTCCCCGCGCTCTGGTTCAAGCTTGATGCTGTTCCGGGCCGGATCAACGAGAAGATCCTCACGATCCAGGAAGAAGGCATCTTCTACGGCCAGTGCATGGAATTGTGCGGTGCCCGTCACGGCTACATGCCGATCGTCATCGAGGCGCGCAGCATGGAAGATTACAACGCATGGGTGCAATCGCAGCCCGGTGGCATGACCCGCGCGCAGATCAACGCCGAAGCAGCCAGCGCTGCCGCTCAGGATGCAGCTTCCGCGCAGGACGCTGCCGAAGCCGGTGATGAAGCTGGCGTCGAAGAAGCAGTGACCGCCGAGGCTGAAGCTGCCTGATCGCCGCCATCCGAATTTTTGAACGACGAATATAGAAAACAAGGTCCACAAACTCATGGCCACCACCGCTGAAGTTTTCGACGCTCACCACGAAGACCACGCCGCGCATGATCACGCCGATCACAAGCCCGGCTTCTTCGCTCGCTGGTTCATGTCGACCAACCACAAGGACATCGGCACGCTGTACCTGATCTTCGCGATTGTCGCGGGGATCATCGGCGGCATCATTTCCGGCCTCATGCGTTGGGAACTGGCGGAACCTGGCCTGCAGATCATGGGCCACGTGGTCAACGCGCTTGGCGGCGACGGCGCATCCTTCGACCAGCAGGGCCACATGTGGAACGTGCTGATTACCGCGCACGGCCTGATCATGGTGTTCTTCATGGTCATGCCCGCCATGATCGGTGGTTTCGGCAACTGGTTCGTCCCGCTGATGATCGGCGCGCCCGACATGGCCTTCCCGCGGATGAACAACATCAGCTACTGGCTGACCGTTGCGGGCTTCTGTTCGCTGCTGTTCTCCATGTTCGTGCCGGGCGGCATCGGCATGGGTGCGGGTACCGGCTGGACGGTCTATGCGCCGCTTTCGACCAGCGGTTCCGTCGGACCGGCAGTCGATTTCGCGATTTTCTCGCTCCACCTCGCGGGCGCTGGCTCGATCCTTGGTGCGACCAACTTCATTACCACCATCTTCAACATGCGTGCTCCGGGCATGACGCTGCACAAGATGCCGCTGTTCGTGTGGTCGGTGCTGGTAACCGCCTTCCTGCTGTTGTTGGCGCTGCCCGTGCTCGCTGCCGCGATCACCATGCTGATCACGGACCGCAACTTCGGTACGACCTTCTTCGACCAAGCCGGTGGCGGCGATCCGGTGCTGTACCAGCACCTGTTCTGGTTCTTTGGTCACCCTGAAGTCTACATCATGATCCTGCCGGGCTTCGGCATGATCTCGCAGATCGTCGCGACTTTCAGCCGCAAGCCGGTGTTCGGCTACCTCGGCATGGCCTACGCTATGGTCGCGATCGGCGTGGTTGGCTTCATCGTGTGGGCGCACCACATGTATACGGTCGGCCTCGACGTAAACACCAAGATGTATTTCACCGCTGCAACGATGGTGATCGCGGTGCCGACCGGCATCAAGATCTTCAGCTGGATCGCCACCATGTGGGGCGGCTCCATCACGTTCAAATCTCCGATGGTGTGGGCGATGGGCTTCATCTTCCTGTTCACCGTGGGCGGCGTGACCGGCGTCGTGCTGGCGAACGGCGGTGTGGACGACAATCTGCACGACACCTATTACGTGGTGGCGCACTTCCATTACGTCCTGTCGATGGGTGCGGTGTTCTCGATCTTCGCGGGTTTCTATTACTGGTTCCCGAAGATGAGCGGCCGCTGGCACTCCGAATTCCTCAGCCACGTACACTTCTGGCTGTTCTTCATCGGCGTGAACGTGATCTTCTTCCCAATGCACTTCCTCGGGTTGCAGGGCATGCCGCGTCGCTACCCCGACTTCACCGCTGCCTACTCCTACTGGAACGAGATCGCGAGCTATGGCTATCTGATCATGGGCTTCTCGATGCTCATCTTCTTCGCCAACATCGGCTACGCGCTGGTTGCCGGTAAGAAGGCTGCGGGCAATTACTGGGGCGAAGGCGCGACAACGCTGGAATGGAGCCTTTCCAGCCCGCCGCCGTTCCACCAGTTTGAAACGCTGCCGGTGATCGAAGATCATCACAATGCCGACGATCACATCAGCGAGAAGCCGGCAACCGCCTGACGGTTCGCCTCTCGCCTGGGATAGACAATTGGGAGGGGCGCGCCGGAGACGGAAGCGCCCCTTCGCGCAAAGAACAGGACCATGACCGCCATCACCGCCCCGAATGCCAGTGAAGTCGACCAGACTGCCATCGCCGTGAGCCCAGTGGCCGCGTCGATTGCCTCTGCGCCTTCGCAAGGGATGCCGGCTGACTGGCGCGATTTCTTCGCACTGACCAAGCCCAAGGTCATGCGCCTGGTGGTCTTTACCGGGCTGTGCGGCTTGCTCGCTGCTCCCGGAAGTATTCATCCGGTTATCGGATTCACCGCCATTCTTTGCATCGCGCTCGCTGCAGGCGGAGCGGGTGCGCTGAACATGTGGTGGGAAGCGGATATCGACGCGAAGATGAAGCGCACCGCGCAGCGTCCCTTGCCCAGAGGCATGATGCGACGCGAGGATGCGCGTGATTTCGGCCTGTTGCTGGCAGGCGCAGCGGTAATGGTGATGGGCCTCGCGGTCCACTGGCTCGCTGCCGCAGTGCTGGCTTTCAGCGTGTTCTTCTATGTCGTGATCTACACCATGTGGCTCAAGCCGCGCACGCCGCAGAACATCGTCATCGGCGGCGCTGCCGGAGCATTTCCCCCGCTGATTGGCTGGATTTCGGTGACGGGCGAGATCACGCTGATGCCGGTGCTGTTGTTCGCAATCATCTTCATGTGGACGCCGCCACATTTCTGGGCGCTCGCCCTATGGGTGAAGCCCGATTACGCTGCCGCCAACATCCCGATGATGCCCAATGCAGCGGGCGAGGTCTCGACCCGCCGCCAAAGCCTGTTCTATTCCGCGCTCTTGCTCCCGCTCAGTGTTACACCTTGGCTGATTGGCGGCACCGGCGCGATCTACGGCATTTCGGCCCTCGTGCTCTCGATTATCTTCTTTGCGCTGACCATCCCTGTCGGGATGCGCCGCGCTGTCGAAGGCGATGCTATGAAGCCCGAGAAAAAGCTGTTCGCTTTCTCGATCCTCTACCTCTTCGTGCTGTTCGGCGCACTCGTGCTCGACCGCGTGTTGGCAAATACGGGATGGCTCGCATGACCCCGCAGGAAGAAGAAGAATACAAGCGCCGCCGCAAGGCTCGCAATCTGGTGGTCGGACTGGTCCTGCTGGGCTTCGTCGTGCTGTTCTACACGATCACAATTGTGAAGATCGGTGCACAATGACGGCAGTATCGCTCGAAACGCGGAACCGCCGCACCATGCTGCTGGCTTTCGGAGCCGCTCTGGCCATGCTCGGGCTCGGCTATGCCGCTGTGCCGCTGTATGACCTGTTCTGCCGAGTGACGGGATTTGGCGGGACCACGCAGGTCGCGACCGAAGCAGAAGCCGACACGGCGGAGCGGCTTGCAGCGAGCGCGGGGGGCAAAAGCTACTCGATCCGCTTCGACGCAAATACCGCGCGCGACATGCCGTGGGACTTTCGCCCGACCCAAGTGACCGACCGCGTCGCCATCGGGCAGCGCGACATGGCGACCTACATCGCCCGCAACATGTCGGACGTTGCCATCACCGGCACCGCGACTTTCAATGTCGAGCCGGAGCAGGCGGGCCGCTATTTCAACAAGATCCAGTGCTTCTGCTTTACCGAACAAACGCTGCAACCGGGCCAGGAAATCCGGATGCCCGTGCTCTATTACGTCGATCCGGCGGTGCTGGACGACCCGAATATGCAGGATGTCGAGCAGATCACGCTCAGCTACACATTCCATCGCGCAATCGAAAACGAAGAACAGACTGAACAAGACAGCTAAGGCTCTGGACCCGCGCGCGTGGGGTCATTAAGGGCTGGAACAATACACCAAGGATCAGGACAGACACATGGCCGGCGCCAAGAACCACGATTATCACATTCTCGATCCCGATATCTGGCCGCTGATCGGCGCGGTTTCCGCGCTGACCTTCACCAGCGGGATGGTCATGCTGATGCATGATGATTTCTTCGGCGACAGCTGGCGGATCGTGCTGGGTATCGGCGTTGCCGGCCTGATCGCGACCTTCTTCGGCTGGTTCTCCAAGGTGGTGAACGAAGCGGAACGCGGCGATCACACGCCTGTCGTGCAGCTTCACATGCGTTACGGCATGATCCTGTTCATCGCTTCGGAAGTGATGTTCTTTGTCGGCTGGTTCTGGAGCTGGTTCGATTTCGCGCTGTTCCCGTCGCCGCTGGAATATCTGGGCGACAACCAGTGGCAAAATGTCATCGGTCAGGACGGCGCTGCTGCGCTGCTGAGCTTCCCTCCCGAAGGCATTCACGTGCTCGACCCGTTCGCGCTGCCGCTGCTCAATACCATTATCCTGCTGTGTTCGGGCACCACGGTTACTTGGGCGCATCACTCGCTGATCCACGGCGATCGTGACGGTCTGAAGAAGGGTCTGTGGCTCACAATCGCGCTCGGCGTATTGTTCTCGGCCATCCAGGCCTATGAATACAGCCACGCCAGCTTCGGCTTTGGCGGGGTGAATTATTCCAGCGCATTTTACATGGCGACGGGCTTCCATGGCTTCCACGTCCTGGTCGGCACGATCTTCCTCTCCGTCTGTCTGTTCCGCACGTACAAGGGCCATTTCACCCCGCGCCAGCACTTCGGCTTCGAAGCGGCAGCGTGGTACTGGCACTTCGTCGACGTGGTGTGGTTGTTCCTCTTCATCGCCGTTTACGTCTGGGGCGGCTGGGGTGCCGAAATCCACTAGGCTTTCTGGTGACGGATAGTCCGCCAACCGTATCGAAGGGGCAGCCCGCCATTGGTGAGGCTGCCCTTTTCGCTATGTGCCCGCGATGCGGAGAGCGGACGCTGTTCGCTGGCTGGATCAAATTTGCCGACAAATGCCGGGCTTGTGGGCTGGACTATGACAGGTTCAATGTGGGTGACGGACCAGCGGCGTTCCTGACGATGATCGTGGGGGCTATCGTCGTCGCGCTGGCACTGTGGTTGCAACTAAGTTTCGAACCGCCGTGGTGGGTTCACGTGCTGCTCTGGGTACCCCTTACAATCGCCGGAGTTATCGGCGGGTTGCGGCTGGCAAAGGCATGGCTGCTCGTAAGTGAATACAGGCGTGGTGCCGAAGAGCGTCGTCACGACGGACGCGATCTCTCATGACTGAGCGCAAAATCCCGATCATCCCGACAGTCGTGGTGGTGGCTGCTGCAGCCGTAATGGTGGCGCTTGGCTTCTGGCAGCTAGGCCGGGCGGATGAGAAAGCGGCGCTAATTGCGCGTTATGAAGCTGCGCTTGAATCGGGCGAGCAGCGGCCTTTTCCGTCAGACAAGGGATCACTCGATGGGAGATTCTTGTTCCACCCGACTAGTTTCGAATGTGCCGAAGTGATCGGACGGGAGGCAATCGCCGGACGCAACGACCGCGATCAGTCGGGTTATGCCCATATCGCCCGCTGCGAAACCGTCAGAGGGGTTGCCGATGTCCTGCTAGGCTGGTCGCGGCGTCCTGACGCTCCTGCTTGGGATGGCGGTGAAGTATCCGGGCTGATCGTCCCGGGAGGTGTAATGGGCCGCAGGGTGCAGATGAATATACCTGCCGCGGGTCTCGAACCGCTCGCCAAGCCCGATCCGAGCAATCTGCCCAACAATCACCTCGCCTATGCCGGGCAGTGGTTCTTCTTCGCGCTCACCGCGCTGGTGATCTACTGGCTCGCGCTGCGCCGACGCTGGCGGGATAGGTCGCGCGAAGGCTAGGCCTTGTACATTCCGTCACGCAAATTGATGCCGTGCTCCACCCACGCTTTCAGGCAGCACAGCATTTGCGACCAGCCCTGGCAGTTGCCGTAGGAACCGCGCCGCGCGGCGTCGGTATCGCGCCATCCCTCCTCGGCGATCTCGATCATTGTGCCACCGTCAGCCTCGCGAAAGGTCATCGTGACGGTTGTCTTGTAGTCCGCATCTGCACCTTCATCTTGACCGCCACCAGAAACATTATGCGGCTCGGCCTCGTAGGCAGGCCACTGGAGCACGATCCGCTCGTTCGGGACGACCTCGATCACATCAACCTCGAAAGCGCCGGGATAATCGTGGAATTCCCAACTGACTGTGGAGCCGCTCTCGAGCCGTCCCTTCGCGCCGCCTGTCGTAAAATACTTCGAGATTGTGTCGGGGTCGGCAACCGCTTCGAAAACCTCTCCAACCGGCCCCGAAACGCGTCCTGCCACTCGAAACCCGATAGCCATATTCCATCTCCTTTCGATTAGGCATGATAGCACACCTGCAATAATAGCTTGCTTGCGAGGCGCGCGTGCTGGCGCTACCCGCGCTGCACCATGAAATATATCTCAACCCGTGGCAGCGCGGCAGCGCTCGATTTCGAAGGGGTCACCCTTGCCGGGCTCGCCTCGGACGGCGGCCTCTACATCCCCGAAAGCTGGCCGCGTTTCAGCGATAATGAAATCGCCGAAATGGCGGGTTTGCCTTATGCAGAGCTTGCCGTGCGCATCATGGCCCCGTTCACCGCCGGATCGTTGACCGAGGAAGAACTGCGCGGCTTGTGCCACGCGGCTTATGGCAGTTTCGCCCATGATGCGGTGACGCCGCTGGTGCAATTCGACCAGCAGCATTGGCTGCTTGAACTGTTCCACGGCCCCACGCTCGCCTTCAAGGATGTCGCGCTGCAATTGCTCGGCCGCCTGTTTGAGAACTTCCTCAGCCGCAGCGACGATCATTTGACCATCGTCGGAGCGACCAGCGGCGATACGGGCAGCGCCGCGATTGATGCAGTGGCGGGCCGCGAACGGATCGATATCTTCATGCTCCACCCCGAAGGCCGGGTGAGCGAAGTTCAGCGTCGGCAGATGACGACGGTGCTCGCGCCCAACGTGCACAATATCGCCATCGACGGCAGTTTCGACGATGCGCAGGCGATGGTGAAGCGCATGTTCACCGATCCCTCCATGGCCACTTCGCATGGCGGGCGTTTCCGCATCACTGCGGTCAATTCGATCAACTGGGCGCGGCTGATGGCGCAGGTCGTCTATTACTTTGCCGCCGCGCTGCAATTGGGCGCGCCGCAGCGCAAAATTGCCTTCAGCGTGCCGACGGGCAATTTCGGTGACGTATTCGCAGGCTATGTCGCGGCGCAGATGGGGTTGCCGATCGAGCGGCTGATCGTCGCCACCAACGTCAACGATATCCTCCACCGCGCCTTGTCGAGCGGGGATTATTCTGCCGGCACCGTCACTCCAACAGCCGCGCCGAGCATGGATATCCAGGTCAGTTCCAATTTCGAGCGCCTGCTGTTCGATGCGGGTGGCCGCGACGGCGCTGCACTTGCCGAGCAGATGCGCGGGTTCGAGGCGAGCAAGGCGATGCAACTCACCAATGCCCAGCGTGAAGGGGCGTCCGCCCTTTTCACCAGCGCGCGCGTGACTCCCGAAGAGATGGTCAAGGCAATGCGCTGGGCATCGGATCATTGCGGCGAGATTATCGACCCGCATACCGCCATCGGCCTTTACGCTGCGTGCAGCATGGAAATCGATGCCGCAATGCCGATCGTCACGCTCGCCACTGCCCATCCGGCGAAATTCCCCGACGCCGTTTCCGAAGCGACCGGCCAGCATCCCGAATTGCCCGCCCGCCTCGGCAATCTGTTCGAGCGGGAGGAGCGTTTCGACAGCCTTCCCGGCACTTACGAGGCTGTGCGCGATTACGTTGCGCAGCGGGCGACCGAGAGCGCCTGATGGCTGATCTGGTCCGTGAACCTGTGATCATGGAGGGCGCTGGCTGGGACGGCTACCGCCTGCTCGACAGCGGGCATGGTCGTAAATACGAAAGTTTCGGCGAATACCGGTTCGTCCGGCCCGAACCGCAGGCCATGTGGACACCGCGCCTGCCGGATTGGGATGCGCATAGCGAATTCATACCCGGTAGCGACGAAGATGGCGGCGGGCGCTGGACCGATGCCCCGGCACTTCCCGACAACGGATGGCCTGTAAGCTGGAACGAGACGCGCTTTACTGCGCAGCCCACGCCTTTTCGCCACTTGCAATTTTTCCCCGACATGGCCCCTGTTTGGGAATGGATGCGGGATCAGTTGACCGGCCGCGAGGATGCCGAAACGCTCAACCTGTTTGGTTATACAGGCGTCGGATCATTAGCGCTCAGCCGCCATGGCCGTGTCACCCACGTCGATGCCAGCAAGAAGTCTGTGGCGCAGGCGCGCGACAATGCAGCGTTGTCGGGCATGGAGGACAGGCCCATCCGCTGGCTGGTCGATGATGCTGCCAAGTTTACCGCCCGCGAAGTTCGGCGGCAGAACCGCTATGATGGCATCATCCTCGATCCGCCAAAGTTCGGGCGCGGACCCAAGAATGAAACCTGGCGGCTGGAAGAAGGGCTTCCTGACCTCGTTGCCGATTGCCGACAATTGCTCGATGCCGACAGCCGCTTCCTGTTCCTGACAGTCTACGCCGTGCGCATGAGCTCGCTCGCTATCGGCGGACTGCTGGCCGACCTGTTTGCGGATCTTCCCGGCACCATCGAACATGGCGATCTGGCCGTGCGCGAAGCGGGCGAGGGCGGAAGGCTGCTTCCCACAGCGATCTTCGCAAGGTGGAGCCAGAGCTAGGCGCTGGCTCAGTCCATGCTACGCAGGTCGAGCAGGAAAGCCCTGATACGGTCGGCATTATAGCCCACATCGCTCACACCCACGCGGCTGACGGAGCGCATGTCGACGCGCGTGCTGCCGTCCTGCACCGGCGTGACCTCGATCACGACATCGTCATAAAACCTGACGTAACCGGCGGTCGCGGTTGCCTCTAGGCGCCCGGCTTCGGGATCGGCGGACACGATTTCCCATCCGCGTGTTTCGGCAAGCGCCCTTGCATTGGCGAGCACTTCTACCGGCGGTTTGTCGATGACTTCCGGCCGAATGTCGCCGTAGGAGTCCTCATGATAGGCGCGCCATTCCTCTACTGTGAACGGCCCGGTGCTGATCGGTTCGACATCAAGCGCGGTAAATTGCGGCATTTCGTTGAGGTCGGTCGAGATATCGTGGATCGGGGGAACATCCCTGCCGGGCAAGATCAGCATCGTATACTGGGCAAACAACAGGCCGGCGGACAGCGCTGTTCCCAACGCCAGCTTCCACAGATGACCGGTCTTGCGCCAGAGTGCAAAACCAAGACCGAGCAGGCCGATGATCGTCAGCGCGCGCGCCGGATTTACTGTGAGATAGAAGGGCGCGAATCCCGCAATCTTCTCGATGATGTCGAAACGCGCCAGGGTCGCCGCGATCAGGACGACGACTATCGCAATCAACGCGCCGCCGAGCACGAAATTCCCGGTCCATTTGACTGTCTTCGCAGCGGCACGCGCTCTCTTTGAAGGCGTAGCTGCGGTATCATTGGTTTCGGGTGTTTCGTTCACGACCTGCTCCCTGTTTTGCCGTGACTTGGGCAATGCGCGTCGCATCGCCGCTCGTCAATAAAAACGCTCCATCCTGCGCAATGGCTCCCGCTTGCCAATCCGCCCTGTCGCTGCCATGCGAACCCTATCATGGCAGACAGCCTTTACCTCGAGCTCGCCGAATTCGAGCATGACGTGCACACCGGGATTTACTCGGAGGAAACCGGCAAGCCGCAGCCGCTACGCTTTACTGTGCGTGCCCGGCTGAGGGCGAAAGCTTTCTACGATGCCGATACCCCGCTCGAAGAGAGCAAGAATTACATGGACCTGAAATTCGCCTGTTCGCAGGCGCTCGGGGATCGCCATTACAAGCTTATCGAGGCGGTTGCGGATCATGTTTGCGAAACACTGTTCCTGCAGGATAAGCGCATCGAGGAAGTGCAGGTCAAGATCGTCAAGCTGGCGTTGAGCGAGGCAGGCGAGCACATCGGCATCACGCTGACACGAGAGCGGAAATAGTGGGCAAGATCGCGTGCGGCATGGATGTGGTGGAGGCGCGCGGACTGCCCGCTGCCCCGCTCGATGCCGCTGCGGAGTTTGCAGCCAGATATTTTCCCATCCTGCGCGGCTACGGGAGTTGTATGGTCATCCTAGACCATGCGGATCACACGCATGATAGCTGGCGCAAGGCCGCGATCGAGGAGCTTGCGCGCGAGGCGGCGCCGGGCCGGATCAACGCCGTGGTCGGCAGCGAAAGCGGCGCGATCGCTCAGGTGCTGAAGTATCTAGATGATGCGCCGGGTGTGACGGGGCAGATATTCACGCTTGCCGAGTAACCTTGCTTGGTGAGCGAGCGAAGTTGAATACAGTCCCCGTTCCCGCCATGAGTATTGGATGAGCTGCGCCACGCCTCTCACAGACAGTTTCGACCGCCGCATTTCCTACCTGCGTCTGTCGGTGACGGACCGCTGTGATTTGCGCTGCGCCTATTGCATGCCCGAACGGATGCAATTCCTTCCCAAGTCCGAGGTGCTGACCCTCGAAGAGATTTACCGGTTGGCACTGGCTTTCGTCGCCCGCGGCGTGGCGAAGATCCGCCTGACAGGAGGGGAACCGTTGGTTCGCCGCGATGTCATGGATCTGGTACGGGCGCTGGGCCGGAAGCTGGGTGACGGGCTGGAGGAATTGACGCTCACCACCAACGGCACGCAACTGGCCGAATATGCGCAGCCACTGTTCGACGCGGGCGTGCGCCGTGTGAATGTCAGCCTCGACACGCGAGACCCGGACCTGTTCGCCCAGCTCACCCGCCGCGATCGCCTGGCACAGGTGCTTGAAGGAATCGCCGCCGCCAAGGCTGCGGGGTTGCGCGTGAAAATCAACACGGTCGCGCTGAAGGGCTTGAACGAAGCGGAGATCCCTCAACTGGTCGAATGGTCTCACGCACAAGGTCATGACCTGACGCTGATCGAAGTGATGCCGATGGGTGATGTCGACGGCGAGCGGATCGATCACTACCTGCCGCTTCCCGCCGTAAGGGATCAGCTTGAGCAACATTTTGCCTTAAGTGACATCGGCGATTCGACCGGTGGCCCGGCGCGTTATGTTCGGGTCGCGGAAACCGGTCGTAGAATCGGCTTCATATCTCCGCTGACTAACAATTTCTGCGCTACATGCAACCGCGTTAGGGTCACCGCCACGGGCCAGCTCTATGCCTGTCTCGGCGGAGCGGAGAAGGTCGACCTGCGCGCGGCATTGCGCAGCGACCAGCCTGAGGCAGCGCTTGCGACTGCGCTCGATGAAGCCATGCGGATCAAGCCCGAACGCCACCATTTCGCCATCGCACGCGGCGCAGCTCCCGCGCAGCCGAGGCATATGTCGGTGACAGGGGGATGAACGTGGTCACGCTCGTTTTCCTGGGTAAGCTCGCAGATCTTGCAGGCGAAAGCGTGCGCGAAGTGCCGGCACCGCTCGATTGGAACGGGCTTTTGACTTTGTGCGAGGAGCCGCTTGCCATCGAGATCGCAAGCGAACGCGTGAAGTTGGCACTCGACGGCGAGCTGCTGGCGGACAAGACCGCCCTTGTAGCACCCGCAGGATCTGAAGTGGCGCTGCTGCCTCCGGTCAGCGGCGGCTGACGTGTCGGTCACCGTACAACTGTTCGAAACAGCGTTCCCGCCGGCGGCACTGGTAGGTCCTTTCACCCGCGCCCACCCCGGCTTTGGCGGCGTTTGCACATTTGTCGGAGAGGTGCGGGGCGAAAACGATGTCGAAGCGCTCGAACTGACGCATTACGAGCGCATGACGCTCCCTGGTATGGAGCGCCTTGCGGCCCTGGCCGAACAGCGCTTCGATCTCATGGGCCTGTTGATTGTTCACCGGACGGGCGTGATGCTTCCTGGAGAGCCCGTTGTGCTGGTCTCGGCCTGCGCCCGGCATCGGCGCGGCGCCATCGATGCGGTCGATTTCTGCATGGATCACCTGAAGGCTAAAAGCTGGTTCTGGAAACGCGAAAAACGTGCTGGCGAATGGCACTGGATCGAACCGCGCGCAGAGGATCACGCAGCATTGGCGCGCTGGGAATAAATCGCGGGCGATTTGCGCGAGATCAATGAAAGCGTGAGCGATCCGGGCCAGTTTTCTTTCGACACGAAGGAGAATACGAATGGCCGAACAACTCACTCGCGAGGAAATTGCATCTGCGGCGAAAATCCACAGCGCGCCGCCAGCCTATGTCCGAAATGCTCCGGTCGACCGGACTTTCGAACTGCCCAAGGGACTCTTTTTCGCGACAATCGGACTGTACCTCGGCTTCATCGCCGTGCTGGGCCTCAGCTTTGCCCACCCCGAGATGATAATACCGGTCGCGATTTTCGTTACCATTGTCGTCGCTGGGTTTGGCGTCCCATCTGTCTGGTTGCGATTGGCGCCGCAGATTCCATCCCAATCGAAGACTTGGGCGCGATTCAAGCACGACGGCGTGATGACAGCCTATGGCCGCACCTCGGCGCGAGACGCCACGGTGCAGGTTCTTATCCTGCCCGTGTTGATTTTCATTTGGGGAGTAATCGCGGCGGCTATCGCTGCGCTGGTCTGAGTCCCAAGAACGGGGGGCGACCCGCTCGACCAGAACTCTCCATCATGCGCGGGGCCGTCCCAAACGGTCCCGCGCTTTTGTTCAGGCTGGTGCTTATCGGCCGACAGTAGAAAGCAAATCGGCGATGATCGCGTTCTCTTGCTCGACAAGCGCGACCACTTCACTTCGCACATCCCCGATTTGCGCAACAGAAAGTCCGGCGTTCGAAGTCTCGACAAAGACGCGGTCCAAATCGGCGAGGGCAATCATCGCCTGGCTACGCCGCGATTCGAGATCTGCGATACCGACTTGCGCACTTGCCCATGAATCGCTGCCCGCGCTGGAGCCACGTGCAGCAGTGGCAAGGCGACGCACTGCAGATTCAGCGGCCAAAAATTCTGCGTGAATGGTGCTCGCCTGCGCAGCCAACGCGCCCACCTGGTCGATCGCAGAGGCGTCTGGTGCGGGGGGAAGGTAGGGCTGTGGTTCTGCGGCATCCATCGTGCCAATCCAGCGTTCCGAATCGCGAATGGCCAGAGAGGGGTAGTCACCGCTGGGGCTGGCGCAAGCTGCCAGCAGGGCGCAGCACAGGCTGGAAACAAGGAGGCGGGCTTGCTTTGTCATGTCACGCCCCTACATCGGGAAACGAGTGTGATCCAGCGTGCAAATGGCCGGATTTCGCGCTCGCAAGTGGTTGACAGCTACAGGCGGTTGGCCTAACGGCGGCGTCTTCACGGTGCCCTTATGGGCGCCCTTTTTGTTGTTGCTCTGAAACTGGTCCGGGTTCGCTCGGGCAAAGTCTAGGCGTAAGAACACCAGATAAACGGATTATAGCACCATGTTCGCAGTAGTGCGCACGGGCGGCAAGCAGTATCGCGTCGCCGAAGGAGACAAGATTGCGGTTGAGAAACTGGCTGGTGAAGCCGGTGAAACAATCGTGTTGGACGATGTTCTGCTGGCCGGCGAAGGCGCTGACCTGGCGGATGCCGCCAAGGTCACGGTTTCGGCCGAAGTGATCGCCCAGGCCAAGAGTGAGAAGGTGACGGTTTTCAAGAAGCGTCGTCGTCACAACTATCGCCGCAAGAACGGCCACCGCCAGCAGATGACCCTGCTGCGGATCACGGCAGTTGGCGAAGGCAAGAAGGCTCCGGCCAAAAAGGTTGCTGCGAAGAAGGACACTTCCGAAGAGAAGGCTGATCCCAAGGCGCACAAGGCTGCACCGGTGAAGGAAGCTGCCGAGAAGAAGGCTCCGGCCAAGAAGGCTGCTCCCAAGAAGGAAGCAGCGGCCAAGGAGCCTGCCGCCAAGAAGGCAGCGCCCAAGAAGGCAGCGCCCAAGAAGGCAGCAGCCACCAAGAAAAGCGCCGCCAAGCCGGCCGACAAGAAGTAATCCCGCTGCGCGCGGACGAATTGGAGTAAGACACAATGGCACATAAAAAAGCTGGTGGCTCATCGCGTAACGGTCGCGACTCAGCCGGTCGTCGCCTTGGTGTGAAGAAGTTTGGCAGCCAGGAAGTGATTCCGGGCAACATTATCGTGCGCCAGCGCGGCACGAAGTTCTATCCCGGTGCCAATGTCGGCATGGGCAAGGACCATACGCTGTTCGCGCTCGAAGCGGGCCGTGTCCGCTTCCACGATGGCAAACTCGGCCGCAAATACGTCTCGGTCGACGCCATGGCGCAAGCCGCCGAATAACCGGATGATTCGATACAGGGGTCATCCACCGGGATGGCCCCTTTCGGACTTTTGAAATCCGAAAAGCTGGAAGGAGATGGGGCCGCCCCGTCTCCTTTTTTTGATTCTCCTTTCCTCGTTTTGACATGTCAGACGTCCACTGGAGGCGGGCATTCGGCTTTTGAGGAGAAGTTGCGATGTTCATGCGTACCCAGCGGCTGTTCTTGCGGCCCGTATTTGCCGAAGACTGGCGCGATGTCTTTTGCGGCATTGCTGACGAAGCGATCGTCCGCAACCTTGCCCGCGCGCCGTGGCCCTACACCGAGGATGATGCGCGCAGCTTCTGTGCTGGCGCCAATTCGGAAACGCGCACCCGTTTCGCAATCACTCTTCCCGAAAAGCAAGGAGCGCCCGTCGTCGGCATGATCGGTTTCGAGCCGGTTGAAGGCGGAGGCGAGGAGCTGGGCTACTGGATCGGCAAGGACTGGCAGCGCCGCGGATTCGCAACCGAGGCGGTGTGCGGCGTCGTGCGGCTGGCCGAAGCGCTGGGTATCCCATCGCTGGAGGCCGGGCACTTTGTAGACAACCCGGCCAGCGGCAAGGTGTTGCGCAATGCCGGTTTCGAAGAGACCGGCGAATTGCTGCCAACGCAGAGCAATGGCCGGGGCGGCGCGCAGGTCCTGGCACGCCGGTACGTGAACTGGATTGGTGAAAACGCCGGGAGCGTTCGCCCCGCTGCGGCCTGAGCAATCAGGCGGTGGCGGGGCCGTCCTCCCGCTTTGCCTGGTCGACGTCCCAACGTGTGATCAGGTAGCGGTCGTCAAGGTCCCACGGATGGAAGCCGGGCCGGAAATAGCCGAGCCACGATGGCAGGATCTTGCGTAAGATGCCGGGCTTGCCGGTGAGATAGGCAAACAGGCGCCATTTGGCGCGCCAACCGGTAATGTCGTCCTGTTCCAGCAATTCGAGCGCATCTCTCGTGCGGTTCCTGAGGAAGCGGAAAGTGACCAAGGCCATCAGGATGCTACGCATTCGCCACCGCTTGAACCCCGACCAGTCGCGCGTCGCGTGGAGGAAGGTGTCGTAGGCGACGGCCTTGTGCTCGATTTCTTCGACAGCATGCCACAGCCAAAGCTGCGGATCGCCCATGCCCGCCGTGGCCAGTGCTTTGGGTGACTTGAGGAACTGGTGTGCGAACATGGCGGTGAAATGCTCGAGAGCACAGGTGATTGCCAGTTGCACGATCGGCGGGGTCGCCAGCGTATCGCCGACGAGTCGCTTAACCCGCTCTTCGATACGTGTCAGGTCGTAACCGGCTTCCTCGATCGCGCGGTTGAACGCGACGTGTTCGCGTGAATGGTTCACTTCCTGGCGGATAAAGTCGCGAATTTCGGCGGCCAGCTGTTCGGGCACGCCGTCGCGGTGGGCCTTCACCGCTTCGATGAACATGGCTTCGCCACGCGGGAAGCTGGCGGACAAAGCGGCGAACCACGCAGAAGCTACCGGATCGACCCCGCGCTGACGCTTTTCATCGCGATTGAAGCGACGGTCCCGCACGGTCAATTTGTGATCTGCCGGGGTGCTTGCTTGCCAGTGAGGTTGTGCGGTCATATCGTAGTCCAGATACCAGTCTCGTGTGCCGTCAGCCTGAAGATCGCGTTGACTTACATGAATGTCAATAGGAAACTTACATCAATGTCAGTGAGGAAGCGCCTCAGTCCGGAAGAAAGTCGTGCCGCAGCCTTGGAAGCTGCGCGCGCTTTGCTGATAGAGGCAGGTCCGCAGGCAGTCACGCTTAAAGCTGTTGCTGCGCGAATCGGCCGCACGCATGCGAATCTGCTGCACCATTTCGGCAGCGCGGCGGGCTTGCAGAAAGAGCTGGCGGCGCATCTTGCAACGACCGTTTGCGATTCCATCGGTGAGGCGGTTCGTGCGACCCGCGCCGGAATCGGAAGCCCGCGTGAAGTCGTCGATCTGACCTTCGATGCCTTCGGGCGAGAAGGCGGCGGGTCGCTGGCCAGCTGGATGCTGGCATCGGGAAATGAGGATGCTCTCAACCCGATTATTGAGCGAATCCATGCACTTGTGCACGATATTCATCCGGAGGAAACGCATTCGGGCGGAGAGCTTGCTATGCACGAAACCACGCTCACGCTGGTGCTCCTCGCATTGGGCGATGCGCTGCTCGGCGAGCAATTGGCCGAGTCGCTCTCGGTCGATCGCACAACCTCGCGTGACCGGGCTGAAGAGATGCTGGTCGCGGCCTTCGCGCGAAACGGTGTGAACGTCTAGTCGCTGGCGGCTTGCAGTCGCATCCAGCCCGGCACAAGATCGACCGGAATATCGTCAACCCGCAAGTGATCGATGGCCAGCCCTTGTGCGGGATATTCAGCCTTGCGCCGCTTTTCCTGCGATTGATCCAGCGGAACCACAACCAGCCGGCGGTTGATCTTTTGCCGCCAGTTCATCCGCGCGGTATTTTCCTGGCCGATGTAACAGCCCTTGTCGAAGCTGACGCCGTTGAGTTCGACCGCATTGGTTTCAAGCCACAGGATATCGGACAGTTCGGCATGACCTTCCGCGACACCAAGGGACAGACGGTGAGCGAGGTAGGAATCGTCTACGCTGTTATCTTTCGGCGAAACGGTGCTGATGCGGCGAAAACCGAGCGAGGAGAGGCGCGGGTCCGTGGTGAAACCATCCGCGGCACTATCGCTCCAGAAAATTCCAAGCGACGAGTCCACGCCAATCTCGATTTTCCTGCGCAGGCGATAGAGCGAGAGTCGCTTGGCCAGTTCCACGGCATGTTCGGCCTCGCAATCGAGCAAGATATCCTCGCCGTCGCGCCATACGAGCATGTCGAACATGGTCTTGCCTTGGGGGGTCAGCAGCGCGGCATAGGTGGGCAGGTTTCCCGTCACATCATTGGTGAGCAGTCCTTGCAGGAAAGCTGCCGCATCCTCGCTTTCATCCTGCGGCGAAACGCGCACCACGGCGCGGCTGGTTAATCGGCCTATTGTCATGGGTGACAGATAGGGCGGAGCGCGCCATAGGCAATCCCATGACGACGACGATCACAATCCGCCGCCCCGATGACTGGCACGTTCACCTGCGCGATGACGCCATGTTGCAGGGCGTTGCAAGCTATACCGCGCGGCAATTCGCGCGCGCTATCGTGATGCCCAACCTTACTCCGCCGATTACCACGGTGGAGGCAGCGAGCGCCTATCGTGACCGGATCATGGCGGCACTGCCTGATGGCGCAGCGTTCGAACCGCTGATGACCTGCTATCTGACCGATAACCTCGATCCGGAAGAGGTGCGGCGCGGTTTCGAGGCAGGTGTATTCACCGCAGCCAAGCTTTATCCGGCAGGTGCCACCACCAACTCAGACAGCGGCGTCACCGATGTGGCCAAGATCCGTGGCGTTTTGGAGGTGATGGCAGAGATCGGCATGGTACTGTGCGTCCATGGCGAAGTGACCGCCGCCGATATCGACATATTCGACCGCGAGGCGGTGTTTATCGAACAAGTGCTCAAACCCCTGATCGCCGAGATACCGTCCCTAAAGGTCGTGTTCGAACATATTACCACGCAGGATGCGGTGCGCTTCGTCGAAGCTGCACCGGCCAATGTTGCCGCCACCATCACCCCGCAGCATTTGCATATCAACCGTAACGCCATGCTGGTCGGCGGGATGCGACCGCATGCCTATTGCCTGCCGGTCGCCAAGCGCGAATTGCACCGCCTTGCTCTGCGCCGAGCTGCGACCTCGGGCTTGCCCAAGTTCTTCCTCGGTACCGACAGCGCTCCGCACACACGCTCAGCCAAGGAAAGCGCGTGCGGCTGCGCGGGCATTTTCAACGCACCATTCGCGCTTGAGAGCTATCTTGCGGTGTTCGAGGCCGAAGAGGCGCTTGAGCAATTCGAAGGATTTGCCAGCTTGCACGGACCTGCGTTTTACGGCCTCCCGGTGAACGAAGAGGCTATAACGCTGGAGAAGCGCGACACCGGTGTACCGGAGACGGTCGACGCGGGCGGGGAACAGCTTGTACCGTTCCACGCCGGGCAGACGCTCGGCTGGACATTCGCCGGTTAGGCAGGGGCGGGCTTTACGGCGCGGCTCTTGCGCCAGATATCCCAGCTAAACAGCGCGACCGCCGCCCAGATGGCGATGAAACATGCCAATTGTGCAGGTTTCAGTTCCTCTCCGAAGACGGTGAGCCCGAGCAAGAAGATGACGCTTGGGGCGGCAAACTGGATGAAACCGATCACCGTATAGGGCAGGGCACGCGCGGCTGTAGCGAACAGGATCAGCGGTATCGCGGTCACGAAACCGGCGCCCAATATGCCGATGGTCTCCACCGTATCGCGACCGAGAGCCGTCCCTCCGCCTTCCCAATGAGTCCAGCCCAGATAGGCGAGTACCAACGGCAGGAGGATCGTCGCCTCGATGGTCAATCCGACAAGCGCACCGGCGGCCACCGTCTTGCGCAGCAGCCCGTATATGCCGAAGGAAACCGCCAGCAGCAGGCTCACCCAGAGTGTGGTCACCGCGCCAAGCGCAAGCGCGCCAACGCCCACCGAAGCGAGCGCCACCGCAGCCCACTGGCGCACCGATAGCGGTTCCTTCAGGAACACCACTCCCATCAGCATCATGACGATCGGGAGGATGTAATAACCAAGGCTTGCGGCGTAGACGTGAGAAGTCTGGATGGCCCAGATGTAGCCCAGCCAGTTCACTGCGATCATGATTGATGAAAGCACCAGCGTGAACACGACGCGGCGCTGCGCCAGGCAAGTGCGCAATTCGCCGAATTTGCCAGTGAACCACACGAAGCCAAGGCAGATCGGCAGTGTGAACAATGTCCGCCAGGCGACGAATTCGACCGGCGGCACGTCCTTCACCATCAGCAGGTAAAGCGGCAGCAAGCCCCAGATGAGATGCGCGGTAAGGGCAAAGGACAGCGCCCTGCCGCGGCTGGTTTCGGGCCATGAAGCAGGCGTGGTCATGGCGCCGCGCTAGGCCTTCGCGCGCCTGTCGGCAAGCTTTGCGCGCGGTTGCGCCACATTCAGCCGCAGAGTGCTATAAAACGCACAAAGCTCCGGAAAATAGAGAGTTATTTCGAATACGGGCGACCTTCCCCTGTTAGGTCGCACCGACTGCGCGGTCCTTCGGGTCGTGTTAGTGAGGGCCGCGCCAAGGCGCCCGGGCTTTAACGGCTCGGGCGCCTTGATATTTTCCGGACCAGGCAGGTCTCGCTGAAACTTATTTGAAGCCAACTCCGACGCTTGCGCGTGGCTGCTCCACCTCTGTGCTTGTCACAGGGTAGGCACAGTAGTCTGCTGCATAGAATGCGGCTGGGCGGTGGTTGCCGGACAGGCCGATCCCGCCAAAAGGTGCCGCTGAACTCGCGCCATTTGTCGGGCGGTTCCAGTTCACGATGCCGGCGCGGACGTTGGCCCAGAATCGATTGTATTGCTGTGGGTCCCCACCGACGAGAGAGGCGGACAGGCCAAAACGCGTGTTGTTGGCCTCTGCAATGGCCTCGTCGAAGTCATCGACCTTGATGACCTGCAACAGCGGACCGAACAGCTCGACATCGGGCCGATCCGCCATGGCGGTCGTATCGATAATGGCGGGCGTAAGGAATGGCAGATCGTCTTGCTGCCGGCGCATATGTTTGATCGCCTTTCCGCCATGCGACAGCAGGTAGACGAAGCTTTCGGTCAACTGGTCCGCGGTATAGTTATCGATCACTGGGCCCATGAAGGGAGCGGGATCATCGAAGGGACCGCCCACGATGATGCGATCGGCCAGCTTCTTCGTTTCCGCGATCACCTCGTCATACATGCTCGATTTCACGATCAGGCGGCGCGCAGCGGTGCAGCGCTGGCCGGCTGTAGTGAAGGCAGACTGGATGATGAGGGCAGCCGCATCGGTGATCTTGGGCGTATCCCAGACAACAATCGGATTGTTGCCACCCATCTCGAGCGCCACGATCTTGCCCGGCTCATTGGCAAGCTTCCGGTTGATGGCAATCCCGACTTGCGCCGATCCGGTGAACAGCACGCCGTCCACGTCCTGGTGCGCGACAAGCGCCTTGCCCTCATCCGGCCCACCGATCAGCAATTGCACCACACCCTCGGGGATCCCGGCGCGGTTCATCAATTCGACCAGCTTTTCCCCAACCGCAGGAGTCTTCTCCGACGGTTTGAGGATGACCGTGTTGCCTGCGATCAGCGCTGGCACCATGTGGCCGTTGGGCAGGTGTGCAGGGAAATTATATGGGCCGAGGACCGCCATCACCCCATGCGGTTTGTGGCGCAGGGCTGCGGTGCCTTGCAGGGCGCTGTCGAGCTTGCGCTGGCCCGTCCTTTCAGCATAGGCGCTGACCGAGATATCGACCTTGGCCATGACCGCTTCGACTTCGGTGCGGGCTTCCCACAGCGGCTTGCCAGCCTCACGAGCGATCAGTTCGGCGAAGGCATCCTGGTCCTTGCGCACTTCGTTGACGAAGCGGCGCATCAATTCGATACGGTTGGAAAGCGGCAGCGCAGCCCATTTCGGCCACGCCCGGCGCGATTGCGCCACGACCGCATCGACATTGCCATGCGCGCCGCGCCACAATTCCTTGCCCGTGGCGGGTTCGAAAGAAATCAGTTCCTGAGAATTGGCCAAGGTAGTGCGGTTTCCCGTGTGCAGGTGGTTTCCAGACCTTTAGAGACTGTTTCGCAAAGGCGCAAAGTTACGATTTCATTCATGCCCAGCGGCGTGGGGCGGAGGTCCAAGGGCTCGGCCCAATTCGCGCATATTCGAGATTTTTGCCGATAGCGGCTCCCAATCATCGTTCTTGGCAATGGCATCCCAGATGGACTCGACCTCTTCGATCAGCATGGAGACCGGGGTCTCTCGCGACCAATATCGGTCATCGCTTTCAAGCGGCTGGTAGCCTGCCAGAGCGTAAGCCAGTGGGCCGGAAGCGTTGCGGCCACCGCGATGCGCGTGAAAAAAGATGTCCGGGCCGATCTTCTGCTCGCGCATGGCCTGTTCGGCAGCCCCGATCAGCGCGGCATCGGCGGCCTCACCGCGCTGCTCAACGCCGAGCCTCCAGCAAAAGCGCCGCATCATCGCCTCCCCGTAAAGCGGCCCAAACCTCTCGATGGCCGCGATGAGCGGTTCCGACTCGGCAAGCGGACGCAACGATATCGCCAGTTGGCCAAGATTCCAGCGGATTGCCTCTGGTTGGCGCCCGAAGGCGTAAAGCCCGGTCTGGTCAAAATAGGCGGCGGTGAACTGCGGCTCCCACTGTGGCAGCCAGCGCCACGGCCCGTAATCGAAACTCTCGCCAGTGATATTGATGTTGTCCGTGTTCAGCACGCCGTGAACGAAGCCCGCCACCATGTAGCTCGCGGCCAGATCGGCAAGGCGTTCGGTCACCTGATGCAGCAGGATGACCGCTGGCTCGTCGCGTCCGGGAGCATTTTGCGGTGGTAGAGGGCCGGGATAAGCGCTGAGACAATAATCGACCAGTTGCGCAAGCGCGGCGTCCTCCTCCAAAGCCATCAGGCGCTGGAAACTGCCGATGCGGATGTGACCGTGGCTCAGGCGCACCATCGCGGCAGAGCGGGTAGGGCTTGGCTCGTCATTGCGCCACAACTCCTCTCCCGTTTCGATGACCGAGAATGTCTTGGAGGT
This sequence comes from Erythrobacter alti, assembly GCF_037996805.1. NCBI lineage: Bacteria > Pseudomonadati > Pseudomonadota > Alphaproteobacteria > Sphingomonadales > Erythrobacteraceae > Erythrobacter > Erythrobacter alti. The sequence goes on along the minus strand of NZ_JBBNAX010000011.1, from coordinate 120,266 downwards.
ATAGACGCCGAGCGCTTCGAGCATTTCGGTCGCAAGAATTTCACGCACCGCACCCTTCAGCGTCAGCCGCCCGTCGCCATCGCGGCTGTAAGGCGTGGTGCCGCTGCCCTTGGTGCCGCAATCGAGCAACCGTCCATCACCGTCGCGCATCTGTGCAAACAGGAACCCGCGCCCGTCACCGATCTCCGGATTATAGGTGCGGAACTGATGCCCGTGATAGCGCAGCGCAAGCGGCTTGGGCAGGTTATCGGGCAACGGCTCGAACTTGCCGAAATGCGCGATCCACTGGTCATCGGTCAAATCGCCAAGGCCAACGGACTTGTCCCAGCGGGCATTACGAAAGCGCAACTGGTGCGCCGGAAACTGCGCGGCATCGACCGGACCGGCAAGAAATTGCGCGATTTCGGTGATTTTCGTGTCAGGACGATAGTCGGCAGGTTGCGGTTCGGCGCGCATCATTCCAATAGGTGGCCACGCGCGCTGCCTAAAGCAAGGCAGGCATCAAATTGGGGAGCATGTGTGGGCGAGAATACCACTCAGCAGAAGAGCTGGCAGGACAAGACTTGGGAAAGCGCCGATGGGCTGACCTTGCACTACCGCGATTATCCGGGCCGCGATGATCGCCCGCCGATCCTGTGCATTCCCGGCTTGACCCGCACAGTGCGCGATTTCGAGCCGGTGGCCGATGCTTTTGCCGGAGACTGGCGCGTGATCGTCGTGAACCTTCGAGGGCGCGGCGAAAGCGATTATTCGAAGGATCCGCAAACCTACAAGCCATCGACCTATGTCGAGGATATCCTCGCCCTGCTGGAGCAGGAGGGGCTGGACAAGGTTGTTGCGCTGGGCACCTCGCTCGGCGGGATCGTGTCCATGCTTATGGCATTCCAGCACCCGGGCCGCTTCGCCGGTGTGGTCCTCAATGACATCGGCCCTCATGTGGAGCAATTGGGGTTGGACAGGATCAAGGACTACGTCGGCCACGGCGGCAGCTTCCCCACGTGGATGCACGCCGCCCGCGCGCTTCAGGAAACCAGCGACTATGTCTATCCCGGTTACAAGATGCGCGATTGGCTCCGCCTCGCCAAGCGCTTGATGGTAGTCGGCAATAGCGGACGCATCAGCTTCGATTACGACATGAAGATCGCCGAACCTCTGGCAGCCGAACAGGAATCGCCCGACATGTGGCCACTATTCGACGCGCTGGCAGGAATTCCCGTAATGGTGTTGCGCGGCGAGCTTTCCGACCTGCTCTCGACCCAGACGGTAGAGAAGATGCAGAGCAGAATGCCCGCTCTCGAAGCTGTGACCGTGCCCGGTGTCGGCCATGTTCCAACGCTTGAGGAGCCTGCCGCGCAGGCAGCCATCGCGCGTCTGCTGGAAAAGGTCGCATGAGCGGCAGGTCCAAGACCCCGAGAATCCTCCACTTGCATTCGACTTTCGATGCGGGCGGCAAGGAGTTGCGCAATGTCCAGTTGATCAACGCCTGGGGCAAGGACGTGGATCACGCGATTGTCTCGGGCGATCTCGAGAAGCGCAATGCGGCGCACATGATCGGCAAGAAGCCGCGGATCAGCTGGCCGAAATTTCCCTCGCTCACCGGCACCCCGACACCGCGGCGACTGTCAAAGATCGCCAAGGCCATGGCCGGGTATGACCTGATCTGCACCTATAATTGGGGCGCGATCGATGCGGTGATGGCGCACACGGTGTTTGCCGATCCGTTCAAGCTCCCACCGCTGGTCCATCATGAAGATGGCTTCAATGAAGACGAGGCCGTGCGCCTGAAAAAGCGCCGCAACTGGTATCGCCGTATCGCGCTTGGGCGGACCGCGGCGCTGGTTGTTCCCTCGACCACGCTGGAAGACATCGCGCTCAATATCTGGGACCAGCCACGCACCCGTGTCCGCCGGATACCCAACGGGATCAACACGCGTGCCTATGCAGCGCCGCCCAAGCGCGATATCCTGCCCGGCTTGCTGAAGCACAAGGACGAATTCTGGATCGGTACGCTTGCCGGCCTGCGCAAGGTCAAGCAACTCGACATGCTGGTAAGGGCAATGACGCATTTGCCCGAAGAATGGCAATTGGTGATCGCTGGCGAGGGGCCAGAGCGTGATGCGTTGTTGGCGCAGGCAGAGAAGCTGGGACTGGAGGACCGTGTCCACCTGCCCGGTTTCGTGGCTGAGCCGCAGAAGCTGATCGGACATTTCGATATTTTCGCACTGTCGAGCCATTCCGAACAATTCCCGATTTCAGTCGTCGAGGCGATGGCGGCGGGCCTTCCGGTGGTCGCCCCCAGGGTGGGCGATATCGGCAGCATGGTGTCGAGCGAAAATGGCCCGGCTCTGGTCGATCCCGGTGACAGCGAAGCTCTCGCCAGTTCGCTGCTCACGCTCTCCGGCGATCCAAAGGAGCGCAAGCGTATCGGCCAGGCCAACAAGGCGAAGGCTCGCGAAGAATTCGACGAGAAGCGCATGATCGAACGCTACCGCGCGCTCTATTGGGGGCTGATGCAAAAGTATCCGAAGGCAGGTGACAGGCCGGTGCCTGATAGTGACGAGGCTTAAGCCACCGTTCACCGTGACGGGGACACTCATGCCTCTTCGATTGAAAAGCTTGGGCTTACCGCCTAACAGCGCAGCCTGAATTATCGAAACCGAAAAGCTAGAAACAAACCTTGGCAAAACCACCCGCAATCACAGACCCGTCCTCCAAGGGCGAAAAGGAACCGAAGCCCGACGCGGAGCAGGAAATGCTCATGCGCGAGGTGGACGAGGCCGTCCGCCAGGATGAAGTCAGCACTTTCGCGAAGAAATACGGCTGGCCGCTGGGCATCGCCTTCGTCCTCGCGATTGCCGCTTACGGCGGTTACCTGCTGTGGCAGAACCAGACCGAATCCGCTTTGGAAGAACGGTCAGAGCAGCTTGTCATGGCAATGGACGAACTTGATGCTTCCAATCTCAGCATCGCCGATGCCGAGCTGGAGGCGCTTTCGGAAGGCACAGATGGCGTCGCTGCCGCAGCGGCCATGCTGCGCGCGGGAATCGCCATGGAGCAGGATCGCGCGGCAGACGCGGTGGTCCTGTTCGACAGGGTTGCAAACAACACCGAATTGCCATCGGAAATGCGCGATGTCGCGGCGATTCGATCGGTTAGCGCGCAATATGACCAGCTCGATCCGCAGGTCGTGATTGATCGCATCGGTCCGCTGGCACAGCCGGGCAGTCCCTATTTCGGCAGCGCGGGCGAACTGGTCGCGCATGCTTACCTGGCGCAGGGCAAGCCCGAACAGGCTGGCCCGCTGCTTGTTTCGCTCGCCCAGAACGAGGATGTGCCGCAATCAATCCGCGGGCGTACACGCCAACTCGCCGGATCGCTTGGCTTCGATGCCATCGAAGATGTCGATGCGGCGCTAACAGAAATTACAGGTCAGGAGCCCGGTGAGGCGCCTGCAGATGCCAGCGTCGAGCTGGTCGAATAATTCGAACGGACACTTCATGATGCATACCGATACTCGCAAATCTCCCCGTTTCCTGCTGCCGGCATTGGCGCTTGCCGCCTCGCTTGCGCTGGCTGGTTGCGAAACGCTCGGCATCGGGGGTGGCGGCGATGACGAAGAAGATACCCCAACCGTCGGGAATCGCGTGCCGATCCTGTCGCGCATCGCAACCGAAATCGTCGCCGATCCGGCGCTTGCCAATGTCGCTGTGGTTGTCCCACCTGCGCAGAGCAATGCCAGTTGGCCGCAGGCTGGTGGCAATGCGGCGAAGGTTTCTGGGCACGTAACGCTGCCGGTAGTGCCCACGCGGGCATGGACGGCAAGCATCGCGGGCACGACCAACACGCGCCGCCTTGCTGCGGCACCGGTCGTGGCGGACGGTATGCTCTTCGCGGTCGACACCGGCGCGACGGTCCATGCTTTCGATGCCCAGACCGGCGTTGTGCGCTGGCGTCACCGTATTGCCGTGGCGAACGACCTCGTGGACGCAACTTTCGGTGGCGGCGCGAGCTACAACAATGGCCGGGTTTACGCCACGACTGGCGTTGGCGATGTTGTTGCACTCGATGCGGCGACGGGCGCTGAAATCTGGCGCGTAAAGCCGGGCGGACCGCTGCGCGGTGCACCGACGGTGGCGTTCAATTCAGTCTTCGTGATGACGCAGGACAACCAGATTTTCTCGCTGGCGACCGCCGATGGTGAAATCGTCTGGCAGAAGGCCGCTGCGAGCGGGCAGCAAGGCGTGTTTGGCGTTGCTGCACCCTCTGCCGGGCAGGGCACCGTGCTGGCCGGATTCTCGTCCGGCGAACTGGTGGCCTACCGCTACGAAAACGGCCGCGAATTGTGGTCCGACGCGCTCGCGCGGACTTCGATCTCGACGCAGGTCGGCACGCTCACCGATGTCGACGCAGATCCGATCATCGATCAGGGCCGCGTTTACGCATTGGGGCAGGGCGGCCGTATGGCAGCCTACGAATTGCTCACCGGCCAACGCATCTGGGAATTGACGCTGGCGGGCATTTCCACGCCCACGATTGCCGGCGAATGGGTGTTCACCCTGACCGACGACGCCCGTATCCTCGCGATTCAGCGCAACACCGGGCGCATCCGCTGGATGACACAGCTCGACCAGTGGCGCGACGTGAAGGACCGTGAAGGACCGATCTTCTGGACCGGCCCAGTGCTCGCGAGCAATCGCCTGTGGATCGCCAGCTCGCGCGGCTACGTCAAATCGGTCGATGTCATGACCGGCGCGGTTGCCGATTTCACGCAGCTGGACGACGGCGTTTCGCTGCCTCCCGTGGTGGCGAATAACACGCTGTATATCCTTGACGATAGCGGTCGTATCACAGCCTGGCGCTAAGGGCTTTTACGGCCTGAAGTGAACGGATAATTCGCGGCAGGCGAGAACTGACGATGTTACCTGGCTTTTAACCCTTCCGCGCTAGGGCGGTCGGGTGATGAGCGCGCAAGAGCACAATGGCACGCGGCTGCCTGCCAGCGATGTATCGCCTTGGGTCGGGCTGGTCGGCCTTGCGACCTTGCTCGGCTACATTTTCTTTGCGCGTTATTTCCCTGAAATAGCAGGCCTACTTGGTTATCCGGACCAGTTCGGTCGCCTTTCCGGCCCCTATTCGGCCATGACCGCGATGATCCTGACCGGTGGTGCAATGGCCGCATGGTCGGTCTTCGTTGAAAAAGTTCACCGCAATCCCTCGACCGGCATCGACTGGAACAATCGTCGACCAATCTCCGAAGTCATCGATATTTCAATCACCAAGCTCGCGGGCCTTTGGGCGACCTGGTTCATCATCGGAGGACTGTACTGCCTTGGCCGCTGGTACTGGGATGGCTCTTACCTGTTTGCCATGCAGGTAATTGGCGCTGCCATCATCCCGCTGGTCCTGCTTTCGGTACCCTACGTGCTCTGGATCGACCGGGTGATGATCAACCCGCGCGATCATTCCTGGCATTTCGGAGCCATGCTGATCGGGCGGGAAGCCTATGACAGCGACGAGGTCAAGAAGCACTGGCGTAGCTGGATCATCAAGGGCTTCTTCAGCGCCTTCATGATTTCCATCATTCCCGGAGGGTTCGCCACGGTGGTGGAATCTCCGGTGTCCGAGATTGTCGGCGATCCGGTAAGGCTGGGCGTGCTGCTGTTCGAACTGTTGTTCGTGATCGATGTGCAGATCGGCACGGTCGGCTATTTGCTCACTTTCAGGCCACTCGATGCGCATATCCGCAGCGGCAATCCCTTCCTCGCCGGATGGATTGCCGCGCTGGCCTGCTATCCGCCGCTGGCTTGGGGCCTGCTCGGCAGCATCATCAATTACGAAGTGAACACGGCGGACTGGGCGTACTGGTTTGCCGATTACCCTGCGTTGCTCTGGATATGGGCGACGTGGCTGGTCTTCCTGACAGCGGTTTACGCCTGGGCGACCGTCGCCTTCGGTATCCGGTTCTCAAACCTGACCTATCGCGGCGTCATCACCAATGGCCCGTACCGTTACACGCGCCATCCGGCCTATGTTTCGAAGAACCTGTTCTGGTGGAGTTCGGTCATGCCATTCCTTGTCACCAGCGGTTCGATGGTGGACATGATCCGCAACACCGCTTTCATCGCCATGGTCAGCGGAATTTACTACTGGCGCGCGCGCACCGAAGAGGCGCATCTGCTGCTCGAGGATCCCAAGTACCGGGAATATTACGACTGGATGCAGGAAAACGGCGTGATCACCGCCCGGCTCGCACGGCTGTTGCACTGGGCCAATCCACGCAAGGGCGCAGCGATGCAGCCGCAGCCTGCCGAGTAGGTTTCAGGCTCCCGCATTTCCCACGATAAAACACGCTGCTGCCACCAGCGCCCCGGCCATGCGATTGGATCGGAAGCGGGCAAGCGGATTATCCGGGTCGCCCGGATCGAGCGTCGCCACCTGCCACGACAAATGCACCGCCGCAGGGGCGAGGGCGAGCAACGCCAGCAGGTCACCGCGCAGCAGCCAGAAGGCGAGGAGCCACGACGCGAGGGCCAAGGCGTAGAAAGCAGCGACACCGCTTTTCACCCGCCCGCCAAGGCGCAGGGCAGAACTCTTGATACCGACCAACGCATCATCTTCGCGGTCTTGCAGCGCATAAATCGTGTCGTAACCGACGGTCCAGAAGGCAGCGCCTGCATAAAGGGCCAGCATCACGACGAGGTTGTCTTCGCGCATGGATGTCCAGCCGACGAGCACGCCCCAGTTGAACACCAGTCCCAGCCACGCCTGCGGCCACCAGGTTATGCGCTTCATGAAGGGATAGGCGGCTACCAGCGCCAGACTGCCCAAGGCTACGACTTGCGCCGTGGGCCGCAATTGCAGCAGCACGAGCAGCCCCACGAGGCAGAGCGCCACCAACCAGACCCACGCCGCGCGAACGCTCACCCTGCCACTGGCAATGGGCCGGTTGGCGGTGCGCGCAACGCTCCTGTCGAGATTGTGGTCGATGATATCATTGTAGACACAACCGGCCGAACGCATGGCGATCGCACCGAGGAAGAACCACGCGACCAGCAACCACTGCGCGCCTGCTCCGGTCAGCCACAGGCCCCAGGCACACGGCCAGAACAGTAACCAGAAACCGATCGGACGGTCGAACCTTGCGAGCAACGCATAATCGCGGAACGGTTGCGGCAGGCGCTCCGCAAGGCTGCGGTGCTGGGTATCGGGCGTGATTGTTTCCGCGCTCATGGCCGGCCTCCTTGGGCTTGCCTGTTAGCCGTGCTTAGCCCTAGTGCCTAGCCATGCCCGCAACTCCCGCTTGGCCTCCGCGATCCGCTCCTCGTCTGTTCATCGAACAGATTATCGAGGTCGGCCGTCCGGTGCGTATATCCGGTAACCAGGCGCATTATCTATCGCGCGTAATGCGAGTGGGTCAGGGCGATGCAATCATCCTATGCGATGATATCACCGGCGAATGGGCTGCGCGCGTGGTAGAGGCAGGCAAGCGCGAGATTGTACTCGATCCGGTCGAGAAACTGCGCGAGCGAGAGGCTGTGCCAGACCTGTGGCTATGCCCGGCTCTGCTCAAGAAGGATCGTTTCGATCAGGTGCTGGAGAAGGCGACCGAACTGGGCGCGGCACGGATCATACCGCTGGTCACCCGCCGCTGCGTTGCCGACAAGCTCAATGCCGAGCGTGCGCAATTCATCGTGACCGAAGCTGCCGAGCAATGTGCCCGCACCGCGCTGCCTGTCGTGGACCAGCCGCACAAGCTGGAGGCTTTCCTGCGGGATTTTCCTGCTGACCGGGTGCTCTTTTTCGCTGATGAAATGGGCAGCGAAGGCGGGATCGAACACGCGGGCACAGCATTTGCAACCAATGGGCTACCCGCTGCCATCCTGATCGGCCCCGAAGGTGGCTTCGACGATTCCGAACGAGAAATGCTACGCGCGCACCCGCAGGCGAAACCGATTGCGCTTGGTCCGCGAATATTGCGTGGTGAGACAGCAGCCATCGCCGCGCTTGCGCTCTGGATGAGCGCGGCTGGCGACTGGCAAAAGCCGTGACGCGGGCGGGGTAAGTAAAATATTGCGTGGCGCTTTGCGACCTATCGGCTAAGCCGCGCGGCGAACAAGGGAGTACCGATGAGCACGCGCAAGGCATCCGGCGACGACGAAGTCCGCATCGAAAATCTCGGTCAACTGGTCGAACCAATGCTTCAGGGCGAAAAGCCCAGCAATCGCTGGCGCATCGGTACCGAGCATGAAAAGCTCGTTTTCAAGACCAGCGACCACCATGCACCGACCTATGGCGAAAAGGGCGGCATACGCGACATATTGCTCGCCATGCGCGAATTCGGCTGGGAGCCGGTCGAGGAGCTTGGCCCTGATGGTACGGTCGATGTCATTGCGATGGCAGGCGATGATGGCACCATCAGCCTGGAGCCTGCCGGGCAATTGGAACTTTCGGGCGCGCCTCTCGAAACGCTGCATCAGACCTGCGCCGAAACAGGCCGCCATCTCACGCAGGTCAAGACCGTGGGCGAGGGCTGTGAAGTCGGCTTTCTCGGCCTTGGCATGTGGCCCGACAAGGCCCGTGCCGACCTGCCGGTGATGCCGAAGCAGCGCTATTCGATCATGATGCGCCATATGCCTAAGGTGGGCGAACTGGGCCTCGACATGATGCTGCGCACCTGTACGATTCAGGTCAATCTGGATTATTCTTCCGAAGCCGACATGGCGAAGAAATTTCGCACCGGGCTTGCGCTCCAGCCGCTCGCCACCGCGCTCTTCGCCAATTCGCCCTTTACCGAAGGCAAGCCCAACGGCTTCCTCTCCTATCGCAGCCACATCTGGTCGGACACCGATCCGCACCGCACGGGCATGTTGCCCTTCGTCTTCGAAGAAGGCTTCGGGTACGAACGATACGTCGATTACATGCTCGATGTGCCGATGTATTTTGTCTATCGCGACGGCGTCTATATCGATGCGGCGGGCCAGAGTTTCCGCGACTTCATGAAAGGTGAACTGCCCGCCTTGCCGGGCGAATTGCCCACGCCTTCGGACTGGTGGGATCACCTCTCCACCGCATTCCCCGAAGTTCGTCTCAAGAGCTTCCTCGAAATGCGCGGCGCCGATGGCGGACCGTGGAACCGGATCTGTGCCTTGCCCGCCTTGTGGGTGGGCTTGCTGTACGACGAAAATGCACTCGATGCCGCCTGGGATCTGGTCAAGCACTGGTCAATGGAAGAGCGCGAGGCGCTTCGCAACGCTGTGCCCAAGCAGGCGCTAGGCGCAGCCATTCCGGGCGGCGGGACATTGCGCGACCTTGCCGGTGATGTGCTCGATATCGCCCATGCCGGACTCGTGGCGCGGGGCCGTCTGAACAGCATGGGCGACAATGAAAGCGGCTTCCTCAACCCGCTCCGCCAGATCGTGGAGAGCGGCAAGGTTCCCGCCGAAGTTCTGCTTGAGAAGTACCACGGCGAATGGGACGGGGATATCACCCGCGTTTATGAGGAAAGCTTCTGAGGCAACAGCGGCAGGGTTGGCGTCCACTCTGGCGCTGACCGGCGCTTTTCGGGCTTCGTATTCGATGGCGGCTGGGCGAACATCGGCTCCCTTGGCATAATCTCATTCATAGCTGACCACCTCGAATTCGATCCCGTCCCAGTCGAAGAAATAGAAGCTGCGCGGGCCGGGATCGTATTTTCCGTGGCTGAAGGTTTCGAGCCCGTGTTCGCGCACAACGCGATCTGCAGCGTCCAGATCTTCAACCTGCAGGCCGACATGGTTGAGCGGCTTTCCCTTGCGCTGGCCGGAATAATCGCCTCCATCGGCCCACAGCGCGAAATAGTCGCTGTCGCTGCCAACATGCGCAAATTCGCCGCTCTCGCCATGCGGTGCACGGACGCGTAATTGCCAGCCGAGCAGGTCTTGCAACAGCGCGATCGAGCGATCCATGTCGCTTACGGTAAGATTTACGTGTTCAATTCGACCTTGCAGAGAGACTTGTTCCATGGTGCAAATTTCCTGTTCTAACCCTTTGTAAATTAGCGATTTCCCGACGCGCTTACAGGCCGTCTGCGAATCGCTATTTGCCAATCATGCAACCTCAAGCTAAGTTCAGGTCAAGAGATTGGGGATAAAATGTTGTCCGAGCGGGTGTTGTCGGACGGCCAGAAGGGACGGGACGCAATGACCAAGCTCAATTGGATCGGCATTGGCGATTTGGCCAAGCGCACGGGTGTCGCAGTGTCGGCGCTGCGCTTTTATGAAGAGAAGGGGCTGCTCCAGCCGCTACGCACCAGCGGCAACCAGCGACGATTCTTGCGCAGCGATATTCGCCGCGTCAGCTTCATCCTCATCGCACAAAAACTCGGCCTTGGCCTAGCCGAGATTGAGGAACAATTGTCCCGCTTGCCCGAAGGCCGCAATCCGACACTGGCCGATTGGCAGAAGATCAGCCGCACGATGCGCGTGCAGATCGACGAGAAGATCAATTTGCTCACCCGTACCCGGAACCAGCTCGACCAATGCATCGGCTGCGGCTGCCTGAGTCTGACCAAGTGCCAGCTCTACAACAAGGATGATAGGATGGGGCTCAAAGGGCCGGGGCCTCGGGCTGTGCTGGATTAGGCGAACTGGCATTCTCGCCAAATCAGTGGCGAACCTGCTTTACCATTAACTCTGGCTACTCCGCCGCCAGCGCCTCAGCCTCGCCAAGGTCCACGCTGACCAGCCGCGAGATACCTTTTTCGACCATTGTCACGCCGAACAGGCGGTGCATGCGGCTCATGGTGACGGCATTGTGGGTGACGATCAGATAGCGGGTGTTGGTTTCGAGCACCATCGAGTCAAGTAGGTCGCAGAAGCGTTCGATATTTGCGTCGTCGAGCGGCGCGTCGACCTCGTCCAGCACGCAGATCGGGGCCGGATTGGTCAGGAAGAGCGCGAAAATCAGCGCGGTGGCGGTCAGCGCCTGTTCGCCGCCCGAAAGCAGGCTCAGCGATTGCAGGCGTTTGCCCGGCGGCTGCGCGTAAATCTCCAGTCCGGCTTCAAGCGGATCGTCTGAGTCGACCAACGCCAAATGCGCTTGCCCGCCTTCGAACAAGCGCGTGAACAGGCGACGGAAATGCGCATCGACTTCTTCGAACGCCGCTTTCAGCCGTTCGCGGCCCTCGCGGTTGAGATTGCCGATGCTGCCGCGCAGCCGGTGAACCGCTTCGCCCAGCTCAGCCTGTTCCGCGGCGCTCGAACCGTGCTCTTCCTCTATCTTCGACAATTCCTCGGCGGCGACGAGGTTGACCGGACCGATGCGCTCGCGGCTCGCCACCAGACGGTCCATCTCGTCGCTTTCGAGGCCCGAGTTCTTGACTGCTTCTTCATCGAATTCGAAGCGGCCGGGCAGCATCGCGGGCGGCGCCTGGAAGCGTTCGCCCGAAATCCGCGCCATTTCCTCGCGCCGCGCTTCCTCGTTCTCCGCGCGTGCGGCCAATGTGGCGCGCTGTTCGCGGGTGGCGGAGAGTGCTTCGTTGAGATCGGCGAGAGCGGCATCGGCCTCGCGCGCCTGCGCCTCGGTCTCGCGAACCGCGCTCTCGGCCCTGGTCAATTCTTCGCTCAGTCTTGCGCGTACCGCTTCGCCGCTTTCGATCTCGCGCATCAGGCCGTCGGGCTTCGCCGCGACGACCGCGCGTTCCTCGGCGATCTCCTCGAACCGGGCGGACATGCCCGCCAGCCGCGCCGCAGCATCACCCGCCCGCGCCTGCCAGCCCTTGATGTCGGCACGCTGGGTGGCGACCCGTTCACGCAAGACAGCAAGCGACTGGTCATGCGCGGCGAGCGCGGCATTGGCGGCCTGCACGCTTTCCCGCGCCGCCTCATGCTTGGCCCGCGCAGCATCGAGCGAGGCGCGACCAGCTTCGGGATCGGGCAGTTCGGCAAGCCGCGCCTTGGCCGCCGCAAGGTCGGCTTCGGCAGCTTCGCGCTGGCTGGCGAGGTCTTCGCTCGCGCTGGCGATCTGTTCCATGCGCGATGCCATTTGCGCGACTGCAGCCTCTGCCTGGTCAACCGCCCGCAGCGCGGCACGCTCGTCTTCGATGGCCGTTGCAATGGCTCGGTCACGTTCGATCAGCGCCTGCTGGATTGCGGCATAACGATCCTGCGTGCGTGCGACTTGTGCCTCTGTTTCGGCGAGCTTTTCCTGCAGCGCGGGCAATTTCTCGGCCAGTTCGGAGAATCGGTTGTCCGCCTCCAGCCGCGCAGCTTCGGCCCCGCCTTCGCCATGTGCGACAAAGCCGTCCCAACGGCGGAGCGCGCCGTCGCGTGTGACCAGCCAATGGCCGGGATCGAGCGTGCGCCCGTCATCGCTGTCGGCAACATGGACCAGTGCCATGCGTGCGGCGAGTTCTTCGGGGCAATCGACGACGTGGCTGGCGAGTGAGTCCGGCACGGGCGAAGGCGCTGAGCGTCCTGTCCAGTACCGGCCTTCGCCCTGTGGCGCACCCAAGGGAGACTTGGCATCGCGCCCAAGTGCGGCAGCGAGCGCACGTTCAAAGCCCGGTGCAGCGCGCACCTTGTCAATCGCGAGAGAGCGGCCCGACCGGTTCGCCTGCTGCTTCGCGCGGGCAGCGCGGTCCCGCTCCAGCGCGGCGTGCTCACGTTCGATCCCGGCAAGCTCGGCCTTGGCGGCGGCAAACGCCTCGCGGGCATCGTCTCGCGCCTGCGTCACCTCTTCCTTGAGCGCGCGGTCGCTTTCGCCTTCGCTCTTGCGCTGCGCCACCAGAGCGGTGGCGTCGTCAGCTGCTGTGCGCGCTTCGGTGAGCGCCTCTTGCGGATCACGCGCGCCGGTCAGGGCTTCGCGCTGGGCCTCCAGCCGCTGCGCTTCACCTGCGAGCCGTTCAAGCCGTGCTTCGGTCTGTGAAATCTCGGATTGTGCCACGCGCCAGTCTGCCTCGACGCCCGCATGGTCTGCCGTCGCCTTGGCCAGCGCGAGTTCGGCGGTACGGCCTGCGCGCTCGCTGTCCTCGACCTTGGCGACCAGATCGGGGCGCTTGGCCTCATCGACCTCAAGCGCGGCTTCACCAGTGGCGAGTGCGGCTTCAAGGTCTTTCAGCGCCTTGGCCGCGTCCTGCGTCATCCGGTCGGCTTCGAACTTGTCTTCTTCCAGCCGTTCCTTTTGCCGATCGAGGTCGCGCAGGCGTTCCTCTGCCGCTTCCAACTGGCTGGCGAGCGCTGCCATGCGATGACCGTGCGCGCTCGCGTCATCCCGGCGGTCGGCGAGTTCATCGCGCAGTTCGGCAAGCTTGCCCGCCAGCTCGGCTTGCGCTTTCTGCGCTGCTTTCGCAGTCGCCTGTGCGCCGGCAACCTTGTCATCAGCCTCTTTTGCCTGGACGCGAGCAGCTTCTGCCGCGGCAGCAGCATCGCGCCAGCGGGCAAACAGCAGCCGCGCCTCGGCAATGCGGATCTGGTCTGAAAGCCTGGTGTATCGTTCGGCCTGCTTGGCCTGCCGCTTGAGCGAAGCCATTTGCGTATCGAGGCCCGCCATCAGGTCTTCGAGCCGTTCGAGATTCTTCTCGGTCGAGCGCAGCTTCAGCTCGGCATCGCGGCGGCGCACGTGCAGCCCGGCAATACCCGCAGCCTCTTCCAGCATCATGCGCCGCTCGGTCGGCTTGGCGGCGATGACCTGAGCGATCTTGCCCTGGCTGACGAGGGCGGGGGAGTGGGCACCGGTCGCGGCATCGGCAAAGATCAGCGACACGTCCTTGGCGCGCACATCGCTGCCATTCATGCGATAGGCGCTGCCCGCACCGCGTTCGATCCGGCGGGTGACATCGAGGTCTTCGCCGTCATCGTCTTTGGCGTGGAGCACGACCTCGGCAAAATCGCGCGGCGGGCGGGCGGAAGTGCCCGCGAAGATCACGTCCTCCATGCCGCCCGAACGCATCGATTTGGGCGAGTTTTCGCCCATCACCCAGCGGATCGCTTCAAGAAGGTTGGATTTGCCGCACCCATTGGGGCCGACAACGCCCGTGAGCCCGGGCTCGATTCGCAATTCAGACGGCTCGACGAAGCTCTTGAAGCCGGTCAGCCGAAGTTTGCGAAACTCCATCCGTTGCCCGCCTGCGCCTTACTCTTCCCGAGCGCCGGCGCGCTGGAGAACCGGTTCGAGATCGGACCAGTTTATCCCATCCACCCGCACATCGTTCACGAAGAAGGTCGGGGTGCCGGTCACATTGAATTCTTGCGCTTGCGCATCCGAATTCGCGCCGACTTCCAGAACCGATGCGTTATCCGAGAGACACGCGGCAGCCTGGTCGCGGCTGACCCCGCGCGCGGCGAAGAAATCGAGGAAGCCGGCAGTTTCGGCTACGGCAACATACAGTTGATCGTCGGGCAGTTCGCCCAATTGCTGCATGGCCTGCTGGCCTTGCTGCGCACCGCCCATGATTTCCTCGAAATTGAGCCAGACCTGGTCGGACAGTGCGTGGAAGCTTTCGGGCGCGCTGCACCGCGTCAGGCGGGCAAGCGTGAGGTCGTAGCCGTCCCGTACGAGATTGCGCAGTTCGAAGGAGACTACACCGGTGCTGACGTATTCTTCGCGCAGTTGTTCGGCACCGTTCTGGGCGAAGTTGGCGCAGGCGCCGCAAGTGAGCGAGCCGTATTCGACGACCTTGATCGGCGCATCCGGATTGCCGAGCAGATATCCGTCATGTTCGGTCACTTCGACGATGTCGGTCCATGATTGGCCTTCGGGTGCAGGGATCGCTGCAATGGGATCACCTTCGGCTATTTCGCCATCGGCCGCTTCCTCGCCACAGGCGGAAAGCACCAGCGCCAGCGGCGCGGCAAGGGTTGCAAAGGCGAAACGGCGCGAAATGGTCATGTCTGAAAGCGTCCTGTCGTAATGCGGACCCGCAAGCTAGACGTATGCGATGCTCGGTTGAAAGCGCCGGGGGTCCGGAAACGGCGCTTTTGCACAGGGTTTTCCCCTTATTCGGCGGTGGTCATGGCAGATTCGCGTGTCGGGGCCATGATCTGGACCAGCGAAGCCCAATCGTGCACCCCGTCGAGCAAATTGCCGTTGAGAACGAAACTGGGCGTTCCTTGCACATTGAACTCGGCCGCATTTGCTGCCGAAGCATCGACCATGGCGAGCGCTCGCTCGCTATCGGCGAGGCAATTGTCGACCTGGGTGAAGGTATAACCGCGCCCTTCCATGATTTCGTGAAGGTCGAGATCATTGCCGATGGCGCGCATACGCGCAGCAATCGTGCCGCTGGTCCAGCGCGCCTGTTGCGCTGGCGAAGTGTCCTGCGCGCGGGCGAGCCATTCGGGCTGGGTGTGAAGCAGTGCCCGGTGATTCTGGAAGAAATTCTCGGTCGCCCCGCACTCGGTGACCAATGCCACGGCTACATCGATCGGATTGCGCAAAAGATGGCGCACTTCGACCGCAGCCAGCCCTTCAAGTACGTAGACATATTTCAGCTCTGCCTCGGATTCCTGCTCGAAATGCGCGCAGTGCGGGCAGGTGTAGCTGACAAATTCGATCAATTGCAGCGGCGCTTCGGGGTTGCCGACGCGGAAGCCCTTGTCGGTTTCGACAATCTGCGCATTCCAATCCTGTGCCAGGGCGGGCGTTGCGGGCACAGCCAAGGCAACGATTGCGGCAGCCGGAGCAGCCACGAAACGCCGAAAATTCATGTCTCACTATCCTCTTTGTTCGCGACCGAGCGGGCAAGCGATTCCAGCACGGCGCGCAATTCAGGGTCACCAATATCGCGCAGGCCTTCGCCAAGGTCCATCGGAATGGGCTTGAGCGACGGCGGAGCAGCGCGTTTCTCTCCAGCAGGCGGCGGCTTAACCACGCCTTGCCGGATCTTGACCTTGGCTACCGCCTTGTAACCGAAAAAGCGGTTCACCCGCTCCATGATCTCGGGGATCACGTGTTGGATCAGCGGCGCATGGGCAGGAAGCACGACCAGTTGCATGATCCCGTCCGATTTCTCGCCTGGCGGGAAGCGAATGCTTTCGGGCGCGCAGACCTTGGCGTGCGTAGGGCCGACAATCTCGGGCCAGCGGGTCACCACGGATGACTGCACGAATCCGAAGCGGCGAAAGGCTGCGCGGCCAATCTGCGGAACGAGATCGGACACCGGCCTGGCCGGACCACCGCGAGGGCGCTGGTAGGGTTTGGCGACCTTGCGCGGCGGTTTTGCGCCGCCCGAGCCGCTCTTCCCCGATTTCGGTTTGTCATCACGTTCCATGGAAGCCATGCTCATGCCATAGGCGGCGCGTGACCGCCACCATCTCTTCACTGCTTCTCGACTGGTATGATGCCCACGCCCGCGACTTGCCATGGCGTTCGCCGCCGGGCGGGGAGCGGCCCGATCCATACCGCGTATGGCTTTCCGAAGTGATGCTGCAACAAACGACCGTAGCTGCGGTAAAGCCATATTTCGCCAAGTTCACGAAGTCGTGGTCAGACGTTGAGGCGCTTGCCGCCGCGCCTGAAGCGGAGGTGATGGCCGCCTGGGCAGGGTTGGGCTATTATTCGCGTGCACGCAATCTGGTGAAATGTGCCGCCGAGGTCGCGGCGATGGGCGGATTTCCCGAAACCGAGGCTGGGTTGCGAAAATTGCCCGGCGTGGGTGACTACACAGCCGCGGCTATTGCAGCGATTGCCTTTGGCGAGCGGGCCGTGGTGGTCGATGCCAATGTGGAGCGAGTTGTCGCCCGTCTGTTCGCCATCGACGAGCCCTTGCCGGGCGCGCGCAAGGCGATCCGCATGAGAGCCGACGCGATCACACCGGACGAGCGCGCTGGCGATTTCGCGCAGGCCATGATGGATTTGGGCTCGGGCATTTGCACCGCGCGCGATGCCAAATGCCTGTTGTGCCCGCTCAGCGCCAAGTGCGAGGGCCGGGCAAGCGGAGATCCGCTGCGTCTTCCGGTCAAGGCGCCGAAAAAGGCCAAGCCGCGCCGCACCGGGACCGCGTTCTGGATCGAGCACAAAGGTGCCGTGTGGCTGGTCAAGCGGCCGGGAAAGGGGATGCTCGGCGGGATGCGCGCCTTGCCCGACGATGGCTGGTCGGCGCGTGGCGACGGCGATGGCGATGCGCCGGTGTCAGGTGCATGGAAAGGAGGCGGCGTGGTGCGCCATTCTTTCACCCATTTCGATCTTGAACTTGGCGTAGCTGTTCATGCCGGCAAGCAGCCCGCGCCGGAAGGAGAAGGGGAGTGGTGGCCGGTCGAGCGGATCGACGATGCGGGCTTGCCAACGCTGTTTGCCAAGGCGGCGCAGCTTATCCTGGCCGACCGCGACTAGATGATACCGCCGCCCAGCATCAGGCGAACTACGGCGATCAGGAAAACCACAAGGCAAAAATTGCGACCGGCATTGCTGCTCGACAATTGTCCGAAGGCAAGTCCTACCGCGACAATGGGCAGGGCAATCCAGTTGGCCCAGCCGAGCAGCGGGATTTGCGCAGGGATGACAATGACCAGCGATATGAGGCCGATAAGGATCGAGATTATGTTCAGCATGTGTTATAGATAGGCAACACAGTAGCGTTCTGCAACCTTGCCGCTTTCAATTTCGCGGCTTAGTCTCGCGACCGAAATTCTACTGTGAAAGAGATCCCCCAAGTCATGCAGCCGCAATATCTCTCGACCGCTTTCTCCCGCCGTGTCGTTTTGCGAACCGGTGCCGCGCTTGGCGCTGGCGCTGCCGTTTCCGGCTTGCCGTTCGCTCCGGCCGCCTACGCACAGACTGATGTGTCGAGCAGGTGGCCCGAGGTCACCCGCTTCATCCGCTCCTATGTCGATAATCGCCGCGTGGCCGGCATGGTGGCGGGTATGGGTTTCGGTCAGTCCGCTCCCGATTTCGTATCCGCCGGATCGCGCACTTTCGATGGCACGAGCGCGGTCGGGCCCGACACGCTGTTCCGCATCTATTCGATGACCAAGCCGATCACGGGCATGGCCGTGATGATGTGCATCGATGAAGGCCTGCTCGGCCTCGATCAGCCTTTGCACGAGATCCTGCCCGCCTATCGCAATATGCGGGTGCAGCGGCAATATGACGGGCCGATCACCGCGGACAATCTCGAACCGGCCGCCCGCCCGATCACGATCCGCCATTTGCTGACCCACACGGCCGGATTCGGCTACACAATTGTCCAGCAAGGCCCGATCAAGGCAGCCTATTCGCGCGCAGGACTGGTCCCGTTCTCCGCCAGCCGCATGGCGATCGCGCAAGACCTGATGGGTGGCAATCCGGCACCCAGCCTTGCCGAATTCGCCGATCGCCTCGCCGAGATGCCGCTGGTCCGCCAGCCGGGAACGCGCTGGAGTTATTCGGTGGCGACCGATTTGCTCGGCCGCGTTATCGAAGTTGTGACCGGGCAGGCGTTCGACGACTTCCTGCAGCAGCGCATCTTCACGCCGGTCGGCATGGACAGCACCGGTTTCCGCGTCGCGGCACAGGATTCGCGCAGGCTAGCGGCCAATTACTTCCTCATGGGCGGAGTGCCGCTGCCGCTGGACCTGCCGGGAAGCTCGATCTTCCTCGACAGGCCGGCTTTCCCGTTCGGCGGTGCTGGTCTCGTATCAAGCGCGCGCGATTACGACCGGTTTCTCCGGATGCTTGCCGGATATGGCGAAATCGACGGAGTGCGCGTGATGAGCGAAGCTGCGGTTCGGATGGGCGCTTCCGACCTTTTCCCTGAAACATTGGCAAGCAACGGGCGTTTCACCGCCAACGGCCAAACCTTCGGATTCGGCGCGGCAGGGCTGGTAGGCCAGGGCAATACCGCCGGCCTCTACGGCTGGTTTGGCGCGGCGGGAACAGTCGGGCTGGTCAATTTGCAGGCTGGCCTGCGCCATACCTTGATGACCCAATATATGCCGGCCGAGAATTACGACGTTCAGTCGCGCTTCCCGGTTGCCGTTGCGCAGGACGCGATGCGGCTGGCATCGCGCTGATGGCATCTATCAAGGCAACCGCCCCCCGGCCTGCGCTTACCGGCCACGGCATGGACCGTGACGATCATACGCGCGCCGATGAGGAGCGACTTGCACAGATGCTTGCGCGTTCCGATGCACGGTTGATGGCGCTCGATGGCCTGCTACCCGTTCTGCAGGGTGACGGACTGACGTTTACGCCTCTGAATGGCGGCGAAGCGCACGGCGAACTCGTCTACATGGGGCTGAAGGATGAAACGCCCATCTTCGCACCTGTGCCCGGTGAGGGTGACACGCGCCAAGCCTTTGAACAACGCGCCAATCGCGCGATTGTCATGCAATTACAAGCGCGTGATCTGGCGATCTATGCCGGAGCGCGCAGCCTTGTCGATTGGCATGCACGGCACCGCTATTGCGCCAATTGCGGCAAGCCTACGGTCATCGCCAAGGGCGGTTGGCAGCGCAATTGCGTCAAGTCCGATGGCGGCTGCGGCGCGCCGCATTTCCCGCGCACCGATCCTGTTGCGATCATGCTTGTCGAGCACGACGGCGACGTTTTGCTCGGGCGCGGATCGAACTGGCCGGAGCGCAGCTATTCCGCGCTCGCCGGCTTTGTTGAACCGGGCGAAAGCATCGAGGAGGGCGCCGCGCGCGAAGTGCTCGAGGAAGCGGGCGTCGAATTGTGCGATGTCAGCTACGTGGCGAGCCAGCCGTGGCCGTTTCCCTCGCAATTGATGATCGGTTGTCATGGCTATGCCACGGGCCGCGAGATCACGCTCGACAAGACCGAGCTGGAAGATGCGCGCTGGTTCACCCGCGCCGAGGTTGCCGAGGCACTACAGAGCGATCCCGAACAGGGAGCGTTCCGCGCGCCGCCGCGCGAAGCAATTGCCCATACCTTGCTTAAATGGTGGCTGGAGCAAGGCGCATGACCGAAATCGACGTAGAAATCTGGTCCGATGTCATGTGTCCCTGGTGTGCAGTCGGCTATGCACAGTTCACCAAGGCGATGGAGATGGTCGCTGACGAGGTCGCAGTTACTTTCCGCTGGATGCCGTTCGAGCTCGATCCCGATGCGCCCGCAGAAGGCGGCAATGCGCTCGAACATCTGGCCGAGAAATACGGCTACACGCTGGAGGAAGCGGCGGCCAAGCGCGACCAGATGGAGGCTGCCGCAGAAGAGGCCGGTTTCCCGCTGACTTACGATGGCGAGGGCAACGCGCCCGATGCCATGCGCTGGAATACCTTTAACGCGCACAAACTCTTGCGCTGGGCGCTCGCTACAAAGGGTCCGGAGGTCCAGACCGCGCTGAAACTGGCCTTTTTCAAGGCGCATTTTCGCGAGCGGCGGAATATCTCCGATCCGCAGGTCTTGGCGGAAATTGCGGGCGAGGTGCCCGGATTACGATCCGACGATGCATCGGAGGCCTTGGGGGACGATACGCTGGCGACCGCAACCCGCCTCGAAACCGAGCGTGGTCGCGAGATGGGCATCACTGCCGTGCCGAGCTTCGTCATCGCCAACAAATACCTGCTGCAAGGCGCGCAGGGAGCCGAGAACTTTGCCAAGGCCCTGCGCAACATTGCGAATATGGAACCGGCTGAAAGCGCCTAGCTGTTCGCTTCGGATTCGATGGCGGCCTGCGTCTTGGGTCCCTTCTTCGCGTCCTGCGCCGGGTTGTCGCTGCCAACCACAGATTCGCGGTGGTCCGGATCGGTTGCGCGATTCAACTCGCCGCGCGTGCCGACATCCTTGGGCACCGTGCCGCCGGAGCGGCTCCCTTGCGACGGCGTGGCACCTTCCTGCATGGAATCGATCAGTTCGTTATCGGGATGCATGGATTGACGTTCGGGCATATTAATTCTCCTTTCCCGACCAACGGGCGAGGAGGGGGCACCGTTCCGAAAAGTCAGATCAGCCCGAGGCGTGAAAGCTTGCCCGCCAGCTTGCCGGGAATGATGTCACCGATATCCTCCCCGTCGGCCAGATCGCGTGGCGGCTCACCCTTCATGTAGCGCCAACCCTGATGGGCGCGCTTGGGCTTGGGCATGACCCGGACAAGCCGCGGTTCGATATTGATCCACCAGCGACCGTTATCCTGCTGCTCGTAATCGAGTATCTGCGAGCGCGCGACGATGTTGTGTTCGTGGATCCAGAACAGGGAACCGCCGATCGTTTCTTCCCAGCGCGTGGGGCGATAGCGGGTGTTGACCTTGAAGCTGCTGCGGTTGGCGTACCATTCCTCGATATCGGCAAAGCTTTTCGCGCCGAAAGCGATCTTGGTCAGGTTGAGCGGCATGGCGACAAGATAGGGACAGGCCGCCGCGCGCTCAAGGTCCGGCGTTAGTGTCAGCCTGGAATTCGCGTGTCATCCAGCGCGCATCGGGACCGTATCCGGCGAGCTTCGCGGCAATGGCCGGGGTGGCAGCAGTCAGCGAGAAGTCCAGCGTCTCCCAATAGCGCCACGCGTCGAAGACAGCGATCAGTTCAGCCCGGTGCAATCCGTCTTGCGCAGCCAGCGCCAGCGCGTGCTCGACCAGTTTCCTGCCCAGATCCGATCCCCGGCCCGCTGGGGCTACCGCGAGGTCGTGCAGGTAGAGCGTGTCAATTTCGGCTGGTTGCGCAATCTGCGCGCCCAAGGGCGGAGGTGAATTGCCGGTCCAGCCGTGGGCAAGCAGGTAGGCGAGCAGTTCTTCACCGCTCCTTGCAATCACGCAGTAGGAATTCGGCAGATCGATGCGGCTGGAAAAGGCGGCGGCGTCTTCCTGCAGAGTGGCGGGATAGCTGGCTGCCTGTATCGCCAATGCCCCAGCTATGTCGGAACGTTGCATCGGCTCGATGGTGACACCGGGGCCTACGTGCATCTTGTGGACATGATGAACCGGTTCACCCGGCCAGCCCCGCCGCCACGGCCAGGCCGAGGAAAGCAAAGAAACCCATTGAATCGGTGATCATCGTCACGAAAACGCTGCTCGCCACGGCCGGGTCCTGGTCAAGCCGTTCGAAAGCGACCGGTACGAGCACGCCTGCCAGCCCCGACACCACGATGTTGACCACCATTGCAAGGGCGATCACCGCGCCGAGTTCAGGCGTGAAGATCAGCGCCGTGGCAATGCCTATCAGCACGGCGACCGTCGCGCCGTTCATCAGCGCCACCTTCAGCTCGCGCAGCAGGATGCGCCGCGTATTGGAGCGGGTAAGCTGGTTCATCGCGATGGCGCGGATGGTGACGGCCATGGTCTGCGTACCGGCATTGCCGCCGATGCTGGCGACGATCGGCATGAGCACCGCCAGCGCGACGAGCTGTTCGATAGCCGCACCGAAGAATGCAATGATGGCACTGGCGACCACGGCAGTGCCGAGATTGGCGATCAGCCAGCGCACCCGTGCCGAATAGGCATCGCGCAGCGGCTCGTTGATGTCGCCTTCACCGGCACCGCTCATCAGCAGGGCGTCCTCGCCCGCTTCTTCGGAGATGATGTGGACCATGTCATCGACCGTCAACTGGCCGACCAGCCTGCCGCTCTCGTCGACCACGGCGGCGGAGATGAGCGCGTATTTCTGGAAGCGCAGGGCGACCTCTTCCTGGTCCATGTCGACCGGGATCAGCGTCTGGTCGCGCTTCATCACATCGGTCAGCGCGATATCGCGAGGAGTGCGCAGGATCCAGCTGAGCTGGCAGGTGCCAACCGGGTGGAAGCGGTGATCGACGACGAAAATTTCCCAGAAATCGGTGATCAGCTGATCGTTCTTGCGTAGGTAGTCGATCAGGTCGCCCACCGTCATGCTGTCGGGAACCGCCACCAGCTCGCGCTGCATCAGGCGTCCGGCAGATTCCTCGGGATAGGCGAGCGCGTTCTCGATCGCCGCGCGGTCTTCAGGCTCGACCTCGGCCAGGATGGCGCGCTGGTCGTTGAAGTCGAGATCCTCAATCAGCTGGACCGCATCATCGGTTTCGAGCTGCTCGACGATTTCCGCCACCGCTTCGGGTGGCAGCGATTCGAGCATGTCCTCACGCACGTAGTCGTTGAGCTCGGCGACCACTTCGCTGCTCATCAAATCGGTGATGGCGGCGGCCAGCACCCCGCGGTCGTCGCGGTCGAACAGTTCGAACAGGTCGGCGATGTCGGCGGGGTGAAGCGGTTCTACGAGATCGTAGGTGCTGTCCTCATTGTCGTCGCGCAGCGATTCGCGCACTTGCCGCACGAATTCGGGCTTCAGCCGGTTTTCCTCATCGAATTGCTCGCCTTCACCCTGTACGGGCGGCTCTTCGGCAAGTTCTTGAAGATCGGTCTCGGCCATGGGGGCGGGTCTATTGTGCTGCGCCGCAAAAGCAAGCGAGCCATGTGGGCAAAGCGTGACTTTCGCTGCACCACCCCTATATCGGCGGCCATCAATTCAAGGAGAAATTACCAATGGCCGATGAAAAACTCACCTTCACCCTCGACTGCGGAGACGGGAAAGGCGGCGATGTCGTTATCAAGCTGCGTTCCGACCTTGCCCCGAACCACGTCGCGCGCATTACCGAGCTGGCGAAGGAAGGTTTTTACGACGGCGTGGTTTTCCACCGCGTGATCAGCGGCTTCATGGCGCAGGGCGGCGATCCGACCGGCACCGGGATGAGCGGATCGGACAAGCCCAACCTCGACCAGGAATTCAGCGATGCGCCGCACAACCGCGGCGTATGCTCGATGGCACGCACGCAGGATCCCAACAGCGCGAACAGCCAGTTCTTCATCTGCCTGGACGACGCCCGCTTCCTCGACCGCCAGTACACTGTCTGGGGCGAAGTCGAGAGCGGCATGGACCATGTCGACGCGCTTCCCAAGGGTGAACCGCCTGCCAATCCGGGCAAGATCGCCAAGGCGACCGTTTCCTGAACCTAGTGAGGGCGGGGTGTTACAGCCCCGCCTTTACCAGCCAATCGTGGAAGATGCGCACCGGTCGCGCTTCCAGGTCGGCCGGGCGGCAGATGAACCAGTAGGAATAGGGGCTCTGCACGGTCTGATTGTATAGCGGGGCAAGGCGCGCATCATTGTTCCGCGCCAGATGGTCATCATGCATGATGGCGATACCCATCCTCTGCGCTGCTGCCTCGAGTATCAGCTGGCCCGAATCATAGTGATCGATGGCCGCAGGCTGCAATCCTTCCAATCCCAGCGCGACTTTCCACGCATCGAAGCTGAGCGGCATGTCTGTGTGGACAAGGAAAGTCTGCTTTTCCAGCAGCCTGGTATCGGGCTGGTCGCCCATTTCTGCGACCACGTCACGGTTGGCGATGGCGTGGATCGTGTTCTGGTCCAGCTGGATGCCATACAGGCCTTCCACCGGCTTGGTGGTCAGCGTGATCGCCGCATCGAGCGTATCTCCGACGCGGTCGACCAGATGCGGGCCGGTATCGATATCAAGATGCAGGCGCGGATGGCTCTCGCGCAACTCGCTTAGTCGAGGAAACAGCCGCTGCGTGCCAAACAGCGGCATTACGCCAAGGCGCAAGCGCATGAGTTGCAGATTTTCGCTCTGCGATTCGACCGATGCTGCCAGTGCTTCAAGATGCGGGGCCACGGCGTCATAGAAAGTGCGCCCTTCGTCGGTCAGGCGCATCGTCTGGCCCGAACGCGAGAACAGCTTGCGCCCGGTGAAACTCTCGAGATTGCTGATCCTGCGCGACAGGGCCGAGGGACTGAGCCCCAACTCGCTGGCTGCCGCACGGGCAGAGCCGAGCCTGACGGTCCGGATGAATGCTTCCAGGGCACGGAGGGGAGGAAGGCGGCGCACGGGTGCCTTTGTCGCCACGACAAGGGCTGCTGTCGAGTAACAATTTGCATCGCAGCGAATTTTTTGCTGCACCGCACCAATTTTACGGTTGCCTGCGGCCGGAGACGCTCTCCTAGCCGTCATCCTCCGGCGTGGGGGGCAGGGGGCGATGCAGGCGAAGGCGAGTCACATGGGTTTCGTCGCCCGCAGTAATCTCGATTTTCCAGCCGCCTGGGTGTTCGAGCACGGTTCCGGGCTGCGGCACACCTTCGGCCAGCACGAAAGCCAGCCCGCCGAGCGTATCGACCGCTTCCTCTATCTCTGCGAGCCGCGGATCGCCGACCTTTTCGGCGACATCGTCCAGCTCGGCGCGGGCGTCGGCGTCCCAGATGCCGTCGCTGATCTCCATCAATTGCTCGATCGGAGCCTCATCGTGCTCATCCTCGATCTCGCCGACGATTTCCTCGACCAGATCCTCGATCGTTATGATGCCGTCAGTGCCTGAAAATTCATCGACCACGATAGCCAGATGGGTGCGGCGCTGGCGCATGTCGGCCAGGACATCCAGCGCACCGCGTGCTTGCGGCACATAGAGCGGCTGGCGCATCAGTGTGGACCAATCAGTCGGTGGTTCTTCTCCGCTGGCGAGGAAGGCGAACACGTCTTTGATGTGCATCATGCCGATCACATCGTCGAGCTGGCCACGGTAAACCGGCATCCGCGAGATACCGTGCTCGGCGAAGGTGGCGACCATGTCCGCCCACGGCGCGTTGACGTCCACCGCGATGATCTCGCTGCGCGGAATCGCTACGTCGTCGGCGTCATGCTCGCTGAAATGCAGCACCTTGCGCAGCATGGTAAGCTCGACCGGCGAAAGATCGCCCTTGGTCGGCTCGTCCCTGCCGTTGCGCGATGCTTCGTCCTCATGCTCGTCAATAGCTTCCTCAAGCTGCGCGCGCAGGGAGGTGTCGTTGTCATCATCGAAAAGGCCGCGGATTGCATTCCACAATCCGCCGCTACTACTGTCCGCGTCTCCGCTTTGGGAGTCGCCCGGTTTTTCACTATCGGGCATTGCCCTGTCGCTTTTCCTTATTCCGCTGAGTCGCCCGTATATGGGTTGGCTATACCCATAAGTGCAAGCGCCTTTACTTCCAATGCTTCCATTGCCTGCGCGTCTGCCTCGCCCGTTTCGTGATCGTAGCCAGCGAGATGGAGTAAGCCGTGTACGATCAGGTGGCTGGCGTGGTGCTGCAGCGAGATGCCCTTTTCGGCGGCTTCACGCGCGCAGGTTTCATGCGCGAGGGCGATATCACCGAGCATTTCGGGTGGGCCTTCATCCGGGTCCAGATGCACGAGATCGAGCCGTTCGAGCATGGGGAAGCTGAGCACGTTGGTCGGCTTGTCCTTGTCCCGCCAGTCGTGGTTGAGCGTGCGCACCACCGCATCGCTGGTGAACAGCATACTGGTGACAAGGCGTGGATTGGCGAGTTCAGGCACGATTTGCGCGGTCGCTTCAGCAATTCGCGCGGCAAGCGTTTCCCAGTCCGCCTCGGGCCAGTCTTCGATGTCGATTTCGAGTTCCACGCCTAATCCGCGTGACCGTCTGGTCCCTCGTAAGCCTCGACTATGCGCCCGACAATTGGGTGGCGCACGACGTCGGCGGAGGTGAAGCGCGTGACGCCCACGCCTTCGACACCTTCGAGGCGCTGGACCGCATCGGCCAGTCCGCTCATCCGGTCGCCGCCGGGGATGTCGACCTGCTTGGGATCGCCGCACACCACCATGCGGCTGTTCTGGCCGAAGCGGGTGAGGAACATCTTCATCTGTTCGCGCGTGGTGTTCTGCGCTTCATCAAGGATCACGAATGCATCGGCCAACGTGCGACCGCGCATGAATGCGATGGGCGCGATCTCGATTTCACCGCTGGCGATCCGGCGGTCGACCTGTTCAGGCGGCATGGTATCGTACAGCGCATCGTAAAGCGGTCGCAGGTACGGATCGACCTTCTCTTTCATGTCGCCGGGCAGGAAGCCCAGTCGCTCGCCAGCTTCGACCGCAGGACGCGACAGGATCAGACGCTGGACGCTGCCCGTGATAAGCTGGCTGACCGCCTGCGCGACCGCGAGGTAGGTCTTGCCCGTACCCGCCGGGCCGAGCGCGAAGATCACGTCCTCCCGCGCGAGCAGGCGCATATATTCGCCCTGCATCGCACTGCGCGGCGTGATCGTCTTCTTGCGCGTGCGGATCATGATCGGCGGGGTCTTGGCGTCGCCGGTGATAATGCCTTCCAGTGTCGGCTCGTCGGACATGGAAATGAGGGCATCGATCGCACCGGCATCCATTTCCTCTCCGGTCAGCAGCTTTTCGTGCATCTTCATCAGCACGTCGCGGGCGCGGGCCACTTCTTCGGCCGCACCTTCGATGATGACCTTGTCCCCGCGCGCGGCAATATAGACGCCGAGACGGTTTTCTATCTGAACGAGGTTGGCATCGAATTGCCCGAACAGCGCTCCGAGAACGGCCTGTTCGTCAAATCCGATTTCAAGGCGAGCGCGCCGGGATGGGTCCTGGCCCTGCGCCGCTTTTGGCGCCGGCTTGGCGATTGTGGCGGCATGGTTGTCGCCCTTGTGTGCTTTACGGGCCATCTAATCCTTTCGAACTGTAACTTGGAAGATAAGCCGGATGCGCGCGCTGGCAAGCGGGGAGGGTGCGGTTCACGGTGGAAAGTCGTCATTCGGCCACATTTGCGCTATGATATGGGCATGAGAACGCCTTTCGCCTTGAGCCTGGCGATGATGCTCGGCCTCACCAGTTATACTGCAACCGCGCAGGATGCGCCCGCAGAGGGCGAGATTGTGGTGCCAGGCGAAACTGCGAGAGCGCCGGAGGACGTGCGATCGCTCGTCCAGCGACTCGCCGAAGATGCGCGTCCCGATGTGCCCGCCACGCGATTTTTCGATGCGCTGTGCCTTTCGGTCAGCGGACTGAACAGCGCGGGTAACGATTATCTTCACGACCGGATCGTGCGCAATGCCGCCGATATCGGCTTGCCCGCGCAGGGGGAAGGGTGCCGGGTGAACGCGATGGTGCTGATCTTCCACGACGTGGCGGGGCTCGTCGAGCGCATAAAGGACGAACAGCCGATGTTGCTGCCGCGCGAAGAGCGCGTCGCTGTCGATGCTGCGGTCGCGCGCGGAGATGAATTCATCGTCTGGCACAATGAGGAAGACCGTAACATGGGAGGGCGCCGCCTTGCCTATGGACGGGCGGTGCCTGGCGACGACAATGTCGGCGGGTCATTCAACGTCGACGCGCGGATCAACATCAACAATTGGCCGAGCAGGGCGGAGCTCGCCTTCAGCCGCGGGGTCGTGAGTGCTGCGATCATATTCGACTCGGAAATTATCGAAGGTATGGAGATCGACCGGCTGGCCGATTATGCCACGATGCGTTTGCTTGCCCCCGATTTAATCCCGCTCGACGGCGAGTTTCCCGAACCTGCGAGCATCACCGCACCATTCCCGGCAGAAGGCGGTCCCGAACGGCTGACGCGGTTCGACCGGGCCTACCTCACCGCTCTATACGCGCTGCGACCGAACGCGCCCGCTGTCCGGCTGGCGCGAGCAGTGGCCGAGGAATATGAGGGCGAGGACTGAGCTCTTCGCCGGGCTCCGCAAGGGAGCCGGAAAGATCAGGCGGAGATGGTTTCCAGCAAACGACCCTGCAATGAGCTTGGTCCTGCCTGCACCAGCTCGGCGCGGACCATGTCGCCGATAGCTAGGTCGCTTTCGAAAAACACCGATTGCAGCCACGGAGACTTGCCGAGCCATTGGCCGGGGCGCTTGCCCTTGCGCTCGATCAGGACATCGCAGGTCTTGCCCACGCTCGCTTCGTTGAAAGCGTGCTGGTCGCGGCCGAGGTGGGCCTGGAGGCGTTGCAGTCGTTCGTCCATGACTTCGGCGGCGATCTGGCTGTCCATGCTGGCGGCGGGTGTGCCGGGACGCGGGGAATATTTGAAGCTGTAGGCCTGCGCATAACCCACCGCATCGACCAGCTTCAGCGTGTCCTCGAATTCGGCATCGGTCTCGCCCGGGAAGCCGACGATGAAATCGCCCGACAACGCAATATCGGGGCGCGCTTCGCGGAAGCGGTCAAGCAGCTTGAGATAGCTTTCCGCGGTGTGGCTGCGGTTCATCGCCTTGAGCACACGGTCATTCCCGCTTTGCACCGGAAGATGCAGATAGGGCATCAGCTTGGCGATCTCGCCATGCGCGGCTATCAGACCGTCCGACATGTCTGCCGGATGGCTGGTGGTGTAGCGAATACGCTGCAATTCCGGGATCTTGGCCAGTTCCCTTATCAACCCGTCGAGACCAACGGTGTGGCCCGCCCCATCCTCGCCGCTCCAGGCGTTGACGTTCTGGCCCAGCAGCGTGATCTCCCGCGCGCCGGCTTCGACCAGTCTCTTGGCTTCATCGACCAATGCGCTGAAAGGCCGCGATATTTCCGCGCCCCGCGTATAGGGTACAACGCAATAGGTGCAGAACTTGTCGCATCCTTCCTGCACGGTGAGGAATGCTGTCGGAGACACCTTGCGACGCGCCGGAAGGGCGGCAAACTTGGCGTCTTCGGGCATGTCTGTATCGGTCGAGCGTTTACCGGATACAGCCTTGTCCACCATGTCGCCAAGCCGGTGATAGGCCTGCGGGCCAACGACCATGCCAACCGCCGGAGCGCGCTTCATGATCTCCTCACCCTCGGCCTGTGCCACGCAGCCTGCGATTGCGATCATCGGGTCCTTGCCCGCATTGCGGCCGGCTTTCACCAGCCGCCCGACATCGGAATAAACCTTCTCGGTCGCCTTCTCGCGGATGTGGCAGGTGTTGAGCACGACCAGATCGGCGTCCTCGCCTTCGGCCGCTGGCGTGATGCCCTTGGCTTCGAGCAGTTCGCCCATACGCTCGCCATCATAGACGTTCATCTGGCAGCCGAAGCTTTTGACCCGGTAGGTCTTGGGGGTGTCGGTAGGTTTCATCAGGGCTGCGCCCTTAGAAGATAAGCGCGGCGATTTAAAGCGCTGCGATCACGCCAAGGCCTGCACGAGCCGCTCCCGCGCAGCCGCGGTCATGGTTTTGCGGTTCGCCAACTCGTCACCCGCAAGCGGAGCAAGGAAATGCACATCGAGGCGCACGGGTCGCAGGCGGGCGAGCACTCGCTTGAAATTATCCAGCCCCGGTTCGTCCCCCACCCATGCAATGTCGGGCACGTCGGCATAGGCGAGCAGCACCGGCTGGACGACAGCGCCTTCGGGCAGCGGCTCCAGCGCGCCCAGCAGCGAGGATTTGAACGGAAGCAGTCCTGTGCCATCGCTCGTAGTGCCTTCGGGGAAAAGCGTCAGCGTGCCGCCGTGGTCCATTGCCGCGCGGATGGCATCGGCCTGGTGGCTGACATCGGTGCGCCGATCACGGGCGATGAACACGGTCTCGTTCATGCTGCACAGCCATTTGAGAAAGCCGAATTGCGCCAGCCCGTCATGCGCGACATAGGCGCTGTTCGCCGCGTGTGAGAGCGCAAGTATGTCGAGCCAGGAGACATGGTTGGAGAGCAGCAGCGCGCCCGGAACCCGCTTGCCATGGCGCCGCAAGTGCAAGCCGGCTGCCATGCCGACACCGGCCAGGAACACGCGCGGCCAGGTGCGATCAAGCCCGAGCAGGCGCCAGAGATAATGCAGCGGAACGCAGATCAGCAGCAGCGCCACCATTACGAAAAGGCGCAACGCGATCAGTCCGTAACCCAATGGTGAAATGCGCGCTGCGCTGTTGGCGATTGCCTGCGCCACGCGGTCCGCCTCAGCTTTTCTCTTCGCGGTCGAGGCGAACGGCGTAGAGTTCCATCCGGTGATCGACGAGGCGGTATCCCAGCTTCTCGGCAATCTGGCGCTGGAGTGCCTCAAGTTCGGGATCGACAAATTCCACGACCTTGCCCGTTTCGACATCGATCAGGTGATCATGGTGAGCCTCGGGCGCGGCTTCGTAGCGGGCGCGGCCATCACCGAAATCGTGCCGGTCGAGGATGCCCGCCTCTTCGAACAGGCGCACCGTACGATAGACCGTGGCGATCGAAATCTTCGGATCGACCGCAGAGGCGCGTTCGTGCAGCAATTCCACGTCCGGGTGATCGTCGCTTTCGGACAATACCTTGGCGATTGTTCGCCGCTGGTCGGTAATACGCAGGCCACGTTCGGCACAGAGGGCTTCGAGATCGATCATAGGTCTATATTGGCCCGAAAAGGAGTGATTTGCAAAAGCCTCTGCAAAAGGAAACGCCCCGTAGCCTTAGGGGCACGGGGCGTTTCGCTCAAGCAGGGGCCTTGCGGCCATCTACAGTTGGGATCGCATTACTTCTTGCGACCAGCCTTTGCCTTGGGCTTTTGGCCCGGCTTGCGGCCAAGACCGATCTTCTTCGCCAGCTCGCGGCGCTTTTCCGCATAGGCAGGTGCGACCATCGGATAATCGGCGGGCAGATTCCAGCGCTCGCGATATTCGTCCGGCGTCATGCCGTGATCTGTCATCAGGTGACGTTTGAGCATCTTCATCTTCTTGCCGTCTTCAAGGCAGACGACGTGATCGTTCTTCACCGATGCCCGAACAGAGACCGCAGGTTCGGGACGTTCTTCGACCGTCTTCTCTTCGCCAAGCGAAGCGAGCGCGCCGTAAACATTCTGGATCAGTGCGGGGAGAGTGTCGGAATCGACGTTATTATTGGCGACCTGAGCCGTGACGATGTCAGCAGTAAGCGTGATCAGCATCTCGTTCGTGTCAGATTCAAAGTTATCCATTGTTACCTCTGCGTGTGCGTACCCGTGTTCATTCGTTCTCGTTTGGTGGAACGAACTTCGCGCGGCCCTGCCGTAGATAATACCCCAACTCAAGGGTATTTAACATGTTCCATGAATTAAAATTGTCAAATGCCGTAAATAAAGCGACTTAGCGCTCAATTGAGTAACTTAATCGACATTCAGGACAAAAGTAATCGCGTCCAAAGGACCGCCAACGGCGCCGCGATAATATCCGCGGCGCAGGCCGACCTGCTCAAAGCCGATCTCACGGTAGAGATGTTCGGCCGGGTTTCCGGCACGCATTTCAAGGAAAATCCGCGCTGTTCCGCGTTCTTTTGAATTTGCTACAAATTCTTCCATCAATTGCTTGCCAATACCTTGCCCGCGAAACTGCGGTCGTACTGCAATTAGCAACAATTCTTCTTCGTCGGCTGCGTGGCGCGACAATGTGAAGCCGGTTGTACACTCCGCGACAATGGTCTGTTCGTCTGCCTGGCCGGACAGGATGTAATGCGTGTTCGGCGTGACCAGCGCATCGGCCACCTCTCGCCGGGTCCAGGCTTCGCCATAGGTGTTGTCAAAGGCTTCGCGCATGACGACCATGATCGCGTCCACCGCATCGTCTATCATGCGGGCACCTGCGGCTTGGCATCGGGCGGGCGACCGTAGATGGGGGCAAGATTGCCCGTCAGCTGTGTGTCGTGCAACAGATAGGCCTTGCGCGCATCGGGCAGCAGGTCGAGCACCATGCGGTCATCGCCCAGCAGTTCCGCCATTTCGCGGGCCCGGTTTCCTGCGATCACCTGGTGCTTGCAGGCTTTGGCCGCTTCGTCGGGCTTCAGCGATTGAACCGGTCCTTCTGCTTGCGTGCCATTGGCGAAATTCTGCACGAACCATTCGCCATGCCCACCCGCCATGCACACGGTGACTGGGCGGGGGCTCGGTTGCCAGCTTCGCGCTGCCACCAGGTCGAGCGTCGGATAACCCAGCACTTGGGCTCCCCATGCCAGCCCCAGCGCGCGCGCTGCCGCCAGCCCGATCCGCACCCCGGTGAAACTGCCGGGGCCCAGCGAAACGAGGATGCGGTCGGCGCGGCCCTTGTCCGGCAATTCGGCGATCATCGGCACCAGCCGTTCGGCGTGACCGCGATTGATCACCTCGCAGCGGCCATCGACCAGCGCCGTTCCATCGAACAGCGCCGCCGAGCACGCTTCGGTCGCGCAATCTATCGCCAAGGTCAGCATAGAATGCGCGCTTAGGCGATCAGATCACTTTATTGAAGGTGTCGAATTCAGGCCGCGGGCTGCGGTCGTGTACCGAAGTGCGGTCACCATAGCCGATCGAGCAGATCCAGTCGGCGCGATATCGCGGCTGGTCGGAGAAGAACGCCTTGGTCGCCGCTTCCTGGTCGAAGCCGGACATAGGGCCGCAATCAAGCCCGAGCGCGCGTGCGGCAATCATCAGATAGGCACCTTGCAGCACCGAATTACGAAAGGCGCTTTCCTTGCGCGCGTCTTCGCTGCCTTCAAACCAGCTCTTGGCATCGGTATGCGGGAAGAGCCACGGCAATTGCTCGTGGAAATCGAGATCGTAACCGATGATGACACATGCCGGTGCGGTCAGGATTTTCTTCTTGTTTCCTTCCGCAGCGCAATCGGCCAGCTTCTGCTTTGCCTCGTCCGACTTGCACCACACAAAGCGGCCCGGCTGCTGGTTGGCCGAAGTCGGCCCCATCTTCATCAGCTCGTAGATCGCGTGAATCTGATCCTCGGTGATCTCCTTGTCGAGCCAGCCATTGTAGCTGCGCGCTTCGCGGAAGATCAGGTCGAGGGCGGAATCGGAAAGTGTGTCGGACATGAAGGAGGCAGCTCCTGTGGGAGATTTCATCAAGGTTTGAAGGATCGCAACGCAGCAGCGCCGCCAAAGTTCACCAGAAGTGCTGGCGGCGTCAGGCCGCGCGCACTTCCTTCACTTCGGGGACGTAGTGCTTCAGCAGGCTTTCGATGCCGTGCTTGAGCGTCGCGGTTGAGCTCGGGCAGCCCGAGCAGGCACCCTGCATCTGCAGGTAAACCACGCCATCACGGAAGCCGCGATACCGGATATCGCCGCCATCATTGGCGACTGCAGGGCGCACCCGCGTTTCGAGCAGTTCGTTGATCTGGGTTACGATGTCTTCGGTGCCATCGTCATTGCCGATCTCGGCAGCCTCATCCTCCGCCGGAACGGAGAAGCCGCTGGCATCGCCGCCAGCGAACAGCGGGGCTTCGGAAACGAAATGGTCGAGCAAAACGGCGACAACCTGCGGCTTGAGATCGCTCCAGTTGACGCCGGGTGCGGCGGTGACCGACACGAAGTCGGAACCGAAGAAGACGCCGGTCACTTCGCCTGTGTCGAACAAAGCTTGCGCCAGCGGGCTGGCCTCGGCTTCTTCCGGATTGGCAAAATCGCGGGTGCCGCTCGGCATCACCTGCTGGCCGGGCAGGAATTTGAGCGAGGCGGGATTGGGCGTTGTTTCGGTTTCTATGAACATGGGTGCAATGTAAGGGGCGCAAGCGGCCGCGACAAGGCAATGCGCAAGGTGGTGGCGCAAGCAAATATTCGCCCCTATTCACCGGAACTTCATTCATTGCTCAGCTATTGGGGCACCATGACCATTATTACACGCGCGCTTCGCGTCTTTGTCCCGATTGCCCTGTTCCTGCCCGTTGCGGCTCCGGCTCAGGCGCAAAACTGTGTCATCCGTGCAACCGAGGCCGACCAGCCGCAATATGCGCGGCCCGACGATCCGTGGATCTATCGCGGCACCGACATTCCTGTCGATGAGCAATGGTTGTTCGGCGAAATGCCCAATGGTGTGCGCTATGCGGTGCGGCAAAATGATGTGCCGCCGTGCCAGATATCGCTGCGAGTGCGGATCGATGCAGGCTCCCTGCATGAAGAAGACAGCGAACGCGGCTTTGCCCACCTTCTCGAGCATCTCGTGTTCCGCGAATCCGCGACCTTCGGTCCGGGCGAGGCGATCTCACATTTCCAGCGGCTGGGCGCGAGCTTCGGTTACGATACCAATGCCACCACGAGTCCGACCGCGACGACCTTCAACCTCAACCTGCCCAACGCCAATCGCACCACGCTGGACGATAGCGTGCGCCGGTTTGCAGGCATGGTGATTTCGCCAACCCTGTCCGCCGAGAACCTTGTGCAGGATGTGCCCATTGTGCTGAGCGAGCGGCGCGAGCAAGCCGGACCGCAGCGCCGCGTGGCGGACGCGACAACCGCAGTCTTTTTTGCCGGACAAAGGCTCGCCGAACGCAGTCCCATCGGCACGGTCGAAACGCTTCAGGGCGCGACAGCCGAGGCTGTCCAGGCCTTTCATCGCCGCTGGTATCGTCCGGAAAATGCCGTGGTCGTGTTGGTCGGCGATGCCGAACCGCGCGCGCTTGCTGCCGTGGTGGAACGCCACTTTGCCGATTGGCAGGGCAATGGACCTTTCGTGCCTGCGCCCGATTTTGGCGACCCTGTCGCCCCTGATGGCGCCAATCCGAACAATCCGGTGGGCGAGGTCGATGTGATCGTCGAGCCCGGTCAGCCGCGCGCAGTTACCTATGCGATCATGCGTCCGTGGGTCGAAGTGATCGACAATCTCGAATACAACCGGCGCAACCTTTTAGGCGAAGTGGGCCTCGCCGTGGTCAATCGCCGGCTTGAAAACCGTGCGCGAGCCGGGGGATCGTTCCTGTTCGCAGGGGTAGGTCGCGACAAGATCAGCCGTTCCGTGGACGGCACGTTCGTAACCTACGCCCCGCTGACCGACGATTGGGAAACCGCGCTGGACGATGTCCGCTCGGTCATTGCTGACGCGCTTTCGCAGCCGCCCGCGCAGTCCGAAATCGACCAGGCTGTGGCCCAGTATGATGTCGCATTCGTCGACATGGTCGAACAGTCGCGCATCCAGGCCGGATCGCAACTGGCCGACCAGATCGTGCAGGCGGTAGATATCCGCGAAGCCGTGGCGAGCCCGGAAACCTTCCTCGAGGTATTCCGCTCGATCTCCAGCCGCTTCACACCTGAAGACGTGCTGGCGGCAACGCAGGAACTGTTTGAAGGTGACGTTATCCGCTCGGTCATGCTCAGCCCGACGCCCGGCGAAGCGACCGAAGCGGAATTGCGCAATGCGCTCGAAACCACCGTCATCGCGAATGGTGTGGCACGCGACAATGCCGAAGCGATCAATTTCGCCGACCTGCCCGCCATCGGCGCGCCTGCCATGCCGACCGCGCGCGAACCGATCGGCCTGCTGGGCGTAGAGCGTGTCACATTCCCGAACGGCGTTCGCGCCTTGCTGATGGACCGCGACAATGAACCCGGACGCGTTACCGTGCGGGTACGTTTTGGTGCTGGCTGGCAGGCGTTCGAGGACGATGAGGCGATTTACGCCGAACTTGGCCCCATCGCGCTGGTCAATTCGGGCATCGGGCCGCTCGACCAGAACGATCTCGATCGGATCGCTGCCGACCGCAAGCTCGGCTTCGATTTCGAGATCGACAACGGCACCTTTATCTTCCAGGGCCTGACCCGGCAGGAGGACCTTGAAGAGCAGCTTTACCTGTTCGCAGCCAAGCTCTCCATGCCGAGCTGGGACGCCAATCCTGTCGAACGCGCGAAGGCTTCGGCGCTGATCGCCTACGACAGCTATGGCAGGGACCCCAATGGTATCCTCAACCGCGATCTCGATTACCTGTTGCGCGGCGAAGACCCGCGTTTCCGCACCCCCACGCCAGCCGAAATGCAGGGTGCGACGCCTGCAGGTTTCCGCGAAGTGTGGGAGCGCTTGCTGGCGCAGGGTGACGTCGAAGTCGCCGTGTTTGGCGATATCGATCCCGATGCGACGATCGCCGCGCTCAGCCGAACCTTCGGTGCAATGGCACCGCGCCAGCCCGTCCCCGCCGAGATCGCGGCGCGCGGCGTATCCTTCCCCGCTGCGAATGCGCAGCCGCGCGTATTGACGCATCGCGGCGATGACGATCAGGCTGCGGCCGTGATCGCATGGCCGCTGGGTGGCGGTTCGGAAGGCATTGCTCGCAGCCGCAAGCTGGAACTGCTGTCGCAAATCTTCTCCAACCGCCTGCTCGACGGGCTGCGCGAACGTGCCGGAGCGGCCTATTCGCCCTTCGTCAGTTCAAGCTGGCCGCTCGATGTCGATAGCGGCGGGGTGATGTTTGCGCTCGTCCAGATAGAACCTACGCTCATTCCGGCCTTCTTCGATGAGGCGCAGTCCATCGCGATCGATCTGGCAACCAATGGCCCGACGCCGGACGAGCTTGAGCGCGTGGTCGAACCGGCGCGGCAATATTTGCTGCGTGCGCAGACCGGGCATACATTCTGGCTCAACCAGCTTCAGGGCGCGGCATTCGATGCAAACCGGATCGCCTATCTCCCCACTATCTACACTGATTATGACGAGGCAACGGTGGAAGAGATGCAGGCGCTTGCTGCGCAATATCTGGCGCAGCCTGGCTGGCAGTTGCAGGTTGTGCCCGATGGCACGGCCTCGCAGGCACCTGCTGGCAGGTAAATCTGGCCGGCAATTTCACCAAGGAAGTTTCTCAAGTAATCTTTGCGCGAGGCGTGTGCGGGTTGTAGGTGGAGAATTCTCCCCGCAAGATACCGACTTTCGCGACCCGCCGGGGACGGGCGCCTTTGTGATGATGGAATAGACGTGGCAAACGATTGGACACCCGCAAGCTGGACGCAGGATCGCTTCACGGCAAAACACCTGCCCCAATATCAGGATGCAGACGCACTGACGGCTGCAACCGATACGCTGGCAGGATTTCCGCCGCTGGTCTTTGCAGGTGAAGCCCGCCGGCTGAAGGACGATCTGGGCAAGGTCGCCAATGGCGAGGCCTTCCTGTTGCAAGGCGGCGACTGTGCCGAAAGCTTCGCCGAATTCAGCCCAAACAATATCCGCGATACTTTCCGCGTTATCCTGCAGATGGCAGCCGTGCTGACCTTCGCCAGCAAGATGCCGGTCGTAAAGGTCGGGCGCATGGCCGGGCAGTTCGCCAAGCCGCGCAGCTCGGATACAGAAACTCAGGGCGACGTGACGCTGCCGAGCTACTTCGGCGACAACGTCAACGGCATCGAATTCTCGCCTGAAACACGGCGCAACGATCCCGAGCGCATGATCCGCGCCTATTCGCAGGCCGCTGCGACACTGAACCTGCTGCGCGCCTTTGCCGGTGGCGGCTACGCTAACTTGCGCGAAGTGCATCGCTGGACACTCGATTTCATGGGCCGCAGCCCGTGGTCGGAGAAGTATCAGGACATCGCCGACCGCATTGGCGAGGCGCTCGATTTCATGGAAGCCTGCGGGATCGACATCGAAGACCAGCCGCAGCTCAAGACGTCCAGCTTCTACACCAGCCACGAGGCGCTGCTGCTGCCGTACGAACAGGCGATGACGCGGCAGGATTCGCTTACCGGCGACTGGTATGACACTTCCGCCCACTTCCTGTGGATCGGCGACCGCACGCGTTTCATCGATAGCGCGCATGTCGAATTCCTGCGCGGGGTGGACAACCCCATCGGCGTGAAATGCGGGCCGAGCCTCGACCCCGATGCGCTGCTGGAAATGCTCGACGTGCTCAATCCGGCGCGCGAGGCAGGGCGGATCACGCTCATCAGCCGCTTCGGGCACAATAAGGTCGAGGAAGGCCTGCCCCCGCTGGTGCGTGCTATCCAGCGCGAAGGCCATCCGGTGGTGTGGAGCTGCGACCCGATGCACGGCAACGTCATCAAGGCGGAAAGCGGCTTCAAGACCCGCCCGTTCGACCGCATACTGGCCGAAGTGCGCGGCTTCTTTGCCGTGCACCGTGCCGAGGGTAGCCACGCCGGCGGTATCCATCTGGAAATGACCGGACAGGACGTGACCGAATGCACTGGCGGTGCGGTCGCGATCACCGACGAAGGGCTGAACGATCGCTATCACACGCATTGCGACCCGCGGCTCAACGCTGCGCAATCGCTCGAACTGGCCTTCCTGCTCGCCGAAATGCTCAATCTGGAGCTGGGCGAAGGACGCCGGGCTGCTGCTGCCTGAGCGTGGCTGCGTAACAACGCGTAGGGCGGGCTAGAACGCGGCCTCACCAATGTTCGCTAACCCTCTGAAGGAGAAATCCTTTGGGGACCTAGATTGCGAATAATCGAGTCACTGCGCGAACCGCTGATGGCCTGTGCCCTATGGGCCTTGGCTGCGCTGGCGAGCGTCTACATGCGCGAGGGGCTCGGCGGTGTCGTATTGCTGTCCGCGCCAAGCGGCGTGGCGGTTGCCGCGTTTCGCTATCTTCCGCGCCCCAAGTGGCTGCTGCTGGTTGTCACAATGCTGCCGACCCAGGTGCTGGTCGTCAGCATGGCCGGCGTTACCGCGCAATTCGCCGTCGCTTATGCCCTGTCGGTGACGACGCAGGCTTTTGTCTGTGCGGCACTCAGTCGCTGGGTTCTCGGCGGACGGCTGGCAATGCCGCGCCGCATCTCGGAAGTCGTGGGCCTGTTTATAGCGGCATTCGTTGCATGTGTGATCGGAGCCGCGATCGTCTGGCCGGTGCGCGCAGCGGTATCGATCGAGGAGCTTGGTGCATGGTGCTTCGCTAATATCCTCGGCATCCTCATTCTCACGCCTGCCTTGCTTCATGCCCGCAAGGCGCTGGCACAACTCTGGGACAGCCGCGCGGTCGCGTTCGACCTGCAACTCTTGGCTTCGCTGGCAGGATGTGCGGTGCTCGCGGTGGTTGCGTTGCAAGTCTCTGCCGTCACGTTGATGCCGTTGCTGGTTGCAGCGATGATCGTGATGGCCGTACGTTTTGGCTACACTGCTATCGCGCTGACCTTGCTGACATATATCGCGGTTGCGAGCGTTCTCAGCTTGAACGGTGGCAGCCCCATGCCGCAGCACGACGGTACGCGGTTGGAAGCCGTGCTGGCCCTGCAAAGCTGGCTGCTCACCATGCTCGCCACCGCCTTGCCGCTGGCGGCTGTGTTCATGAAAAGCGAAGAATTGCAGATCGCGCTGATCCGCCGCAATTCCGCCATGCACGAGAATTTGATGCTGCTCGACCTGGCCGAGCAACTGGCGGGGATCGGGCGCTGGCGGCTCGATCTTGAAACAGGGGAGCAGGACTGGTCCCCCCGGATGCTCGAACTGCATGGACTACCGGCCGAGCTTGCACCTGACCCGGGCGATGTGAGCCATATCCTGCCCGGTGGTGGCGAAGCCATGCTTCGCAAAGTGGCCAGCAAGCGCGAGGAGCGTGAACCGTTCTCTTTCAACTACCGCATCACGCTGGACGACGGGAGCAAGCGCATACTGCGGATTTCGGTGCTCAACGAATTCAACAGCGAAGGCCGCCGCATCGCCATCTTTGGCGCAGCGATGGACGTAACCGAACAGAAGGCGCGCGAACGGGCTCTCGATCTGGCGCTTGGTAGGGCAGAGCAGATGGCAGATGAGGCACAGGAGCTGGCCAATACCGATCCGCTCACCGATCTTCCCAATCGCCGCTGCACGTTCGGTCGGCTCGATGCGATGGTGGAAACTGCCCGGGGTAGCGGATCTGCACTGACTGCGATCATGTTCGACATCGATCACTTCAAGGCGGTCAACGACACCTTCGGCCACCAGACAGGCGACGAGGTCATCGTACAAGTGGCCGATCTTGCCCGGAAACAGGCGCGTCAGAGTGACCTTGTCGGGCGCATCGGCGGGGAAGAATTCGTCTGGTTGCTCCCCGGCATCGACAGCAGGGCAGCGCGAATGTTGGCAGAGCGTTTGCGCAAGTCGGTGGAGGGCGGAAACGAAGGATCATCGCTCCCCCGGATCACGATCAGCGTCGGCCTTGCGCATTTCGAGCGCGGGGATTCGGGCGCCGACCTGCTCGCCCGCGCCGACGCTGCGCTCTATGAAGCCAAGCAGAGCGGGCGAAACCAGGTGCGCCGGGCCGCCTGACCGTTTTTCGGGAACATGGCCAAAAGGCAGGGGTTTCAATCGACAAGCCCTTGCGCCATGCTGCGGGCGACGGACCAGATCGCCGACAGGAGAGGGCCTTGCCCCAGGCCGAACGCCGCCCGAACAGCAATGCCGACCTTGCTCTCGCGGATCGCTTCCGAGCGACCCGTCGGCTCATGCAGGACTTGCTGGAACCGTTGAGCGAGGCAGATGCCACGATCCAGTCGATGGAGGATGCATCGCCTGCCAAATGGCACGCGGCGCATACCACGTGGTTCTGGGAAACCTTCCTGCTGCGCGACCACTTGCCCGAATATCAGCTGTTCGACGAGCAATTCCCCTTCCTGTTCAATTCCTATTACGAGGCGGAGGGTGACCGCATTGCTCGCGGCAATCGCGGACTGGTCACGCGGCCCACGCTCGAACAGGTTCTGGAATGGCGCGAGCATGTCGACCAGGCGATGGAAGCCCTGCTTGAAGACACGGAACGCGCCGAGCTTATCGAGCTGGGCATTGCGCACGAGCAACAGCACATCGAACTGCTGCTAACCGACATCAAACACGCCTTCAGCAAGAACCCTATTGGTCCGGCCATGTGGGAAACGCTTCCCGCAGTGCCCGCCCATCAGTCCGATGGCTGGCTGGATCATCCCGGCGGCGTTGCGCGTATCGGGCATCAGGCGGACCGGTTTGCATTCGACAATGAAGGCCCCGCGCACCGCGTGTTGCTGGAGCCGTTTTCGCTGTCGCGCAGTCTTGTTACGAATGGCCAGTGGGAC
Source organism: Erythrobacter alti (assembly GCF_037996805.1). Lineage (NCBI taxonomy): Bacteria > Pseudomonadati > Pseudomonadota > Alphaproteobacteria > Sphingomonadales > Erythrobacteraceae > Erythrobacter > Erythrobacter alti. The sequence goes on along the minus strand of NZ_JBBNAX010000011.1, from coordinate 78,946 downwards.
GAATTCATCGCCGATGGCGGCTATGAAGACCACCGGCTGTGGTTGTCGGACGCATGGGCATGGCTGGGCCGCTGCAAAATCAAGGCGCCGCTCTACTGGCGCGAGGGCGAGCAGTTTACCCATTGTGGCTGGGAAGAACGCGATCCCGACGCGCCGGTCAGCCATATCTCTTTCTACGAGGCGGAAGCGTTTGCCTCATGGGCGGGCGCGCGGCTGCCGACAGAGTTCGAGTGGGAAGCAATCGCCCGCGGACAGGATGCGCCCGACAATGCGCCGCAATTCGATGCCAGCGCTGGCAACCAGCTTGACAAGGCTGCGCCCCCGCAGCCGGTCGGGACGGGCGAGTTGTTCGGCGATGTCTGGCAGTTCACCCGGTCTTCCTATTCCCCCTATCCACGGTTCGAGGCTGCTCCGGGCGCGGTGGGAGAATACAATGGCAAGTTCATGGCCGGGCAGTGGGTGCTCAAGGGTGCAAGCTGTGCCACCGTTCGCGGCCATTCGCGGCCAAGCTATCGCAATTTCTTCTACTCGCAACAGCGCTGGCAGTTCACCGGACTGCGGCTCGCCAAGGATAATTGATGACCGACAAACATGGCATTCGCCTTGTTGACCTGGACGAAAGCGGCGTCGACCGCGCCTTCCGTTCCGACGTATTGAAGGGCCTCGCCCAATCGCAAAAAGCGATTCCCGCACGCTGGTTCTACGATGAGCGCGGTTCGCAATTGTTCGAGGAAATCACGCAGGTTTCCGAATATTACCCGACCCGGGCAGAGACGGAGATCCTGCGCGGCAAGGGCGAAGAGTTCGCGCAATTGATCGGTCCTGGCCGTGCAGTAGTGGAATTCGGCTCGGGCTCTTCGGTCAAGACCCCGCTCCTACTCTCCGCGATCGATCCGGGCGCTTATGTCCCGCTCGACATCTCGGGCGAATTTCTGCGCGCTGCCGCCGCCGATCTGGCCGCACAGTTTCCCGGTCTTCCGGTCCATCCGGTCGAAGCCGATTTCACCAAGCGCGTCGAATTGCCCGAAGCGGTCGCGCAAATGCCCAAGCTCGGCTTTTTCCCTGGCTCCACCATCGGCAACATGGTCCCGCGTACGGCTGTCGACCTGCTGCGCGAGATGCGCCAAACGCTGGGTGACGAGGCGATGCTGCTAATCGGAATGGATCTTGTGAAAGACGAGGCCGTTCTCGAAGCCGCCTATGACGACGCGCAAGGCGTTACCGCTGCCTTCAACCTCAACCTGCTGACCCGCATCAACCGTGAACTGGACGCCGATATTCCCGTCGATGCCTTCGCTCACGAAGCGCGCTGGGTCGACACCTATGCACGGATCGAAATGCATCTGGTGGCACAGGAGGACGTGACTTTCAGCGTTTCGGGCGAGGAATTCTCGATGAAAGCGGGAGAAACGATCCACACCGAAAACAGCCACAAGTTCGATGCGCGCAGCAGCAACACACTGCTGCTTGCGGGCCATTGGACACCGATGGAGCGCTGGACCGATGAAGCGCAGCAATTCTCGCTCGTACTCGCTCGCGCCATGATCCCCCGCAGCGCGCCATGATGCTCCGCAATCCGCTCCCGTTCATCGCAATTTTTGATTGCCGCGCTATATAGTGCACCATGGATTTTGCCCCGATCTTCGAACAGCTCGCTTTTTCGATCCGCGAAATTCCGAGTTCGGGACTGCTGCTGGCGGCTTTGATCGCCATGGTGGCGGGCGTGCTCGGCTCGGTGCTTATGAAGCGTGTGCCGGTTGCGGGACGCATCCTGCGTACCGGCAGCACGCTGGGACTGGTCGCCGTGCTTGGTCTGGTGGTACTTCAGCTTTCTCGCCTCGATCCGCGTTTCTCGCTCGCCGTGCCGGAGATCGGCTATCCCGAACAGGTGGTCGAAGGTAGCGAAACGCGCATACCGGTGCATTTCGATGGCCATTACTGGCTCGAGGCCGAGATCAACGGCCACCGCGCCGCTTTCATGGTCGATACCGGCGCCACGCTGACAGCCGTCTCGCAGGCGACCGCCGATGCGGCAGGTCTCGAGAAGAATGATGGCGGCATTCCGATTGCGCTGCAAACCGCCAACGGGACTGTCGCCGCCTATATGACCAATATCGACGATATGCGCTTCGGCAATGTCGCGGCGCGCGGGCTGGATGCGGTTATCGCTCCAGGACTGGGTGAAACCAATGTCATCGGCATGAACCTCCTGTCGCGCCTCGCCTCGGTGAGAATCGAGCAGGATGAGCTGATCCTCACGCCCAACAATCCGCAAGCGCCGCTCGAACTGGCCGACTAGGTTTTGCATTTGCGCGAAGGCTGGGGCAGGGCGACGCCATGATTCGCCGCGCATTGACCAATACCGGCTGGCTGATGAGCGCGCGCGGCATCAACGCAGTGCTCAGCCTCGTCTACCTCGCGCTCGCCACCCGCGCGCTGGGGCTGGAGGAATTCGGCCAGTTCGTGGTTGCATTCACTTTCGCGCAGTTGGTCGTCGGCTTTGCCGGTTTCCAGACATGGCAGGTCGTTGTGCGCTGGGGTCAGGAAGCGGATGGTCGCGACACGGCAACCGGTTTCGCCTTGGCGCTCGACGGGGTGTCCATTGCCTTTGGCGCGATAGCGGCTGCGCTGATCTTGTCCTTTGCGGGAGATTGGCTGCCGATCGACCCTGAGCTGCGCCCCGCAACATTCCTCTTCACACTCGTTTCGCTGCTGGCCATCCGCTCTACGCCCACCGGATTGCTGCGCCTTCACGACCGCTATGCCCGCGCCGCTGCTGCCGATGCCACCACAAGCGTCGTGCGCGCTGTCGGAGCGGGGCTCATCGCGCTGGTCGCGCCGACGATCGAAGCCTTCCTGATCGTATGGGGTGTGGCCGAGCTGGCTACTGCCGCGATGTACTGGCGCCTCGCCGCACGGACAGAGCCGCTCCAATTCCGCAGGATCAGCCTGACACGTCTGCCGCGCGAGAACGAAGGCGCCTGGCGCTTCGTTTTTGGCACAAGCCTATCCGCTGCCGTGTCCACTGCCAGCCGCAAGCTGCTGGTGCTGTTGGTGGGCGTGCTGGGCGGACCGGCAATGGCGGGTATCTACCGTGTTGCATCGCAATTGGGCGAAGGACTGCTCAAGCTTGCCCAAGCCGTGCTGCGGGCGGTCTATCCCGAGCTTGTCCGCGATCCGGAGAGGGCAAGGGCGCTTGCAAGGCAGCTTACCCGCATCGCGATGATTACGGGGCTGGCGGTGGTCTTCGTCTCGCTGATTGCGGGCGAATGGATCATTCTTGCAATCGCGGGTTCGGCCTTCCTTGCCGCGTTCTGGCCGATGGTCCTGCTGAGTGCATCAGCGGCGCTCGAGCTGGCCGGGGCGAGCCTTGAGGCGCTGCTGGTCGCACGCGGCCGCGCCATGACCACGCTTGCCTTGCGCGGAATACCTCTGCTGATCGGATTGGCGGCCCTGCCTTGGCTCGTCGATGTACTTGGCGCGACAGGAGCGGCGCTGGTCGTGCTCGGCGCGACTGCACTGAGCGTCGCAGGCTTTGTCCTCACGACAATGGACGGGAACAGGGGCTGAGGCCCGCAGTCATTGCTCGATATCCAAAGGGGTCTTGCCACCGGCATACGACACGCGCATCCTTTGCGCCTGATGGGGCAATCATCGTGAAACACCTGTTCGCGCTCGCATGGCTGGCATTGCTGCTGGCAGGGTGTCGCAACGATATCGCGATAGAGGCACCACCGCGCGAAGCGCCGGGACTGGTGATTCCCGATCTGCAGTCGCGCCTTGCCGTGCCCGTCAGTATCCCGCTGGAAAGCATCCGCACGATTATTGCGCGTAACGTGCCCCGCGAACTCTACGAGATCGACGAGACGCGGGGCAACTGCGCTCCGACAGAGCGCGTCAGCGTGCTTGGCCGCGATGTTCGCGTCACCCCGCGCATAAGTTGTCGCATCGTCGGCAACGTTTGGCGGGGCAATCTGACGCTACGCGGGGAAGGGCGCGACCTGGTTATCCGGATGCCGGTGACGGCAGTTGTTTCGGCACGCGATATCGGCGGCGTGTTGAGCGGCGAGACAGCGACAGGCAGCGCGGTTGTCGAAGCGGTGGTGCGCGTCGATATCCGGCGCGACTGGTCGCCCGCCGCACAGGTCGATCTTCGCTACAACTGGTCGCGCCCGCCGGGGATCGACATCCTCGGCCAGCGGATAACTTTCATGCAGGAAGCCGATGAGCAATTGCGCCCGGTGATGGCACGGGTCGAGCGCGAGATCGAGCGCGAACTGGAGCGGGTGAACGTGCGATCGCGGGTTGCGGATTTGTGGCGCCAGGCTTTCACCGTCGAATCGCTTAACCGCGATGACCCGCCTGCATGGCTCTATTTGCAACCGCGCAAGGTTGGCATTGCCAGCATGGCGACCACGCGGTCCAGCCTCGTGCTCAATCTGGTGATGGAGGCGACCACGCGTACCTATCTTGGCGAGCGTCCCGAACCTCCCGAACCAGCTAGCCTTCCGCCCAATGAAGTGCCGCAAGGCGCGGGCCAACTTGATCTCTTCCTGCCGGTACTCAGCGAATACGCGCTGCTGGAGCCGATCGTATTGCGCGAATTGCGTGTGCTTGCCGAAAGCGGCATCAACCTGCCGGGCGTCGGGCAGGTCGATGCGCATTTCACATCGGTCGAGGTCTATCCCACGCAAGGTGGGCGCATTGCAGTCGGGATCGAGCTCACGATGACGCCGACGCAAGGCGCTGCGCGGCGCTATGGCACGGTCGAAGGGCAAGTTTGGCTGACGGGGCTGGTCGAGGGCGACTATGACAGCCGCGACGTGTCGATCTCCGATTTGCAGGTGTATGGCGACACCGACCGCCTGGCCTCGGACCTATTGCTCAAATTTGCCCGATCGCCTGAACTCGATGCCCAGATCGAAGCTGCGTTGCAGGAAAACTTCGAACGCGAATATGCGCATGTGCTGGAGGCGGCGGGCGAGGCACTGGAAGCGGTGCGCATCGGGAACTTCGTGCTCTCGGCCGAGATCGAGACAGTGCGCCACGGACAGGTGCGCGCCGCCGCACAAGGACTTTACCTCCCGCTCGCCGTACAGGGCAGCGGGCGCATCACGTTCGTCGATTGAAGAAAGTCCTGGCTGGGGTGGCAGGGATCGAACCTGCGAATGCCGATACCAAAAACCGGTGCCTTACCACTTGGCTACACCCCAGCAGGAGCGCGCTCATATAACGCCTCATCTTGCGGACGCAAGGAGCGTGTCAGTCTGCAGTGACGGTCTGCCGTTCGAAATCGGAAGCAGCGTGACGTTCGCGCACTTGCTCGTCCTCGTCGCCCCAAGTGCGGTTGACCATCCGCCCGCGCTTGACCGCAGGCCGCGCGGCAATTTCAGCCGCCCAGCGCGCGACATTGGCATATTCGTCGATCGAGAGGAAAGTCCGCGCATCTTCATAAATGATGCCTTCGACGAACGGTGCCATCCATGGGAAGGCGGCGATATCAGCCACGGTGTAGTCATCCCCGCCGAGAAAGCGCGCTTCGGCCAGGCGCTTGTCCGCAACATCGAACAGGCGCTTCGTCTCCATCGCATAACGGTCGATCGGATATTCGTACTTTTCGGGGGCATAGGCGTAGAAATGGCCAAAGCCGCCGCCGATGAAGGGCGCGCTGCCGATCTGCCAGAACAGCCAGCTGAGCACTTCGGCGCGGGTGTGATCGGTCGGCAGGAAGCGCCCGAATTTCTCCGCCAGGTAGAGCAGGATTGCGCCGCTCTCGAACACGCGGACTGGCGTGTCGCCGCTGCGGTCGAGCAGGGCGGGGATCTTGCTGTTGGGGTTGATGTCGGTGAACCCGCTGGAGAACTGGTCGCCTTCGCCAATATTGATCAGCCAGGCGTCATAGTCGGCCTCCGCATGACCTGCCTCGAGCAGTTCCTCCAGCATGATCGTCGCCTTCACCCCGTTGGGCGTTGCAAGTGAATAGAGCTGGAAGGGGTGCTCCCCCACCGGCAAATCCCTGTCGAACCGCGCGCCCGCCGTGGGCCGGTTGATATTGGCGAACTTGCCGCCGCTTTCGGTGTTCTTCCAGACTTTGGGCGGGGTATAGGTCGGGTCGGCCATTGCGTGCTCCTGGTTGATTTCTTGTGCAACAAGTGGCCGCTCACCCGCGACCTAACAAGGGCAAGCAATTCTTGGGGCTGGTAAATCGGGTTTTTGCCAAGGGCGCAAATCTGTGCCAGACCCTGCGCGGGGTCGCCTCCAGTGGGGGCTTGGGATATCGAAAATTCACCGCCGGAAGGACGCTATGTCCTGTCGCTGAGCAGGCGTCTGCGCCTGTTCACGCTGTTCATCCTCTATGTGGCGCAGGGTGTGCCCATCGGACTGTTCTGGTTCGCAATACCGGCATGGATGGCGGCCAACGGGGCCGATGCAAGCGATGTCGCCTATGTCCTTGGTCTTACCGCGCTGCCGTGGACTTTGAAGCTGGTGAACGGCTTTATCATGGACCGCTATACCTTCCTGCCGATGGGGCGGCGGCGCGTGTGGATCGTCGGAGCGCAATGCATGATGATCGGTCTTCTGTCCGCGTGTGCCTTCGCGCAGCCGGGGGTCGAGGACATATTGCTGCTCGGCATCGCGGGCTTCGTTGTGAACATGGCGACGACCTTTCAGGATGTCGCGGTCGACGGGCTTGCCGTGGACATCATGGAGGAGGAAGAGCGCGCCCGCGCCAGTGGCATGATGTTCGGCGGGCAAGCCATCGGCATCGCTACCGCGACCACGCTTACCGGCCTTGCCATCGCGCAGCTCGGTCCGTCGGCAGCCTATTTGCTGGCGGCCGCTTTCATCGGGATCATCACGATCTACATGCTGGTCCTGCGCGAGCGACCGGGTGAACGGCGCCTGCCGTGGAGCGACGGCGAGGTCCATCAGCGCAATCTTGAAATCCAGCTCGGCGCGTGGTGGCCGATCCTCAAGAGCACCTTCAAATCGCTGATCCTGCCGGTCAGCCTGTTGTGGGTTCCGGTCTTGCTGGTGCGCGGGTTTCATTATGGGGTGTTCACCACGCTGACACCATTGATCGGTGCGGGCGATGTCGGGTGGGACGAGCAGACGATCAGCGGGTTTGTTGGCCCGGCGCAGCTTATCGGCGGCATCCTTGGCCTGACTATCGGCGGCTGGATGGGCGACCGATTCGGAGCGAAAAGAACCGTGATCGGACTGTTCACCGCATATATTACGATGAGCGCGGTGATGTGGACCCTGGCCCCGCAATGGAGCGACCCGAGCGTTTTCATCGGCTTCGTCTACGTGTGGTGCAGCCTCGATGTGCTGATCACTGTGGCCGCGCTGCCGATCTCCATGCGGCTGTGCGATCCGCGCGTCGCGGCGACGCAGTTCACGCTCTACATGGCTTGCTCCAACTTCGGCATCAGCATGGGGGCATGGGCTTCGGGCTTCAGCGATCTGCTTGGGGGATTGCGGCCGATGTTCCTGATCGTTGCTGCCTTGCACGCACTCGGGCTGGTGATGATGCTAGCGGTGAAATACCCGCGCAAGGGAGCCGTCCCGCCCAGCGTACTGCACGATGTGGCCGAAGCACCGGGACCAAGGCCAGCCTTGAGCTAGACCGATCTCACCTGCTTTGGTCCATGCGAAGGAACCGGCTGGCTTGCCGTGGATTTTCAAACCACTATGGCCACTTGTCCAACCAAGCTGATCTATGTTGATGATGACCTTCCGGGCATCACCCGCAAGGGTGCGGGCAAGGGCTGGGCCTATTATGACCCCAAGGGCAAGCTGATTACAGATCGGGCGGAGAAGACGCGGCTCAACGCCATCGCTCTGCCGCCTGCCTATGTCGATGCGTGGTTCTGCCCCGCTCCCAACGGGCACATCCTCGCCACCGGATATGATGCGAAGGGGCGCAAGCAATATCGCTACCACCCGGAATTTCGCGCCATGCGCGAAGGCGAGAAGTTCGATGGCTGCATCGCCTTCGGCAATTTGCTGCCATTGGTGCGCAAGCGGGTGGAAAAGGACATGCGCTCGCCCAAGATGGGCAAGGATCGCGCGGTTGCGAGCGTGGTCAAGCTGCTCGACCTCGGCGCGATCCGCGTCGGCAACACGCAATATTCGAAGAAGAACCGCAGCTTCGGCGCGACCACCCTGCAACGCCGCCATGCCGAAGTGACGGGTCGCACGCTGCGGCTCAGCTACATCGGCAAGGGCGGCAAGCAGCGCGAAGTGTCGCTGTCTGACGGATCGCTGGCACGCTGCGTCAAGCGGATGCAGGATTTGCCCGGCCAGCACCTGTTTCGCTGGCTGGACGATGATGGCGATGCGCAGGATGTCAGCTCATCCGACGTGAACGAATATCTCGGCGATACAATGGGCCAGCCCTTTACCGCCAAGAACTTTCGCACCTGGCACGCCAGCGTCATGGCATTTCGCCTGCTGGGCGAGGCACAGGAAAGGCTGACGTTTAAGGCTGTGCTCGAAAAAGTGGCCGAATATCTCGGCAATACGCCAGCGGTGACGCGCAAGAGCTATGTCCATCCCGCCGTGATCGACCTGGTCGAGCGACAGATGGAATGGCGTGAAACGCTCAAGCTGCCGCGCCGGACGCAATATCTCAACAAGTGGGAACGCGGCCTGATCGACCTGCTCGAAGGTGGGCCAGCCGCGCTGGAATGGCTCGACGTCGCAGCCTGACCGGCGCAGTAATCGGACTGTCGAGTTCAGGTGACTCCGGCGAAGCGCTCGGCTAGATGGTTTCGCCTGTTTCCAGTTGAAGGATATCCCTGATGCGCCGTGCCCTTATCGCTCTTTCGCTCGCCACCGCTCCGGTTGCGCTGCTCGCTGCCTGCACTCCCGCCACCGAACAGGCTTCGGCGGACGGCTATGACATGGCCGCCAGCCGCGCGACGATTGCCGATGTCGAGATGGCGCCGGAAACATCCTACCTCACCGATGAGGAGCGGCAGGTGGTCAATCTGCTGATCGAGGCCAGCGGTTACATGGACGAGATCTACCTGCGCCAGCGCGGCGAGGGCTTGCCCCAAATGCGCGCCGAAATCGAAGCCAGTGGCGATGCTGACACGCTCGACATGTTCGACCGCCACTTCGGCCCGTGGGACAGCGTGGCGGACAACCACCCCTTCTACGGCGATACCGAATGGCCCGAGGGCGCAGGCTTCTATCCGGCAGACCTGACGCGCGAGGAATTCGACGCCTATCTCGAAGCCAATCCTGACCAGCGCGAAGCCCTGATGAGCCCCTATACCGTGGTGAAACGCGAAGGTGATGGCTTCGTGGCTGTCCCTTACAGCGAGGAATATGCCGAATTCCTCGAACCTGCCGCGGCTCTGCTGCGCGAGGCGGCGGAGATCACCACCAACGCCAGCCTCAAGCGGTTCCTGAACCTGCGCGCCGACAGCTTCGAGTCGGACGATTATTTCGAAAGCGAAATGGCGTGGATGGACCTCGAGGACACACCCATCGAAATCGCCATCGGCCCGTACGAAGTCTACACCGACCGGCTCTACGGCACGAAAACCGCGTTCGAGAGCTTCGTGACGCTCAAGAACCCGGACGAAAGCGCCGCGCTTGATCGTTATGTCGGCTATTTGCGCGACATGGAGGGCAACCTGCCCATCGACGCGCAGTACCACAATTTCACCCGCGGCTTCGAAAGCCCCATTGCCGTTGCCGACCAGGTGCATGGCGGCGGCGACAATGTGCCCGGCGTGCAGACCATCGCCTTCAACCTGCCCAATGACGAGCGCGTGCGCGAAGCCAAGGGCGCGAAAAAGGTGATCCTGTCCAACGTGCTCGGCGCGAAGTTCGACATGATCCTCGACCCGATTGCCGATGTTGTGTTGGCCGAGGAACAGGCCGCGCTTGTGAGCCGCCGCTACATGCAGCTGTTCACCCTGTTCCACGAACTCAGCCACTCGCTCGGGCCGGGCACAATCACCGTCGATGGCAGCCAGACTACGGTGAACGAGGCACTGCGCGAGCAATATTCGGCGCTTGAGGAGAGCAAGGCCGATGTCATGGGCATCTACAACCTCCTTTACATGATGGAGCGCGGCGAACTGCCCGTGGCGGAAAAGAGCGAATTGCTGGCGACCTATTTCGCCGGCCTGTTCCGCTCCATGCGCTTCGGTATCGAGGAAGCCCACGGCAAGGGCGCGGCGGCGCAATACGGCTTCCTGCTCGACTACGGCGCTTTCGCCTGGGACGAGGATGCAGGCGTTTTCGTGATCGACGAAGCGCGGCTGGAAAGCGGCCTTACCGAATTGCTGCGGACCGAACTGATGCTGCAGGCGACCGGCGATTACGACGGGACCAAAGCGTTTTTCGAACAATACGCGCATCTCGACGAGCACGCCGAGGCCGCAATAGCGGGGATGGACAGCATTCCGGTGGATATCCGGCCGCTGTATCCTGATAGCATCTGACCGGCCGGCCGCGGTTCATGCCTTCGCTCTGTTGTTCAACTTTGCTTTGGCGGTCTCGGGTCCTTGAAGGTTGCCCAAAGCGCTTCATCAAACCAGCTGCATTCAAGGCCTGCGTTTCTAGCCTTGAGAGCCATGAATTCGGCTTTAGGTGCATTGAGCGCGGTCCCCAAAAAACGCAGGTTTCGCATAGTAGCCAGAGGTGATAGATCCTGATCCGCCAGCTTGGTGTTGGTGAGAAACAACGCTTCGAGCGCGAACCCATTGAGTGGTTCCAGCGTGGGAATGGTGTGCTTGGTCCACGTACTCCCCTCTATCCCCAAGGCGATGAGTTGATTCTTGAGTGGCCGTAACCAATCGAGATTGTCGCAATGCTTTGCATTCGTCAGGAACAAGCGCTCCAGTTTCGGTAATTTCGACAAAGGGCTGAAATCAGTCATGTGTCGCGGGCTGTCGATCTTCAGCACCTGCAGATTTTCGAGCGCTAGCAAGGGAGTGAGGTCTTTCGCTACCAGCGGCCAGCCAAGATCCAGGTACTGAAGGGCTGAAAGTCGGGATATTTCTTCGAGCATATCCTGATTGGCATTCGACGCTTCCAATTCGACGAGCTTCGATAACTTTCCCAAACCCGCGAAAGAGTCGTTTTCCCTACCGATCCGTGCGCAGGATGCACTGACCGGTATATCGGTGGCGCGTTCATAATAGTCGCATTCCGGCTTTCGAGTGTGGAGCCAGAACCGATAATGTTCGTTGAGATCCATCCAAGACGTTTAGTGCCAATCTCGTCTTGATGCACCCCCAAGCAGAAACTCGTCCAAGCCATACTCAAGAAAGAATACGAGTATCTGGCCGCAAGCCCGGCATCTCGCTAAAGGCTCACCCATGCCAACCGACACCCCAACCCCAGACGCACCAATGAGCGTCGCAGCGCTCTATCAATTCGCGACCTTCGCCGATCCCGAAGCCCTGCGCGCGCCGCTCCAGCAATTGTGCGAGGACAATTCCATTCGCGGCACGCTGCTGCTCGCCCATGAAGGCATTAACGGAACAATCGCAGGCTCCCCAAACAGCGTCGCAAAGGTGCTCGATCACATCCGCACGCTGCCCGATTGCGCCGATATCGAGGTGAAGTTCTCCAGCGCCGCCAAAATGCCGTTCCACCGCTTGAAGGTGCGCGTGAAGCCCGAAATCGTGACCATGGGGCAGTGCGATCTCGATCCGGCGAATAATGCGGGCACCTATGTCGATCCGCAGGATTGGAACGATTTGATATCCGACCCCGACACCATCGTGATCGACACGCGCAATGATTACGAGGTGGCGGTTGGCCAGTTCGAGGGGGCACTCGATCCGCGGACGCCGACCTTCAGCGATTTCCCCGCGTGGTTCCGCGCCGAGCGGGAGCGGCTGATGGCGAAGGGTGACGGCACACCGCCCAAGGTCGCGATGTATTGCACCGGCGGCATTCGCTGCGAGAAATCCACCGCGTTCCTTGCCGCTGAAGGTGTGGAGGAAGTCTACCACCTGAAGGGCGGCATCCTCAAATATCTCGAAACCGTGCCCGAGGAACTGAGCCTGTGGCGCGGCGAATGTTTCGTGTTCGACCAGCGCGTGAGCGTGGGCCACGGGCTGGTGCAGGGAAGCTACAAATTGTGCCACGCCTGCCGCCTTCCGGTGAGCGCCGAAGACCTCGAAAGCCCGCTCTACAAAGCCGGCGTCAGTTGCCCCGCCTGCCATGACGAGCGGACCGAGAAACAGCGCGATTCCTATCGCGAGCGGCAGAAGCAGCAGGTGCTCGCCGCCAAGCGGGGTGTCGAGCATGTGGGCGCGATCCTGCCGAAGAAGGGGGAGAAGCACCATGTCTGACCGTGTGCTCTACAGCTTCCGCCGCTGCCCCTATGCGATGCGTGCACGCATGGCGCTGGTGGTGAGCGGGACGCGCTGCGAACTGCGTGAGGTGAAGCTGTCCGACAAGCCGCAGGCCATGCTCGACATCTCGCCCAAGGCCACCGTGCCGGTGCTGGTGCACAGCGATGGCGGGTTCCTGGAAGAAAGCCTCGATATCATGCGCTGGGCACTCGGCCACACCGACCCCGAAGGTTGGCTGGAGCAGCACGATGCAGAGCTGCTCGCCGAATGCGACGGGGAGTTCAAGCACGCGCTCGACCACTACAAATATCCCAACCGCTACGATGATTGCGACCCACTGCCGCACCGCGCACGCGGCGAGGAATTCCTGCGCAAACTGGAAGCAAGGCTGGCGGCGAACGGCCAGCTATGCGGAGAACAGCGCGGCTTTACCGATATCGCGATCTTCCCCTTCATCCGCCAGTTCGCCAATCACGACCGCGAATGGTTCGACGCGCTCGATCTGCCCCATGTCCAGCGATGGCTGGCAGGGCATCTGGAAAGCGATCTGTTCAAGACCGTGATGCAGCGCGAAAAGCCGTGGAAGCCGGGGGATGCGCCGATTCCGCTGGCGCTTTAGTTGGCGGGCGTTTCAGCCTGAGAGATTGGCTAGCACCCTATCCCACGAGCCAAACCCCAGGAATATCCGTCCGACCATCATCGAGGTCAGCAGGATCAAAATGACAGCCCAGACGGTCAGAATGCCGCCGGTCATTCGCCAGTTCTTGGGCGGCAGGCCCTGGATAAGAAACATCGCAATCCCCGCGACATTCACGCACACCAGATTGACCGCGAACAGGAAGAGCGCCCCCGATGCAGCAAGCGTGTAACCGGCACCAAGATAGATGCCGATAGCGGCGAGCGGCGGGACAAGCGCAACCGCGATCATCACGCCGACCAGTGACAGCGAAGCGCCACGGGTGAAGGCCAGCACGCCAGCCGCTCCGCAAGCCAGCGCCAAGGCAACATCGGAAGGCTGGACTATGGTGCGATTGCGCAGTTCCGGAACAAGCGGATCGATCTGAACCAGCAGGCCAAGCGCGACCCCGGCCAGCACCGCGAAAACGCAGCCGATTGCCAGCGTTCCCGCCGCACGCAGCCCCAATTGCCCGTTACCTACTGTCGCTGCGAGCGCCAGCCCCATAGTGGGGCCGAGCAAGGGCGCGATGATCATTGCCCCGATGACCACCGCTGTCTGCCCGCTGCGCATGCCGAGCCCTGCAATGAGCGCCGAAAGCGTCACCATCAGCAGGTAGGACGGCGTGATGTGCAGGCTCTCGTCGATATCCTCATAGATCTCGTCGGTGCTCAACCGGTCGCGGCTGAAGAAGCGTTCGAGCGCGGTCGGCGGTTTGAGGTCCGTGTCGAGCGGCAGTTCGGATGCCGCATCTTCGGTGACGGGCGGCAAGACCGCGTCGAGCATTTCGACATGGGCGTGAAATTCAGGGTCGGCGCCAAAGCTCGCGTCGAGATTGTTCAATAGCCTTTCGGTATAGCGTTGCTGCACGATGCAGCTGTATTTCTCGAGCCCGCCCGGAACGGCCTCGCGCCAGAACCGCCGGCAATGTCGCGCAAGGATCCGCTCCAGTTCGCCGATGTGCGGCTCGGCGAGGTAGATCAGGACTTTCCTTGCGGCCATCGCCCTTCATCCTAGTCCAGGCGTGTCACCCAGCCGTGCGTGTCCTCGACCGTGCCGCGCTGGATGCCGACGAGCTTTTCGCGGATGGAACTGGTGACCTGACCCGGTCCGCCGCTGCCGATGGAAAATTCGCCATCGCGCCCGGCGACATTGCCCACTGCCGTCACCACCGCTGCGGTACCGCAGGCGAAGGTTTCTACCAGCTTTCCGCTCGCCGCATCGTCGCGCCATTGGTCGATCGAATACATTTCCTCGCGCACATCAAGGCCCTGTTCGCGCGCCAGCGTGATGATCGAATCGCGGGTGATGCCGGGCAGGATGGTGCCGCGCAGGGGCGGGGTGATGATGCTGCCGTCATCGAACACGAAGAACAGGTTCATGCCGCCCAGTTCCTCGATCCACTTGTGTTCGGCTGCATCGAGGAACACCACCTGATCGTGCCCCTTGGCGAAGGCTTCGCCGGTGGGAACGAGGCTGGCGGCGTAATTGCCGCCGCACTTGGCTTCGCCCGTTCCGCCCGGCGCTGCCCGGGTATAATCGCTCACCCAGACGGACACGGCAGGCGCGCCCGATTTGAAGTAATTTCCGGCAGGCGAGAGGATCACTAGGAATTTGTATTTCTTCGCCGGTCGCACGCCGAGAAAGTGTTCGTTGGCGAACATGAAGGGCCGGATGTAGAGCGAGCCGCCCTCGACACCAGGGAACCAGTCCTTGTCCGCCAGCACGACCTGCTTCACCGCCTCGACGAACACCTCTTCGGGAAGGTCGGGCATCGCGAGGCGCGCGGCGGAGCGGTTGAAGCGCGCGGCATTCGCTTCGGGCCGGAACAGCGCCATCGTGCCGTCTGCCAGCTTGTAGGCCTTCATGCCTTCGAAGATTTCCTGCGCGTAATGCAGCACGCTGGCCGCCGGATCGAGTGCGATGGGGCCGCGCGGACCGAGCGTGGCCGAATGCCAGCCTTCGCCCTCGTCATAGTCGATCGAGATCATGTGGTCGGTGAAGACAGTACCGAAACCCGGATCGGCAATCGCCTGGTCACGCGTGGCACCGGGCACCGGGGCAGGATGGGGAAGGCGGGTAAAATCCATGTTCGTGCTCACTCCTTGCGCGGCGATTAGGCGGCAGCGTTGTGAGAGGCAAGGGGTTGCAGCGCGTTTGTGGTGTGATGGATTTCCCGAGTACTAGACGCTCCGAAAATCGGGTCGCATATGAGAAGGGCGGCCCTGCCGAAACAGGAACCGCCCTTTTCATGGTCAGCGGTCAATGCGACCGCCCACGAAGCCTTACTCGGCGAAAGTAGTAACTACCGAATATGCTCCGCATGGATCGTCACCGACCTCCCTGCTGAACCATGAGACATCGGATCACCTCCTTTCGCGCTTTGAGAGCCAGGACTGCCTATCACCGGGAGCCCGAGACCTGCATTCACCGCCGGTCTTGGGTACCTTTGTGAATCGCCGAGTCCATTAAAACAAGTCTTGTTTTATTCTTTTTCACAGTCACAATGCCGCCTTCGCTTCGCAGCCGTCCCATGACGGTTTGACGACAGCGAATATAGCCCGGCGATCAGCTGCGGCAGTCTTCCACGACGCGGGTGATTTCAGGATAGGCCGGAACATGGATCGTCGGCACTCCGTCGACCTCCACCGCGAAACGTCCTTTCGAAAAGGCAATGGCATCAAGCAGGCTGTCGCGTGCGCTCAGCTCTGCGGCAAGCTCGCCCGACGTCCCGCCCATCGTGCCCGCAGTCAGCACGCGATCCTGCGTTTCGGTGCGGATGCGCATCTGCACCTGGCTGGAAGCTGTGCCGCGCCGTGCAATCATGACGCGCCGTGTCGCAAGGTCGCAGCGTATGGTCAGCGAAGCATCGCCGCGCGAAGTGCCTGTGCCGAACAATGCGAGCGTCTGGCCCGCCTGCGCCGTATAGGTCCAATCGCCCGCCGTTTGCGGTGCATCCATCCAGTTATCGTAAGTCGGTGTAACGACTGTTGGCGGAGCCGTGGGTTGAACCACCGGCGTCGGCGTGGGCGATGGTACGGGGGTGGGTTCGGGCGCTGGCGGGATACAGGCGACAAGAGCCAAAGCGCCGACAATAGCGGCTGTCCCGGCGAGTAATGGTGTGCGGCGTGGCTGCATATGTCGGCTCTTCTCTCTGTCTGGGAAGCGATTGCTGTTCAATTCTGGCAACCAATGGCTGGCAAGTCCGGTTCCATCATCCTATCGCTTCGCCCATGGCAGAGCGCAAGCCTTCACGCAGCCGGATCGATCAACTGCTCGTCGAGCGCGGCGAGGCGGATAGCCGCAGCCGTGCGCAGGCGCTGATCATGGCCGGACTGGTATTTGCAGGGCCGCCGGGAAAGCTCTCACGCATTGACAAGTCCGGCCAGCAAATCGCGGAAAACTGGGCCATAGAGGTGCGCGGACGCGATCACCCGTGGGTCGGGCGCGGAGGCATGAAACTGGATCACGCGATCCAGCATTTCGGCCTTGATCCTGCCAGCGCGGTGGCGATGGATATCGGTAGTTCGACGGGCGGTTTCACGCAGGTGCTGCTGCATCACGGTGCGGAGCACGTGTTCGCGGTGGATGTCGGCACCAACCAGCTTGCGTGGAAGCTGCGCGAAGACCCGCGCATCACCGTGCTCGAACAGACCAATGCCCGCGCGCTGACCGCCCGGCAGATCGACCGGCCGTGCAATTGGGTGGTGTGTGATGCCAGCTTCATCGGGTTGGCCAAAGTGCTCGAAGTCCCGCTCGCGCTCGCCGCACCCGATTGCCGCCTGGTTGCCTTGATAAAGCCGCAGTTCGAGGTCGCCCGTGAAGAGGTGGGCAAAGGCGGCATCGTGCGCGATCCTGCCCTGCACGCCCGTGTGTGCGACGAAGTGACTGATTGGCTGGAGAAGCGCGGCTGGCGCATCGATGGCCTGACGGAGAGCCCGATTACCGGAACGCAGGGCAACATCGAGTTCCTCGTCAACGCCGTGCGCGGGCAAATGACCTGACAAATTCTCCAGACTGACCCCATTGCGGACACTTCGGGCCGGAGCGCTTGCCACTGTGCAACCTGCCCGTCACAACTAAGCCCAAGCCGAATCGGCATTTTTGGGGATATTGATGAACCGTCTCGCTTCACCCGGACAGTTGCGCGCCAGCCTCCTGCGTTGGGCGCTTTTCCTTGTGCCGGCTATCCTGCTGGCGGGTTTTGTCGCGGGCCAAATGGGCGGCGATGCGAACAGCGCGTGGTTCCAGTCGCTCGACAAGCCCGGCATTTACCCGCCGCCTGCTACCTTCGGCATCGTCTGGACGATCCTCTACGCAATGATCGGCTTTGCCTTCGCGCTGGTGTGTTCGGCCTGGGGTTCGCCAAGCCGCGGCGTGGCGATTGCTGCCTTCCTCGTCCACCTGGCGTTCAACCTTGCGTGGTCGCCGGTATTCTTCGGCCAGCAGGAAATCACGCTGGCGCTCTACGTGCTGATCGCGGTTGATGTGCTTGCGATCGTGACGACGATCCTGTTCTTCAAGGTACGCAAATGGGCGGGCATCCTGATGCTTCCCTATCTCGCGTGGATCCTGTTCGCGACCCTGCTCAACTGGCAATTCCTGCAACTCAATCCCGACGCTTCTCGATTCGAAGACAGCGGGGCGGTGCAGACCTACGAATTTTGAGTTGAGATTTCTCTCAAGAAGCACCACATTCAGGCCATGCAAAGCGAAAACAAGATCATCGCCGATTTCGTCAAGGTTGCCAATTCGGCTGCGGGTACGCTCGCGGGAATGGGCCGTGAAGCGCGGGAAAACGCGCGCGAGAAGATGAAGGAAGCCATGGGCGGCCTGGATTTCGTTTCCCGCGAGGAATTCGATGCGGTGAAGGACATGGCTGCCAAGGCTCGCGAAGAGGCAGACGCGATGCGCACCCGTCTCGACGCGCTCGAAGCAAAGGTCTTCGGCCATGAAGGTCCGCCAGCCAAGCACGATTGAGGCGCGCTTCTCTTACCGCTCGCGGGCACGATTCCACGAAAGCATACTTGGACTGATTGCTCCGGCAGAGTAACCGCGCTGGATGCAGCTTCGCGCACCCGCCATACTCCTCGCCGCACGCCAGCATGGCGAAACAGCGGTTGTCGCGCGCTTCCTGACTGAAGAATACGGATTGATCGCGGGCTATGTTGCGGGCGGACGTGGTCGCAATCTTCGCCCGGTTGTCATTCCCGGCAATGCGGTGGAAGTGCAACTTTCGGCCAAGTCCGACAGCCAGTTGCCCTTTGCCAAGGTCGAACTCACGCAGTCGCGCGGGGCGTGGCTGGGCGAACCGTTGCCCGCTGCCGCCATCTCCTGGGTGTGCGCGCTAACCGCCACCGCGCTGCCCGAACGCCAGCCCTATGCCTCGCTCTACGAAGCGCTTGGCGGAACGCTAGATGCAATCTGCAACGCCCCTAGCGCGCGCGGCTGGGCGAGCGCGCTGGTGGGTTACGAGGCGCTGTTGCTGCGCGAACTGGGCTATGGCGGTGCAGGCGGCCGGCCCGAGGGCGATCTGGCGCAGATTATCGAGGTGATGGACGAACTGGCCGAGCCGCTTGACCACTACCTGCTTGCCGACCGGCGGGGAGACGTTATGGCGGCGCGCACACGGCTTCGGGATTTGCTGGGACGGATGGTCTGACATGAAAATCGCATTGTTTGCAGGGGACGGGATCGGCCCGGAAATTATGGGCGAGGCGCGGCGCGTGCTCGATGCGCTTTCGTTGCCGCAGCTGACAGTGTTCGAAGGCGATGTCGGCGGGATCGCCTACAAGCGCCACGGCCACCCTCTGCCCGAAGAGACGCTGGACATGGCACGCGCTGCCGATGCCGTGCTGTTCGGCGCGGTGGGTGATCCGGCCTGCGACGATTTGGAGCGGCACTTGCGACCTGAACAGGCAATCCTTGGCCTTCGCAGCGAGCTTGGCCTGTTCGCCAATCTGCGCCCCGCCAAGATGTTTCCGGGGCTGGAAGACCTGTCCGCGCTCAAGCCTCAAATTGCCCGCCAGATAGACACGCTGATCGTGCGCGAGCTCAATGGCGATGTCTATTTCGGCGAAAAGGGAATGCGCAAGACCGGTGACGGCAGGCGCGAAGGCTATGACATCATGTCCTATGCCGAAGACGAGGTGCGCCGCATCGCCCATGTCGCCTTCCGCGCCGCGCAGGGCCGCAAGGGGCGGCTGTGCAGCGTCGACAAGGCCAATGTCCTCGAAACCAGCCAGTTGTGGCGCGATGTCATCGTGGAAACCGCCGCCGACTATCCCGACGTTGAGCTCAGCCACATGTATGTCGACAACGCCGCGATGCAGCTGGTGCGTAATCCGGGCCAGTTCGACGTGATCGTCACCGGCAATCTGTTCGGCGATATCCTGTCCGACCAGGCGAGCATGTGCGTCGGCTCTATCGGACTGCTGGCCAGTGCCGCGCTAGGCGAGCGTCAGACCGAATTCGGCACTTTCGGCATGTATGAACCCATCCACGGCAGCGCGCCCGATATTGCCGGGCAGGGGCTGGCCAATCCGACCGCGATGATCCTCAGTCTTGCCATGCTGCTGCGCCACTCGCTGGGCCGCGATGATGATGCAGCGCGTATCGAGGCAGCGGTTGCGAAGGTGCTGGACGATGGCATCCTCGGGGCGGACCTGGGCGGTTCGGCTGGGACCACGGCCATTGGTGATGCCGTGCTGGAGCGGCTTTGAGCATCGGCATGAAATCCGCCGTGGTAACCTTATGGTTAACAATTCCCCGTAACGCGGTCCCATGCATATGAGCCACAATGATTTCAGGCAGCAGGTAGAGAGCGTCGCCACGCTGGCAAAGGCGCAAGGCACCGCGCCGCTCGATCTCGCTATCGTACTGCCCACGCTCAACGAGCGGGACAATATTGCGCCCATGGTGGAGCGGCTGGAAAAGGCGCTCGGCCCGAGCGGCTGGGAAGCCGTGTTCGTCGATGACAATTCGCATGACGGCACTGCCGAGGAGGCGCGCCGCATCGGTCGCAGCGACCCGCGCATCCGCGTGATCCAGCGCATCGGTCGCCGCGGGCTTGCCAGCGCCGCAATCGAAGGCATGTGCGCCACCGCCGCGCCCTATGTGGCGGTGATGGATGCTGACCACCAGCACGACCCCGCGCTGCTCGTCGAAATGCTCGCAGCGGTGAAATCGGGCGAGGCCGACCTTGCCTATGCCAGCCGGTTTGCCGTGGGCGGCAATGCCGATGGCCTGTCATCGAAGGGACGCGAACAAGGCTCCAGGATAGCCAACGCGCTCGCCCGCCAATTGACCGGAACCGAGCTGACCGATGCGATGAGCGGGTTCTTCCTGCTGCGCACCGACCAACTGCGTAAACAGGCTGAAAACCTTTCGGGGATAGGCTTCAAGATCATGCTCGACATTCTCGCGACTGCCGAGCCGCGCCTCACAGTGAAGGAATTCCCGTTGAAATTCGCCGAACGCCTCGCAGGGGAAAGCAAGCTCGATCACGGCGTGGTGCTCGATTTCGTGGCCGGTCTGATGGAACGCTATCTTGGCCGCTACATTCCGGTGCGTTTCGCGCTGTTCGGCCTTGTTGGCGGCCTGGGCGTGTTCGTCCACATGGCGGTGCTGGCCGCGGTCTATTCGCCCGGATTGGTCGCGTTCGGCTGGGGGCAGGCCATTGCGACCATGGTGGCAATGACGTTCAACTTCTGGCTTAACAACCTCCTGACCTACCGGGACAAGAAGCTCGACGGGCCGGACAATCTGTTCTGGGGCTGGCTCAAGTTCTGCGGTGCGTGTTCCATCGGCGCCTTTGCCAATGTAGCCGTCGCGACCGTGCTGGAGGATCAGGGCGTGATCTGGTGGATTGCCGCGCTGATCGGTGTCGTGATCGCCTCTGTCTGGAATTACGCGCTGTCGAGCAAGTTCGTATGGGGCCGTTTCCGCTAGAGCGGTGCTCCCCTGCGGCAATGCACTGCCGATCTATTCCCTCTGCTTTCCCAAACTGCTAGGCAGCCTTCGGGTCGTTATGGAGAGGGGAATTACATGAAGAAGATATTGATGTTTGCCGCGCCGCTGGCGCTTGTCGCCTGTTCCGAGGCAGCGGTTGAAGAACCGGTGGTCGAAGACGATGCGATGGCCGAAGGAGAGGTTGCCGCGATGGTGACCGCCAACGGCACCATGCCCGGTACGCATGAAGTCGTCGGACCCGACGGAAGCGTTGGCACCTCGGTGCTTAATGCTGACGGTACACATTCATCCTACGATGCGGACGGCAATGTCACCGAAGAAGGCACGTGGTGGGTCGCCGACGGACAGACATGCTTTAGCAACACACTCGATCCGGATGAGGAAGGCCCGACATGCTGGGACGAAACTCCTCCCGCTGAAGACGGCTCTTTCACCGCAACCAATACCGATGGCGAGTCGGTCACCGTGCGTCCGGTAGCGATGTAACCAATAACTGGCAGGCGGTGCGCGGGAAGAAGGCCGTGCACCGCATGTCAGGCCATCAGCATCAGTCGGATTGGCGCAGGGCGAGCCAGTCCGCTTCATCGGCCGGTATTATCCTGTCGTCGCGAACCACGCCGTCGAATGTCCGGTATTCACCGTCGATTTCAAGGCTGAACCGCAGACGATCCCCGCGCATCGAAAAGGCGATCGCTTGCGGCTGTCCGTCGATCATGGCGGTCCCCGTCACATCCTGGAATTGCTGCTCCAGCTCGAGAGCGATTGATCGCGCCCCGACAGCGAGCATCCACGAACCTGCAACATCGGCGGGAACGATCCACAGATAGGCCGGATATCCGGCAGTGCGGCGCACCTCGTCGGGCCGCCAGTCGCCCATATCGAAGCGGTTGCTGACAACACGCGTGCCCGGCTTCAGTTCTTCCAGCAAGCGCGGTCGCAGGCGCAGGTTCACGCTCGGCAGCAGGAACATGGTCACCACATCGGCTTCGTGCAGCGGCGTTTCGAACAGGTCCTGCTCGCGGAAAGTCACACGGTCGGACAGGCCGAGGCGCGCTGCTTCGTCCGCGGCATCGTCGACAAGCACCGGATCGAGGTCCACGCCAAGCCCCCGGGCTCCGCGATCCTGCGCTGCGGCGAACAGGATGCGCCCGTCGCCCGTGCCCAGGTCGATTACATGATCGTCCGGCCCGACTTCGGCCATGTCGAGCATGGTATCGACCATTTCGGAGCGCGTTTCGACATAGGGAACATCGAGTTCCGGCGTGATGCCGAGAGCCACGCGAACCGCGCTCGCATCAAGGCTGAAAGCGATCAGGGAGAACATGGCCAGCGTAACTGCAATCGCGGCCAGGCCGCTCAGGCTGCGCCGCCAGATCGACATTACCGCCACCCTTCGATCCACGCCCAGCGCAGGAAATCCTGCGGATCATCGAGCGGCGCGGCGGTGAGGATCGGGAACCAGTAGAGGAAGAAGGCCAGCGCACCCAGCGAGAGCGCCCACGGCACGAGCCGTTCCCCGCGCTGCCACAATCGCTCGACGCCCAGCGCCAGCGCGCCGCTCACGAACATGCCCGGCAGGAAATAGTGGAAGTAGAACTGCACCGCCTTGGGCGCGACTACCCAGAGGGCAAGGCTGGCCAGATAGAGCAGGACCAGCGCCAGCATGTCCTTGCGCTTTTGGCGCCAGCCAGCCCAGGCACACCATGCCATCGCCAGCAGGCCGAACCACATGGTCACCGGATTGCCGATCAGCATTACCCCGCGATGCGCGTTGTCCACCTCCTCGTAGAGATACCAGATGGCGCGGCTGTTCCCGATCCATTGCCACCAGACACTCTGGTAAGGGTGGCTTTCGGGCACCTGCGTTTGCAGCGCGAGCATGTTTTGGTGCAGGTCGACCAGCCCGGTCGGATTGCCCTGCGGCACGCTCCAGAAGAGGAATGGCCAGAAGGTGAGGGCATAGACGGCCAATGGCAGCGCACCGAGCCAGATGGCCGCTTCCCACAAGGATATGCCCGCCACCGGCCAGCCGCGGGTCGAGAGGATCAACCGGCGGCGCTCTGCCTTCCAGCGCGCTGCGAAAAAGGCGAGACCGGGCAGGATTGCGATGGGAATGGCGTTCCACTTGCTCGCCATTGCGCACCCAAGCGCTACGCCGCAGAGGACAAGGCGCCAGCGGCCCGTCTCGTTTTCGCGCACGGCCCCGGCGAACATCCACAGCGCCACCATCAGGAAACTCACCATGAAGATGTCGAGCATGGCGATGCGGGAATGGACGAACAGCAGGAAATTGGTGCCGACAAACAATCCGGTCAGCAGGCTGGCGGCGCGGGTCTGGCTGGAAAACCACGCCGCGCGCATCGCCGCGAACAGCGCGACTGTGCCGAACACAATGCTCGGCAGGCGCCAGCCCGGCGGCGTATCCCCGAACAGCCAGATGCCCAGGGCAATCAATTGCTTGCCGAGCGGCGGGTGCTCAAGATTGGTGGCAAAGCCCAGATCCAGCACGGCGCGGGCAGCCGGCAGGTAATGGAGCTCGTCGAAATAGGGCTCGCTCGGAATACCGATCCGCACGAATGCCAAGGCGGCGAAGGCCAGCGCGATGATGGCGTTCAGGGCAAAGGGATCGCGGGGATGGTCGGGCGGCGCGCTCATAAGGAATGGCATGCGTTAATCGCCAGCGCGCTCAAGGGCAATTGGCAAACGCGCCGCGCACCCCTAACACTCGGCGCCATATGAAGAAGACCATCGCATCGAACCCCGCCATCACCTCCAAATGGCGCCCTGCCACACAAGCCGTGCGCGCGGGCACGCATCGCAGCGAACATGGCGAGACGAGCGAGGCGCTCTATCTCACCAGCGGGTTCACCTACGACAGCGCCGAGGAAGTCGCCGCACGTTTCGCGGGCGAGGCTGAAGGGATGCAATATTCGCGCTTCAAGAACCCCACGGTTGAAATGGCGCAGCAACGCATCGCGGCGATGGAGGGCGCCGAGGCTTGCCTGATGCAGGCGAGCGGCATGGCAGCGATGACATCCTCCCTGTTGTGTATGCTCAGCGCAGGCGATCACGTGGTCGCCGGACGCGCCGCCTTCGGGTCGTGTCGCTGGATCCTCGACAATGTGCTCAACCGTTTCGGTATCACCCACACGGCTATCGACGGGACCGACAATGCCGCGTGGGAAGCAGCGGTGCAGCCCAATACCAAGGCGTTCTTCTTTGAAACGCCTGCCAACCCGACGATGGACCTGGTCGACCTGGAGTTTGTCTGCGGCCTCGCACGCAGCAAGGGGATCACGACGGTGGTCGACAATGCCTTTGCGACCAGCGTGTTGCAAAGGCCGATGGATTTCGGCGCCGACGTGGTGGCCTATTCGGCGACCAAGCTCATGGACGGGCAGGGCCGCGTGATGGCCGGTGCGGTCTGTGCCAGCAGCGAATGGATCGAGGAAAAGCTCAGCCCGTTCCAGCGAAATACCGGCCCGATCTGTGCGCCATTCAATGCCTGGGTGGTGATGAAGGGGCTGGAGACGCTGCCGCTGCGCGCCACTGCGCAAAGCGCCAATGCGTTGCTGGTGGCGCAATTCCTCGAAGACCGTGGGCTGCGCGTGCTCCATCCGGGCCTGCCCAGCCATCCGCAACATGCGCTCACGCAAAAGCAGATGGTGTCGGCGGGGCCAATCTTCGCATTTTTTGCGCCCGGCGAGGGGTCGGAAGGCCAGCGACAGGCCATGGCGCTATGCAACGCGCTCGAGCTGATCGACATCTCCAACAATATCGGCGACTCGAAGTCGCTGATGTGCCACCCGGCCAGCACAACCCACTATAACATGGGCGAAGAGGGGCGCGCTGAGGCGGGGATCGAGGATGGCATGTTACGGCTCAACGTCGGGCTGGAAGACCCGCTCGACCTGATCGAGGATCTGGACCGGGCGCTAGGCAAGCTCGGGCTCTAGGCCGTGGAAAAGGCGCGATAAATCTCTTGCGATTGGGTGAAAACCACATAGTCTCTCCATGAAAATGGAGGGGCATATGGGGTTTTTTCGGTTCGTTTTCGGGGCAATTGCTGCGGCAGCGCTATGGCTTGTGCCAGCGTCGGCTTCCCTGGCGCAGGATGCTGCACCGGCCGTGGTCACCGAAGTCCAGGCGAGCGAAATCCCCGATGTAATTCCCACCTCGGCTTTCGCTTCACGTTCAAGTTTCAACTCGGCAAGATTGTCGCCAGACGGCTCGCGGTTTGCGTTCACGGTCTTGCGCGACGACCAGATGTACCTCAGCGTTTTCGACAGCAGCACTCGCGAGCTGGTGGGCGGGATTGCGCTCGGTGAGCCGGATGATTTCAAGTGGTTCCGCTGGGCCGGTAACGAACGGCTGCTACTGTCGATGCTGGGTCGTGACAGTCGCTACGACCTGCGATTTAGCCGCCTTGTGTCGTTCAACCTGGAGGCGCGCAGGTTGCGCCCGCTGGTCCTTAATCGGATGAGCTTCGATGGCGACAACATCATCCATACCAACCATGATGCCGGCTTCGTGCTGGTGGCAATCGCCGAAGGCTGGGGTCGTCCGCCCGACGTCTGGCGTTTCGATCTGACATCCGAGGAACATGACGACGAAATTCGCGGCGTGAAGGTGGAATCCCGCCAGAACTCGGTCGGATCATGGCTTGCCGACGAAACCGGAGTGGTGCGCATCGGGTTGGGCGTTCGCGGATACAGCAGGCGGCTGGGAATGCGCTATCGCAGCAATGCCGGCGATAATTGGGAGACCGTTGCGCGGGTACGCCTCGACGACACCGATGCAAGAGATCTTTGGGATTTCATGGGCCTGCGTGCCGGAAGCGATGTCGGTTATTCGATTGCCGTTCCACCCGGCGGGGAGCGTCGCGCGCTGATGGAATTCGATTTCTCCACCGGCGAGCCGGGCAGGATCGTGTTCCAGTCGGCTGACGAAGATGTGTCGTCGGTCGTATTCGGGCCGGACAGGACGCCGATTGCAGTCGGCTACGCGGGCGAAAACTACCGCCGCGAATGGCTCGACCCGCAGATCCGACGCTGGCGTGAGCAACTGGGTGCCGCTCTGCCCGGGAGCGATGTCACGATCCTTGATATCGATGACAGCAACACACGGATGCTGGTCCTGCAATCGGGCCCGGCAGATCCCGGAGCGTTGTATGTCTTCACCCCGGGTGAACGCGATCTGGCGCTGTTTGCCGAGTATCGCCCCGGCCTGCAGCCCGAGATGCTCGCGACCCCGCGGGCAATGCGTTACGAGGCCCGCGATGGCACCTCCATCCACGGCTATCTCACGCTGCCACGCGGGCGCGATGCGGCGAACCTGCCCCTGATCGTCCACCCCCACGGCGGCCCCTACGGCGTTCGCGACTGGGATGATTACAACGACATGGTGCAATTGCTCGCCAATCGCGGATATGCGGTGATCCAGCCCAATTATCGCGGATCGGGCGGCTTTGGCGAGAGCTTCGAACTGCTTGGCCATGGCCAGGTCGGGCGCGTCATGCAGGACGACCTCGATGACGTTGTCGCCCATCTGGTCGCGCAGGGCACGGTCGATCCCGATAGGGTCTGCATGATCGGATCCAGCTACGGCGGTTTCGCCGCCGTCTGGGGCGCGATCCGAAACCCGGAAATCTATCGCTGTGCAGTGAGTTTTGCAGGCGTCATGCATTTCGAGCGGCAACTGGCGCACGACAGCGATTATCTGTTCGGGCGCAATCGCGGGCGACATTGGGACCGAATCGATGGCGACCAGACCAATTTCGATCTCGACGATGTCTCGCCCGCCGTGCAGGTCCGCCGTCTGACGCGCCCCGTGCTGCTTGTGCATGGCGAAAAGGACAACCGCGTACCCTTCGACCAGTTCGAACTTATGGTCGGCCGCGCTGACAATGCCGGCATAGAGCTGGAGACGCTGGCGCTGGAGGATTCAGGGCACGGGTTCTACAATCCCGAGGACGAGCAGGCCTATTACGATGCGATTGTCGATTTCCTTGCGCGGCATAATCCAGCCGATTGAGTTGCGCGCAGGACACGGCGCGGGTGATTCCTTGCCAAGGCGCGACGGGTTCCTTTGCTCCCGTCACGGATAATAGCTAAGATCGGGGCATGACAGTCAACGCAATCTCGTCCCTGTTCCAACATGTTGCGATCACCAAGGGTGTGACCGTGAGAGTAGCTGTGAGCTTTATGCCGGAGCAATCGCGCGTCGGGGCAGGTCGATGGTTCTGGGTCTATCACATCCGCATCGAAAACGGCCGGAGCGAACGTATCCAGTTGAAGTCCCGCCACTGGCGGATCACCGATTCGAACGGAATGGTGAACATTGTCGATGGCGAAGGTGTGGTGGGTGAAACTCCGCTGCTACAGCCGGGGCAGACGCATGACTATGTGTCAGGCTGCGAACTCAACACCAACCAGGGCACGATGGAAGGCTTCTACACCTTCGTCGATGCCGATGGCGATCTGTTCGAAGCAGCAATCCCGTTCTTCCCGCTTGCCGCGCCTGCGGATTCTTCCGTTTAGTTTCAGGCGACGGCGGTTCAATCACCGCTCGGCCAGCAACCTTACGGATACATTCGTCCGGCTTCGCTCCGCTGCGGTACCGGGATGCGATGCGGTCAAGCACCTTGCCGCAGCGGCGCTTCCTTCATAGAGGCGATGTCAGGAAACCGGAATGAAACGCACACACCTGCCTCTCAACGCCCTGCGCGTATTCGACGCCGCCGCGCGCCATCTCAGCTTCACCCGTGCGGCAGACGAGCTGGCGGTGACGCCTGCCGCCGTGGGACAGCAAATCCGCGCGCTGGAAGATGTGCTCGGCGTGGTGCTTTTCCGGCGCACTTCCAAGGGGCTGGAACTGACCGATGAGGCGGAGGCCGGTCTCGATCCCTTGCGCGAAGGATTCCTGCGGTTCGAGGAAAGCGTGCAGGCCATGCAGGCAGGCCAGTCGAGCAGCAATTTCGCCATAGCTGCGCCGCGTGAATTCTACGCCCAATGGCTCGCCCCGCGTTTGGCGCGCTTTCGCGAGGCGAACCCCGACGCCCGCTTCCTGCTGGTGGCGGATGAAAACGCCGATTTCACCGAAAGCAATCTCGACCTGGCGATCCGTCTGGTTGACGGGCCGGACGATCTAGAAGGTGAGCAGCTTATCAATGGCTGCCGCGTGACAGTAACCGCGCCCGGCGCACCGGAAAGCTGGATCAGCTGGCCGACTTACGAGCCGCCCGCAGGCGCTGATGTCGGCCTGCAGGTCGGCAACGCGGGGCAGGTGCTGTCTTCGGTGCTGGCCGGAATGGGCCGCGCCAGCCTGCCAATGCCGCTGGTGGAGGATGCGCTGGCAGACGGACGGCTGGAGATGATCGGCGACCCCGAAGACTGCCGCCGCGCCTACTGGCTCCTCGCCCCGCGCCCGCAATGGCGGCAGAAGAAGGTGAAAGCGCTGGTGGAGTTTCTGGTGGGGTGAGAGAGGCGATCCTGCCATTCCCGATCAAGTGCCCGGCCGCCGCCCGATGAGCTATCTCCCTCTTGTCCTCCTCGCCCTCGTGGTGCTGGGCCTGTCGTACCGCTACATTTCGCGAAGGCGGAAGCGGGAGCGGCTTCTGGCGACGCCGCTTTCACCGCAGCAGCGGGAGATGCTGGCGAGGCTCGTACCCATACTTCGCCGTCTGCCGGAATCCTTGCGACCGAGCCTCGAAGGCAAGATCAACCTGTTCCTTGATCAGGTTACTTTTCACGGGAATAACGGCATCGAACTGAAGGAAGAGATGCGGCTTTCCATTGCCGCGCAAGCTTGCCTGCTGGTCGTCAACAGCCCGGTCTGGTTCGATACGCTGCGCACCATCCTGATTTATCCGTCAGCGTTCAGTACGGGGCGAGGCGAACACGACGGTTTTCTGGTTCACGAACGCGATATCGGCACGGCAGGTGAAAGCTGGTCCCGTGGGCCGGTTGTTCTTTCGTGGGACCATGCCCTGCGTGGCGGGCTCAATCCGGAAGACGGCCACAATGTCGTCATTCACGAATTCGCCCACCAGCTCGATGCCCTGACCGGACACACCAACGGCATCCCCCATCTGCGCAAGGGGCAGCAGTACGCGCGATGGGAGAAGGCAATGCTCGACGCCTATCATGGCCATGTGAGACGGATGGAAAGCGGACATCCCACGCTGATCGATCCCTATGGCGCGACAAACCATCAGGAGTTCTTTGCCGAGGCCACCGTTACCTTTTTCGAGAAGCCGCGGGCCATGTTGCAAGAGGAACCGGAGCTGTACGAACAACTGGCCGAGCTTTTCGCACTTGATCCGGCCAAGTGGAGCTGATTGCCTGCGAGTACATGACCCAAGTCCCGATCCTCACCACGCCCCGCTTCACCTGCCGCGCTCCGACAGAACAGGACGTCGACACCTTCTGGCCTGCCTTCTCGAGCAAGAGCCAGATGCGTTACTGGTCATGCGGACCCTTCACAGACCGCGCTGCGCTGCAGGATTACCTGCTCGATGAGAAGGCCGGGCGGTCGTGGGTGGCAGAGCCGAAGGATGGCGGTGCACCGGTGTTCCGCATGTTCACGAGTTCCCCGCACCAAGAGGTGGCGGAAATCGGCTACATCATGGTGCCCGGTCATGAAGGGCAGGGCATCGCACGAGAATGCATGACGGCTCTCATCACCCAGTTGTTCCGCCGCGAAGGCTATCATCGCATCTTTGGCGACGTCGACCCGCGCAACACGGCCTCGGCGCGATTGCTGCTCGCTCTGGGGTTTACCCGCGAGGCGCATCTTCGCGATGCGATGAAAACCCACATCGGCTGGTGTGACAGCTGGCTGTTCGGCCTTCTGAGCGATGAATGGCAGGGATAGGGCCGGTTCAGTGACATGTTCCTAGAAACGTGTCGCTATCATTGATAGCAACAGGGCAAATCATTTTTCAGAACGGGGGAAATTACATGCGATTCGGATTTCACAAGACTGCACTGCTGATCGGTGCCGCAGCGCTGCTTACGCCTGTCGTCGCCAGTGCGCAGGTCAATCTCGACCAGGCACAAAGCGATGTTCGCGTGTTCCAGGGCAGTGTTTCTGGCGAACCGGCAACCTTCGAAGTCAACGTGCCTGCCGGGTCAGTGATGCAGATCGACGTGATCTCGACCTCCGACCTCGATCCGATCGTAACCGTGACCGACGCTGTCAGCGGCGACGTGATTGCCGAGGATGATGACGGGGGTGACGATCTCAACTCGCGCGTGCGCATTCGCGGCGAGGACGCTGGCCGCCGCATCGTGATCTCGGTCAACAGCTTCGATGCGACCTGGATGGAAGACGGCGAGGAATATGGCGGCAGCTTCGACCTGCGGCTTGCCACCAGCACCTACACCGCGCCGGCCACCCGCACGGTGACGTTCGGAGCGCGCGAAACCGGCTCCGTGCAGGGAGAGCCGCACCTGTTCACCTTCCAGGCACAGGCCGGCGACACGATCGAGGTCGCAATGCTGTCCGAAGGCGAGCTCGACCCCTATCTGGAACTGCGCGACGCCAGCGGAGAGGCGATCAATTACGACGATGACGGCGGCGACGGGCTGAACTCGCTGCTGCGCCACACGTTTGACGAGGCCGGCACCTACACCATCGCGGCGATGGGTTACGGAGAGAGCACGGGCGACTTCACCCTGCGTGTTCGCGAACGGCGCGAGATTGCGGCGCAACTGCCGCTGCAGATGATCGGGCTGGACGACACGGCCACCGGCGAACTCGGCTCGCAGTGGGAGGACAGCTCCGACCTGCCGAGCACGATCATGTACCAGCTCAATCCCGCCGCGATTGCCGCGATCCGCAATGGTGACGGGCAGGTGACGATCCGCATGGATGCCTCGGACGAGGGCGATCCCGACTTTGGCGGCAGCATCGATCCGTTTGTGGAACTGGGCTTCGATACGCCGCTGGGCTTTGCCGTGGCGACTTCGGATGATGACGGGTCAGGCTCGCTCAACGCGCTGCTGCCGGTCGACCTCGGCCTGCTGGCGGACCACCCCGGCCTGCTCGACATGATGCGCATCCGGGTGCAGGCCTATGGCGGTTCGCGCGGTGCCTACACGCTGACGATTACCGAGGGCATGGAATCGCGTGTCGAGGGTTACGACGACATCGGCATGGTTCCTCCGCCGGTACAGATCACCCCGGTCGAGTAGCGGCGAGGGTCACCGAGAAATAGGGTGAGGGAAAATTAGGGGGGGCATGTCAAGTTTGTCGGACAGAACGGAAAATTTTTCCCGAGTTCGGCTTCCTTGATGACTCATGTGACGAGTGAGGTGCGATGGCTTCGACCCTTGACCCCCCGCCCAAATCCAACTAAGTGCGCCTCCATCCGAAGCCAGCCTTGTGCCAGCGTCGGTCAGATAGAGCTGAACATTGCCGGATTTGTCCCGGGGCTCCTCGCTGAAGTGAGGGGCTCTTTTCTATTGGGGCGGTAGCGATACCGCCGGGGCTGCCGTCAAAGTAACCCGGTGCCATTGGTGCGGGTGGAGTGTTTTCAGGCTCGTGCAGCATCCGCCTCCGGCGGCCCTGGGCTTTGTCCCTTGGCAGACCGGATCGACCGGACAGGCCTTGCACGAACTTACGGACAATCCACACAGACCAACGGTGCCAAGAGGCCAGGTTCTCGCCTCGCTATGGGATTGCGTTGCTGCAAGGCGCCGCGCTCCCATTAGCAAAAGTGGGAACCGGTTTTGCGCCCGAATGGGGCGCGCTGGGGCGACAATGTCGTCGCACCAGAAGATCAGGTGAAGAGAAACGAATGCCGACTATCAACCAGCTGGTCCGCAAGGGCCGCAGTCCCATCGTCAAGAAGAGCAAGTCTGCGGCGATGGAATCCAGCCCGCAGAAGCGCGGCGTTTGCACGCGCGTCTATACGACGACCCCGAAAAAGCCGAACTCGGCACTGCGCAAGGTTGCGAAGATCCGTCTGACCAACCAGCGTGAGATCATCGCCTATATCCCGGGCGAGGGCCACAATCTGCAGGAACACTCCGTGGTGCTGATCCGCGGCGGCCGTGTACGCGACCTTCCCGGTGTGCGTTACCACGTGCTGCGCGGCGTGCTCGACACGCAGGGTGTCAAGGATCGCCGCCAGTCCCGTTCGAAGTACGGCGCCAAGCGTCCGAAGTAAGGTTCAGGGCGCTTGCCATGTGCGAGCGACCACTCCGAAGGAGTTTTTGCAAAATGTCACGTCGTCGTCGTCCCGAAAAGCGGGTCATCCTGCCCGATCCCAAGTTTGGTGATCAGGTGCTGTCGAAATTCATGAACAACCTCATGCTGGACGGTAAGAAGGCTGTTGCCGAAGGCATCGTCTATTCCGCCCTTGAAACGGTTGAAACCAAGGCGAAGGCCAATCCGGTCGAGCTGTTCCATGAAGCTCTCAACAATGTGAAGCCGCAGGTCGAAGTGCGCAGCCGCCGTGTTGGTGGTGCTACGTACCAGGTGCCTGTCGAAGTGCGTCCCGAACGTGCCCAGGCGCTGGCGATCCGCTGGCTGATCACGGCCGCGCGCGGTCGTGCCGAAACCACCATGAGCGCCCGTCTTTCGGGTGAGCTGATGGATGCGGCCAACAATCGCGGCAACGCGGTGAAGAAGCGCGAAGATACGCACCGCATGGCGGATGCCAACCGCGCGTTCTCGCACTACCGCTGGTAGTCCGTTCTGCTTGTGAGGCCGGGGCAGGGTGCTCCGGTCTTCAAGTGACCGGATAAGTTACTACATGGGACGCGACGAAGTTCGCTTCCCGAACCTTACGAGGAATTCCACATGGCCCGCGAATATCCGCTGGAGCGTTACCGCAACATCGGCATCATGGCTCACATCGATGCCGGCAAGACCACTACGACAGAACGTATTCTGTATTACACCGGCAAGTCCTACAAGATCGGCGAAGTGCACGATGGTGCCGCGACGATGGACTGGATGGAGCAGGAGCAGGAGCGCGGGATCACCATCACGTCCGCCGCGACGACCACGTTCTGGTCGGCCGAGGATGGCGAAGGCCCCAAGCACCGGATCAACATCATCGACACGCCCGGCCACGTCGACTTCACCATTGAAGTCGAACGCTCGCTGCGCGTACTCGATGGCGCCGTCGCCGTGTTCGACGGTGTCGCAGGTGTGGAGCCGCAGTCCGAAACCGTATGGCGCCAGGCGGACAAGTATAAAGTCCCCCGTATGTGCTTCATCAACAAGTTGGACCGTACCGGTGCCGACTTCTACTACTGCGTACAGTCGATCATCGATCGTCTCGGTGCGAAGCCGCTGGTGCTCTACCTGCCGATCGGCATGGAAGCCGACCTGCAGGGCGTTGTCGATCTCGTCAACAATCGCGGTATCGTCTGGGAAAATGACGGTCTGGGCGCGACGTTCAACTATGTCGACATCCCCGCCGATCTTGCGGACAAGGCGGCCGAATATCGCGAACAGCTGATCGAAACCGTCGTCGAACTCGATGATGACGTGATGGAAGCCTATCTTGAAGGCGACCTCCCCGATGCAGCCACGCTCAAGCGTTTGATCCGCAAGGGCACCATGGAGCAGGCTTTCGTGCCGGTTCTGTGTGGTTCGGCCTTCAAGAACAAGGGCGTACAGCCTTTGCTTGACGCTGTTGTCGATTACATGCCCGCCCCGACCGATGTTGCGGCGATCAAGGGCGTTGTTCCCGGCGACGAGGACAAGGAAGAAACCCGTCCGTCGAGCGACAACGAGCCGTTCTCCGCACTGGCCTTCAAGATCATGAACGATCCGTTCGTCGGCTCGCTCACCTTTACCCGCATCTATTCGGGCAAGCTGTCCAAGGGCGGCGTCCTGAACTCGGTGAAGGACAAGAAGGAAAAGATCGGCCGCATGCTGCTGATGCACTCCAACAACCGCGAAGACATTGATGAAGCGTTTGCTGGTGACATCGTGGCCATTGCCGGTCTGAAGGAAACCACGACCGGTGACACGCTGTGCGATCCGGCTCACCCGATCATTCTGGAACGGATGGAATTCCCGGATCCGGTTATCGAATTGTCGGTGGAACCCAAGACCAAGGCCGACCAGGAAAAGATGGGCGTTGCGCTCAACCGCCTGGCTGCCGAGGATCCCTCGTTCCGCGTCACCACGGATCACGAATCGGGCCAGACGATCATCAAGGGTATGGGTGAACTTCACCTCGACATCCTCGTTGATCGCATGAAGCGCGAATTCAAGGTCGAAGCCAATGTCGGTGCGCCGCAGGTGGCTTACCGCGAGTCGCTCGGCCGTGAAGTCGAAGTGACTTACACCCACAAGAAGCAGTCGGGTGGTTCGGGTCAGTTCGGTGAAGCCAAGGTCGTTGTCTCGCCGGGCGAGCGTGGCCAGGGCGTCATTTTCGAAGACGAGATCAAGGGCGGTAACATTCC
Source organism: Erythrobacter alti (assembly GCF_037996805.1). NCBI lineage: Bacteria > Pseudomonadati > Pseudomonadota > Alphaproteobacteria > Sphingomonadales > Erythrobacteraceae > Erythrobacter > Erythrobacter alti. Next base: position 44,537 of record NZ_JBBNAX010000011.1, on the reverse strand, counting down.
GCGCGAATATATCCCGTCGGTTGAAAAGGGCATGCGCGAGCAGGCTGAAAGTGGTCACCTGATCGGCTTCCCGATCATCGACTTCACGATCCGCCTGATCGACGGCAAGTACCATGACGTCGACTCGAGCACGGTGGCTTTCGAAATCACCGGTCGTGGCGCGATGCGCGAAGCGGCCGAGCGCGCCGGCATCAAACTGCTGGAGCCGGTGATGAAGGTCGAGGTTGTGACTCCCGAAGACTATCTCGGCGATGTCATCGGCGACCTCAATTCGCGTCGTGGCCAGATCCAGGGCACCGACACGCGCGGTATTGCTACGGCGGTCGAAGCATTCGTTCCGCTGGCCAACATGTTCGGCTATGTGAACGAGCTGCGGTCCTTCAGTCAGGGCCGTGCTCAGTACACGATGCAGTTCAGCCACTACGACGAAGTTCCGGCCAGCGTGGCACAAGAGGTCAAGGAGAAGCTTGCCTAAGGCGAGCGATACAGCTAGGGGCGGCGCCTGTTTCAGCGGGTGCCGACTCTCTCCCCGCAGAACTTTCATTTTAGACAGAGGTTAATAAGAGAAAATGGCGAAGGAAAAATTCCAGCGGAACAAGCCGCACTGCAACATCGGCACCATTGGTCACGTCGACCACGGCAAGACCACGCTGACTGCAGCAATCACCAAGGTGATGGCTGAAGAACATGGCGGTGCTGCTATCGATTTCGCAAACATCGACAAGGCTCCGGAAGAGCGTGAGCGCGGGATCACCATCTCGACCGCACACGTCGAATACGAAACCGGTGCGCGTCACTATGCGCACGTCGACTGCCCGGGCCACGCTGACTATGTGAAGAACATGATCACCGGTGCCGCCCAGATGGACGGCGCGATCCTGGTTGTGAACGCTGCTGACGGCCCCATGCCGCAGACCCGCGAGCACATCCTGCTCTCGCGTCAGGTCGGCGTTCCGGCTCTGGTCGTTTACATGAACAAGGTCGACCAGGTTGACGACGAGGAAATCCTCGAACTCGTCGAACTGGAAGTCCGCGAACTGCTCACCGAGTACGGCTTCGACGGCGACAACATCGCCATCGTAAAGGGTTCGGCCCTGGCCGCTCTCGAAGGTCGTGACGATGAAATCGGCAAGAACTCGATCCTCGAGCTGATGGCTGCCGTTGACGAGCACATCCCGCAGCCCGACCGTCCGGTTGACCAGCCCTTCCTGATGCCGATCGAAGACGTGTTCTCGATCTCGGGTCGTGGTACGGTTGTGACCGGCCGTGTTGAAACCGGCGTTGTGAACGTTGGCGACGAAGTCGAAATCGTCGGCATCAAGGACACCACCAAGACGACCGTGACCGGTGTTGAAATGTTCCGCAAGCTGCTCGACTCGGGCCAGGCTGGCGACAACATCGGCGCCCTGATCCGCGGCGTTGGCCGTGAAGAAGTCGAGCGTGGCCAGGTTCTCGCAAAGCCGGGTTCGGTTACGCCGCACACCGACTTCGACGCCGAAGTCTACGTTCTGTCGAAGGACGAAGGTGGCCGTCACACGCCGTTCTTCGCCAACTACCGTCCGCAGTTCTACTTCCGCACCACCGACGTGACCGGTGAAGTTGTCCTCCCCGAGGGCACCGAAATGGTCATGCCGGGCGACAACGTTTCGATCGGCGTGAAGCTGATCGCTCCGATCGCCATGGACGAAGGCCTGCGCTTCGCTATCCGTGAAGGCGGCCGTACGGTCGGCTCGGGCGTGGTTTCGAAAATCACCAAGTAATTCCGCCGCGCCACAAGGCGCGAACGGATGACAAAAGCGGCCCGGTACTCCCAGTGAGTGCCGGGCCCTTTTTATGGAGGCACATGCCTTCGGGTGAGGCCGGCCATTGGTCGCTTCGTCGCACGCAAATCCCGCTTACGGCAAATTGGCCGATTTCGGGGGTTGTCAGTTCGTCATCTCGCCCGTATATGCGCGTCCAGACAGAGGGAGATTCGTCTCGCTCGCAACGAATTTTACGGGAAGGCCGCCCGTTCCGGGAAACCGGGTTACGCGGGGCGGGCCTTTTTGTTTTTGGGGGTTTAGGCCCCTTGGCTCTTTCGCATCGGTAGTTGGAATCATGGACGCACAGAATATTCGCATTCGCCTCAAGGCCTTCGATCACCGCGTGCTCGACCAGGCGACTGGTGAGATTGCGGAAACCGCACGCCGTACCGGCGCGCTCATTCGTGGTCCGATTCCCATGCCGACGCGCATTGAGAAGTTCACCGTGAACCGCGGCCCGCACATCGACAAGAAGTCGCGCGAGCAGTTCGAGGTGCGCACCTACAAGCGGTTGCTCGATATCGTGCAGCCCAACGCCCAGACGGTCGACGCGCTGATGAAGCTCGATCTTGCTGCTGGCGTGAACGTGGAAATTAAGCTCGCTTAAGCGCTGCACCGGTCCTTCTGGAGGGACCTTAAACCGCCAGAGAGTTTCGGGGCTCCATATGGCCCCGCCGAATAGCCGGAGAAATCGGGCAATCGGCAAGACATAGGGATACCGCCGGATCCATCCGGGCCGCGTCCCCCGTCTCGCTCTCGCAGCCTTGCTGCAGGAGCATTACAGCCCGGACGGGGCGACGTTTCGAAAACTTGGGCTGCATGCACCTGGGGAATGGTCCCCTTGTGCCTCTGTAAGGAGTTTGGTCATGCGCACTGGCGTGATCGCGAAAAAAGTCGGGATGACCCGCCTGTTCCAGGAGGATGGACGTCACGTTCCCGTGACCGTTCTGTCGCTGGAAGGGTGTCAGGTCACCGGAAACCGCACAGCCGACCGCGACGGCTATTTCTCGGTGCAGCTTGGCGCCGGAGATGCGAAGCACAAGAACGTCAACAAGCCGCAGCGCGAAGCATTCGCCAAGGCTGAAGTTGGTCTGAAGCAGAAGGTCGCCGAATTCCGCGTGGCGGACGAGGAAGGTCTTCTTCCCGTCGGCGCGACGATTACGGCCGATCACTTCATTGCTGGCCAGAAGGTCGACATCACGGGTCACACCGTGGGTAAGGGCTTTGCCGGTGCGATGAAGCGCTGGGGCTTCGGCGGTCTGCGCGCTACGCACGGTGTTTCGATCTCTCACCGTTCGCACGGCTCGACCGGTAACCGCCAGGACCCGGGCAAAGTATTCAAGAATAAGAAGATGGCCGGCCACATGGGCGACCGTCAGCGCACCCAGCAGAACCTGGAAGTTGTGCGCACCGATGCCGACCGCGGCCTGATCTTCGTGAAGGGCTCTGTCCCCGGTTCGAAGAATGGCTGGCTGCTGGTCAAGGACTCGGTAAAGGTCGCGCTTCCAGACGGCGTGCCGTTCCCCGGTGCAATGCGTCGCAACGCCGACGAAACCGCCACCGAAGATGCAGCTCCCGGCCTGGTCGAGAGCGCGGCGGAGCACGAGGTGAACCCCGCAGTCGATGCCGCCACGCAGGAAAAGCTGGCGAAAGAGCAAGAAGCTGGCGCTGAAACCGAAGGTGGTGCCGATACCGGCGCTGCAGGCGGCGAAGCAGACGCCAAGAACGAGGAAGGCTGATCGCCATGAAGGTGAAGGTCCAGAAAATCGACGGCAAGGCTGCCGGTGACGTGACGCTCGATGATGCCGTGTTCGGTGTCGAGCCGCGTGCCGACATCCTGCATCGTGTCGTAACGTGGCAGTTGGAAAACCGCCGCGCCACGGCTCGCCCGACGCGTGAGCGTTCCGACGTTGCCCGTACCGGCAAGAAGTGGGGCAAGCAGAAGGGTTCCGGCGGCGCTCGCCACGGTGCTCGCTCGGCTCCGATCTTCATCGGCGGTGGTAAGGCTCACGGTGCGCGCAAGCGTGACTTCGAGCAGTCGCTGAACAAGAAGATCCGTGCACTCGGTCTCAAGATGGCCCTGAGCAGCAAGGCGAAGGACGGTCTCGTGATCGTCGACAGCCTTGATGTGAAGGATGCCAAGACCAAGGCGCTCAAAGGCCACTTCGACAAGAATGGCTGGAACGGCAAGGTGCTGGTAATCGACGGTGAAGCCGTGACCGACAGCTTCGCGAAGGCTGCGGGCAATCTGCCCGGTGTCAACGTGCTGCCAGCGATCGGCGCCAACGTTTACGACATCCTCAATCACGATACGCTGGTCCTGACCAAGGACGCGGTCGAAAAGCTGGAGGCGCGTTTCAATGGCTAAGAAGCAAGGAATTGATTCGCGTCACTACGACGTGATCCTCGCCCCGCACATCACCGAAAAGGCGACGTTGCTGAGCGAAAACAACGCCGTGGTCTTCAAGGTCGCGAACGATGCCACCAAGCCGCAGATCAAGTCTGCGGTAGAGGCACTGTTCGACGTGAAGGTCATGAAAGTGAACACGATCCTGACCAAGGGTAAGTCGAAGCGCTGGAAGGGTAAGCCCTACAAGCGTTCCGACTTCAAGAAGGCGATCGTGACCCTGGCCGAAGGCCAGAGTGTAGACGTCACAGAGCAACTGGGCTGATCCGATGGCACTGAAGAACTATAAACCGACAAGCCCGGCGCGCCGTGGCCTCGTCCTGGTCGACAAGACCGGCCTCCACAAGGGTGGTCCGGTCAAGTCGCTGTCCAAGGGCATCACCAAGACCGGTGGCCGTAACAACAAGGGCCACATCACTTCGCGCGGCAAGGGCGGCGGTAACAAGCAGAAGTACCGCTTCATCGACTTCAAGCGTCGCAAGTGGGACATGGAAGCTACCGTGGAGCGGATCGAATACGATCCCAACCGCACCGCTTTCATCGCGCTGATCAAGTATGAGGACGGCGAACTGTCCTACATCATCGCTCCCAACCGTCTTGCTCCCGGTGACAAGGTCATCGCTGGCGAGAAGACCGACACCAAGCCGGGCAACGCCATGTTGCTGGGTCAGATGCCGGTCGGCACCATCATCCACAACGTGGAGATGAAGCCGGGCAAGGGTGGCCAGATCGCACGTTCGGCAGGCACCTATGTGCAGCTCGTCGGTCGTGACCGCGGCATGGTGATCGTTCGCCTCAACAGCGGCGAGCAGCGTTACCTGCGTGCCGATTGCATGGGCACGGTTGGCGCGGTTTCGAACCCCGACAACCAGAACCAGAACCTGGGCAAGGCCGGTCGCCGCCGTCACATGGGCATCAAGCCGCTGACGCGTGGTGTCGCCAAGAACCCGGTCGATCACCCGCATGGTGGTGGTGAAGGCCGCACCAGCGGTGGCCGTCATCCGGTTACCCCGTGGGGCAAGCCGACCAAGGGTGCCCGCACCCGCAAGAACAAGCAGACGGACAAGATGATTATCCGTTCGCGTCACGCGAAGAAGAAGAGGTAAGGCACGATGGCACGTTCCGTCTGGAAAGGTCCGTTTGTCGATCTGCACCTTCTGAAGAAGGCGCAGGACGCACAGGAAGCAAACAGCAACAAGCCGATCAAGACCTGGTCGCGTCGTTCGACGATCCTTCCGGATTTCGTCGGCCTGACGTTCAGCGTCTACAATGGTCACAAGTTTATCCCGGTCTCGGTGAGCGAGGAAATGGTTGGGCACAAGCTCGGCGAATTCGCGCCCACACGCAGCTTCCCGGGCCATGCTGCCGACAAGAAGGGTAAGCGATAATGGGCAAGGCGAAATCTCCCCGCCGCGTCGCTGATAACGAAGCGATGGCCGTTGGCACCACGATCCGTGGCTCCGCGCAGAAGCTCAACCTGGTTGCTGCGCTGATCCGCGGCAAGAAGGCTGAAGAGGCACTGAACATCCTCTCCTTCTCGAAGCGGGCCATGGCACGTGACGCGACCAAGGTTCTCGCATCAGCGATCGCCAATGCGGAAAACAACCACGACCTCGACGTCGACGCTCTCGTCGTTGCCGAGGCTAGTGTCGGCAAGTCTGTCACCATGAAGCGGTTCGCAACGCGCGGCCGTGGCAAGTCCACGCGCATCCTCAAGCCGTTCAGTCGGCTGCGGATCGTCGTTCGCGAGCAGGAAGAGGCGTAAGATGGGTCACAAGAGCAATCCGATCGGTCTGCGCCTGCAGATCAACCGCACCTGGGACAGCCGGTGGTACGCCGAAGGCGGCGAATACGCCAAGCTGCTCAAGGAAGACATCGAGATCCGCAAGTACATCGTCGGTTCGCTGCCGCAGGCCGCGATTTCGAAGGTGGTGATCGAACGTCCGGCCAAGCTGTGCCGCGTTTCGATCTATGCTGCGCGTCCCGGCGTCATCATCGGCAAGAAGGGTGCAGACATCGAAAAGCTGCGCGCCAAGCTGGCCACGATGACCGACAGCGAAGTGAAGCTGAACATCGTCGAAATCCGCAAGCCGGAAATCGACGCCAAGCTCGTCGCCCAGGGCATCGCCGACCAGCTGATTCGCCGTGTCGCTTTCCGCCGCGCCATGAAGCGCGCCATGCAGTCGGCCATGCGCCTTGGTGCCGAAGGCATCAAGATCATGTGTGGCGGCCGTCTTGGCGGTGCCGAAATCGCACGTGTCGAACAGTACCGCGAAGGCCGTGTGCCGCTGCACACCTTGCGCGCCAACATTGATTACGCTGAAGCCGAGGCGCTGACCGCCTATGGCATCATCGGCATCAAGGTGTGGGTCTTCAAGGGCGAGATTCTGGGTCACGACCCGACCTCGCAGGATCGTCTGATGATGGAATCGCAGACGTCCGGCGTCCGCCCCGCACGTTGAGGTGAGTAGATAACATGCTGCAACCGAAGAAAACCAAGTACCGTAAAGCCTTCAAGGGCAAGATCCATGGCAAGGCCAAGGGCGGTACGGATCTGAATTTCGGCTCCTACGGCCTCAAGGCCCTGGAACCCGAACGTATCACCGCGCGCCAGATCGAAGCTGCGCGTCGTGCGATCACGCGTCACATTCGCCGTCAGGGCCGTCTGTGGATCCGCGTGTTCCCCGATGTGCCGGTGTCGAAAAAGCCTGCCGAAGTGCGTCAGGGTAAGGGCAAGGGATCGGTCGAATTCTGGGCCGCCCGCGTAAAGCCGGGTCGTGTGCTGTTCGAGCTTGATGGTGTTCCCGGCCCACTGGCCGCCGAAGCCTTCAGCCGCGCCGCGATGAAGTTGCCGATCAAGACCAAGGTCATCGCGCGTATGGGCGATACCTCGCATCTTGGAGGAACCAAGTAATGGCGAAGATAGAAGACCTTCGTACGAAGACTGACGACCAGCTCGCCGAGCAGCTCGTCATGCTGAAGAAAGAGCAGTTCAACCTGCGTTTCCAGGCCGCGACAAACCAGCTTGAGGGCGCTGCCCGGGTCAAGCAGGTCCGTCGTGAAATTGCGCAGATCAAGACGCTGCAGAACGAGCGCGCGGCTGCTGCTGCGGGCGCCGAGGCGTAAGGAAAAGACCATGCCGAAACGTATCCTGACCGGAACTGTCGTCTCCGACAAGACCGACAAGACCGTGACCGTGAAGGTCGAACGCCGCGTGAAGCACCCGCTGTACGGGAAGATCATTCGTCGTTCGAAGAAGTATCACGCTCACGACGAAGCGAATGAATACACCGTGGGCGACACCGTCCGGATCGAGGAGACCAAACCGATCTCCAAGACCAAGACGTGGAACGTGATCGACCGCTTGGTGGCAAGCAAGGGTGTGGCTGTTGCCGCAGACCTCGATGTCGCCGAAGCCACGCCGACCGGCGCTCCGGAAGAGAAGCAGGCTGCTGCAAAGAAGGCTTCGGCCAAGAAGGCGGACGCCGACAAGGAAGCGGCGGAAGCCGAGTAAGCAATCCCGCCGCTGCTTTGCAGGGGCAGACGTTAGGAACTTCCGGGCGGGTTTCGGCCAAGTCTCGGAAAGCCAATGAGAAGGAACCGGATCGATGATCCAGATGCAATCCAATCTCGACGTTGCGGACAACAGCGGCGCCAAGCGCGTCCAGTGCATTAAGGTACTGGGTGGCTCGAAGCGCCGGACCGCGAGTGTCGGGGACGTGATCGTGGTTTCCGTCAAGGAAGCCCAGCCGCGTGCGAAGGTCAAAAAGGGCGACGTTCACCGTGCGGTGATCGTGCGCACCCGCAAGGACGTTCGTCGTCCTGACGGTAGCGTGATCCGCTTTGACGGCAACGCCGCGGTTCTCGTGAACAAGAGCGAAGAGCCGATCGGCACGCGTATCTTTGGCCCGGTCGTGCGCGAACTGCGCGGCAAGGGCTTCATGAAGATCATCTCGCTCGCTCCGGAGGTGCTGTGATGGCTGCCGCAAAGATCAAGAAGGGTGACACTGTCGTAGTGCTCTCGGGCAAGGACAAGGGCCAGACCGGCACTGTCCAGCAGGTTATGCCGAAGGCCGGCCTCGTGCTCGTCGAAGGCGTCAACGTGATGACCCGCCACCGCAAGCCGAGCCAGGCCAATCCGCAGGGCGGCATCGATCGCATTCCTGCGCCGATGCAGCTTGGCAAGGTCGCAATCGCCGATCCGAAGGACGGCAAGCCCACCCGCGTCCGTTTCGAAGAAAAGGACGGCAAGAAGGTGCGCGTTGCCGTGAAATCCGGGGAGACTATCGATGGCTGATTATACGCCCCGCATGAAGCAGAAGTATGCGGACGAAATCGTCAAGGCCATGACCGACAAGTTCGGTTACGCCAACCGCATGCAAGTGCCGCAGATTGCCAAGATCACGCTCAACATGGGTGTGGGCGAGGCCAGCCAGGACAAGAAGAAGGTCCAGACGGCTGCTGAGGAAATGGAAGCGATCGCTGGCCAGAAGCCGGTGATTACCAAGGCGAAGAAGTCGATCGCGCAGTTCAAGCTGCGTGAAGGCATGCCGATCGGTGCCAAGGTAACCTTGCGTCGTGACCGTATGTACGAATTTCTCGATCGCCTCGTGACCATCGCGATGCCGCGTATTCGCGACTTCCGTGGTCTCAATCCCAAGTCGTTTGATGGCCAGGGCAATTACGCCATGGGCATCAAGGAGCAGATCATCTTTCCGGAGATCAGCTACGACAAGATCGAAAAGGTGCGCGGGATGGATATCATCGTGACCACCACCGCAAAAACCGACGAAGAGGCCCGCGAATTGCTGCGCCTGTTCGGTTTCCCGTTCCCGGCCGAAAACGCCGAAGAAAAAGAGGCCGCGTAAGCGGCGCAGGAGAGCTTAAGTCCAATGGCGAAACTGAGTTCCATAAACAAGAACGAGAAGCGCAAGCAGCTCGTCAAGAAGTACGCAGGCAAGTATGCCAAGCTGAAGGCTATTGCGGACGATGAATCGCTCGACGATTCAGAGCGTCTGATCGCACGCCTGAAGATGGCTGAAATCCCGCGCAACGCGAACCCGACCCGGGTGCGCAACCGCTGCAACACCACCGGCCGCCCGCGCGGCTACTACCGCAAGTTCGGGCTTAACCGCATCGAACTCCGCGATCTGGCCAACAAGGGCCTGATCCCGGGCGTGACCAAGTCGAGCTGGTGAGGATCTAGACTATGCCGATGACCGATCCCCTGGGTGATATGCTCACCCGTATCCGCAATGGCCAGCAGGCGAAGAAGGATTCCGTCCTTTCGCCCGCTTCCAAGCTGCGTGCCAATGTTCTCGAAGTGCTCCAGCGCGAAGGCTACATCCGTGGCTATAGCGAAGACGCTACGGGCCAGCACCCTGCGTTGCGGATTGAACTGAAGTATTTCGAAGGCGAGCCTGCGATCAAGCATCTCGCCCGTGTCTCCAAGCCGGGTCGCCGGATCTACTCGGGAAGCCAGGAGCTTCCGGTGGTTCGCAACGGCCTTGGCATCACCATCGTCTCGACCCCCAAGGGCGTGCTTTCGGACAACGAAGCCCGCACCGAGAACGTCGGCGGCGAAGTGCTTGCGGAGGTGTTCTGATGAGCCGCATCGGAAAAAGGCCGGTGGCATTGCCCGCTGGCGTTACCGCCAAGACCGAAAATGGCGTGCTGAGCGTGAAGGGCCCCAAGGGCGAACTCACGATGAGCATGTTCGAACTCATCGACTACAAGGTCGTTGAAGGCGAAATCCAGGTCAACCCGATCAACAAGACCAAGCAGGCTCGCCAGTTCTGGGGCATGCAGCGTACGCTGGTGCAGAACCTGGTTGACGGTGTGACCGAAGGTTTCACCAAGGTCCTCGAGATCAACGGCGTTGGTTACCGTGCACAGGCGCAGGGCAAGAAGCTCAAGCTGCAGCTCGGTTTCAGCCACGACATCGATCTCGATGTGCCGGAAGGTCTCGAAGTCAAGACGCCCGATCAGACCACGGTCGAGATTTCGGGCATCGATAAGCAGAAGGTCGGGCAGTTCGCTGCCGAGATCCGCGAATGGCGCAAGCCCGAGCCTTACAAGGGCAAGGGCGTGAAGTATCGCGGCGAGTACATCTTCCGCAAGGAAGGGAAGAAGAAGTAAGATGGCAAAGCTCTCTCTCTTTGAACGCCGCCGCCGCCGGGTGCGCACCGCACTCCGCAAGCGTTCCGGCGACAAGCCCCGCCTGTCGGTGCACCGCACCGGCAAGCACATCTATGCGCAGATCATCGATGACAAGGATGGCCGCACCGTTGCAGCCGCCAATACTCTTGGTGTGAAGTCTTCGGGTGCCAATGTCGATGCCGCCGCCAAGGTGGGTTCGGATATTGCCGCAGCCGCCAAGAAGGCCGGCGTGAAGACTGTCGTGTTCGATCGCGGCGGGTTCCTGTTCCATGGTCGCGTCAAGGCGCTGGCCGATGCCGCCCGCGAAGGCGGGCTGGAGTTCTGATGATGGCTGACGAAACCAAGAACGAAGAAACCAAGCCGGCCGACCAGGTCGAGCAGAACATCGAAGGCTCGACCCCGACGCCGACGACGACAACCAGCGAAGCGGCTGAAAACCAGTCGCCTGCGCAGGGTGCCGAAGGGCAGCCGCGTACTCGCGGTGGCCGTGGTGGCGGCGGACGTGGCCGTGACGACAATCGTGGCGGTGGCCGCGGTCGTGGCCGTGGCGGTCGTGATGATCGCCGTGGTGGTCGCGGAGACGATGATGGCGAAGAGCTGATCGAAAAGCTCGTCCATATCAACCGCGTTGCCAAGGTTGTGAAGGGCGGTAAGCGCTTCGGTTTCGCCGCGCTGGTCGTGGTGGGTGACGGCAAGGGCCGCGTTGGCTTCGGCCACGGCAAGGCTCGCGAAGTGCCGGAAGCCATCAACAAGGCTACCGCCGCTGCGAAGAAGAAGATGATCCGCGTTCCGCTCAAGGAAGGCCGCACGCTGCACCATGATGGCACCGGCCATTTCGGCGCAGGCCGCGTGGTTGTCCGTTCGGCTCCGGCCGGTACCGGTATCATCGCCGGTGGCCCGATGCGTGCTGTTTTCGAAGCGCTTGGCGTGGCGGACGTTGTGACCAAGTCGGTCGGTACGTCCAACCCCTATAACATGATCCGCGCCACTTTCGATGGCCTGACCAACCAGTCTTCGCCGAAGTCGGTTGCCCAGCGTCGCGGCAAGAAGGTCGCTGACCTGCTTGGCCGTGGTGGTGCGAGCGAAGTAGAGGCCGAAGCTGACGCTGCGGCTCTGACGGAGTAATTACGATGGCTGCCAAGAAAACCATCAAGCTTAAGCAGATCGGTTCGCCGATCCGCCGTCCCAAGATTCAACGCCAGATCCTGATCGGCCTCGGGCTGAACAAGATGCACAAGGTCGTTGAACTGCAGGACACCCCCGAAGTGCGCGGCGCCCTCAAGAAGGTGCCGCATATGGTGGAGATCGTCGACTAATCGACGGTTTTCTCAGCGCGAAAACAGCGAAAGCGAGTGCAAGATATGAAACTTAACGAAATTCGTGACAATCCGGGTGCCCGTAAAGAGCGTACCCGCGTGGGCCGTGGTATCGGTTCGGGCAAGGGCAAGACCGCTGGCCGTGGCCAGAAGGGCCAGAAGAGCCGCTCGGGCGTAGCCATCAAGGGCTTCGAAGGCGGCCAAATGCCCCTTCACATGCGCCTTCCGAAGCGTGGCTTCAACAACCCGTTCGGCAAGGACTATGCAGAGGTGAACCTCGGCCAGATCCAGCGCCTCGTCGACGACAAGAAGCTCGACGCCAAGAAGACGGTCGATCACGCAGCCCTGAAGGCTGCGGGTGTCGCCCGTGGCGGCAAGGACGGCGTACGACTGCTCGGCAAGGGTGAAATCTCTGCCAAGCTCAACTTCAGCGTTGCCGGTGCCTCCAAGGGTGCGGTTGCTGCTGTCGAAAAGGCTGGCGGCAAGGTCGAAGTCATCGATCGCGGCCCGTCCGAGCACGAAAAGAAGACTGCTCGTCGCGAAGCCAACACAGCGGCCAAGGCCAAGAAGGCTAAATAAGCTGGTAGAATTTAGAGGCGCGGGTTCGACATCGGCCCCGCGCCTCCCTATCTAGCTCCCCTGAGCCGGGAGGGTCCGGCATCATGACCAGGATTAAGGCTTCAAATGTCATCCCGCGCCGATAATATTGCAAGCACGCTCAGTCTCGCCAATTTCAGCAAGGCGACCGAGCTGAAGCAGCGTATCTGGTTCACCATCGGTGCACTGATCGTCTTCCGTTTCCTCAGCTTCGTTCCGCTTCCCGGCGTGAACCCGATGGTTCTGGAAACGCTTTACGACACCACCCGCGGCGGCATCCTTGACATGTTCAACATGTTCTCCGGCGGCTCGCTGGAGCGGATGAGCCTTATCGCGCTTGGTGTGATGCCCTACATCACCGCCTCTATCGTTATCCAGCTCGCGTCATCGCTGCATCCCAGCCTGATGGCGCTGAAGAAGGAAGGCGAGGCCGGACGCAAGAAGCTCAACCAGTACACCCGCTACGGCACCGTGTTCCTGTGCGCGATCCAGGGCTGGTTCCTTGCCAGCGGGCTGGAAGCCTACGGCGCGCAGAGCGGCCTGCAAGCGGTTGTCGACCCCGGCATTATGTTCCGCGTCGTGACCGTCATCAACCTTGTCGGCGGAACCATGTTCCTGCTGTGGCTGGGTGAACAGGTGACGAGCCGCGGCATCGGTAACGGCGTATCGCTCATCATCATGGCGGGTATCGTTGCCCAGTTCCCGACCTTTGCGGTCAACCTGTTCGAAGGCGGTCGCTCCGGCTCGATCAGCGGCATCGTGATCGGCGGAATGCTGGTCATGATCATCGGCCTGATCCTGGTAATCTGCTTTGTCGAGCGCGCCCAGCGCCGCCTGCTGATCCAGTATCCCAAGCGCGCCCAGCAGCGCGGCGGTATGCAGGCAGACCGCTCGCACCTGCCGCTCAAGCTCAACACTGCTGGTGTTATTCCGCCGATCTTCGCCAGTTCGCTGTTGCTGCTGCCGCTCACGATCACGCAGTTCGCCGGCAATTCCATCGATACGACCAGTTCGTCGGGCAGCTTTATCCAGTCGCTCAACCAGTATCTGGCGCACGGGCAGCCGCTGTACATGCTGCTCTACGCTGCAGGCATCATTTTCTTCTGCTTCTTCTACACCGCGGTTGTCTTCAATCCGGAAGATACGGCAGAGAACTTGAAGAAGCAGGGTGGCTTCATTCCGGGCATCCGTCCGGGCAAACGCACGGCCGAGTACATCGATTACGTCCTGTCGCGTATCACCGTGGTCGGTGCGATCTACCTGACACTGGTCTGCGTCATTCCCGAATGGGGCATTGCGCAAACGGGCATTCCGATCTTCCTGGGCGGTACCAGCCTGCTGATTGTGGTGAACGTGACCGTGGATACGATCAGCCAGATCCAGTCGCATCTTCTTGCGCACCAGTATGGCGATCTCATCAAAAAGGCTAAGTTGAAGGGCCGCAATCGCTAGGCTAGCGTCAGGGCTTCAATTGGACGGGGATTCGCTGCAGTCATGAACATCATTCTCCTGGGGCCTCCGGGCGCGGGCAAGGGCACGCAGGCCAATTTGCTGGTAGAACATCACGGTATGCTGCAGCTTTCGACCGGAGACATGCTCCGCGAAACGCGCAAGGCCGATACCGAACTTGGCCGCCGCGTTGCCGCTGTGATGGACGCAGGCGAGCTGGTGTCGGACGAAATCGTCTCGGCGATGATTGATGCAAAGCTGGCGGACATGGGTGATGAGGTCGGCGCGATCTTCGATGGATACCCGCGCACCGAAGCCCAGGCACACTCGCTCGACGACATTCTCGCCAAGCATGACCGCAAGCTCGATCACGTAATCGAACTGGTTGTCGATGAGGAAGCGCTGGTCGACCGTGTCACTGGCCGCTTCACCTGTGCAAATTGCGGCGAAGGCTATCACGACCGTCACAAGCTGCCTGCGAAAGAGGGCGTGTGCGACAAGTGCGGCTCGACCGAATTCAAGCGCCGTGCCGATGACACCGAAGATACCGTGCGCACGCGCATGAACGAATATCGCGCCAAGACCGCGCCGATCCTGCCGATCTACGACGCGCGCGGCATCGTGCAGCGGGTGGACGGCATGGCGGCCATCGATGACGTGACCACCGCGATCGAGAAGGTCTTGGCTTCCGCCTGAAGGCGCGGTTATCCCTCCTCCTGAAGAAGGGGAGTGAATATGAAGCGCCTAATGACCACCGCGACCGCGTGTCTCGTGATGCTTGCCGCGTTGCCGGCGTCAGCCGAAATCGTTGAATCCGAACACGGCGGGTTTGCCAGCACCCACAGCGTGGTTGTCGCTGCCGACCGCGCACAGGTCTGGCGCGAGCTCATTCACCCCGAAGCCTGGTGGACCCATACCTGGTCGGATGATTCCGCCAACCTCCGTTTGGATGCGCGGGCAGGGGGCTGCTTTTGCGAGACCGTGCCGGCCACCGATGGCTGGCCCGCTGGCTCGGTCGAGCATATGCGCGTGCTCATGGTCATGCCCGGATCGCTCTTGCGCATGTCGGGCTCGCTCGGGCCGCTGCAGTCCGAAGGGCTGGTCGGCACGCTTACGGTGACGTTAGCCGAGGAAGAGGCGGGAACGCGCATCACCTGGGACTATATCACCGGCGGCGAAGCGCGCTTTCCGGTCGGGCAATTCGGGCCGGTTGTGGATAACGTGCAGGCTGAATTTCTCGGCGGCCTGGTCGATCGTTTGGGCGGCGCTGTAGCCGGAGAAGGCGCCGAAGGTTAACGCCCGTTTTGACTAGCACGGCCATGCGCGCTATAGGCTGATCACAGAACGGGAAGAACCGGGAACGGGCAGCGGGTGACCGCTGGCTCGCTTTCGCCTGTTGACGTAGAGGGGGAATCACCCTATCTGCGCCTTCCAATCGTCCATTTGCAAAGACTTGACCGATTCAGGGCAGCTTTCACGCGAGCCTTGGTTTTTCAATTCCCAGCTTGGGGCGAAACGCAACCGCTATGAGATAGAGGCGCGCTCCCCGTATTTCGGGTCCGGCAAATCCTCTGTGGAGCATGGAGAACTAAGTGGCTCGTATTGCCGGGGTAAACATCCCCACCAACAAACGCGTGATTGTCGCGCTCACCTATATTCACGGAATCGGACCGACCACGGCCCGCAAGATTGTCGACAAGCTCGGCATCGATCACGCCCGCCGCGTGCAGGACCTGACCGATGGCGAAGTCGTGCAGATCCGTGAAACCATCGACGCTGATCTTACCGTGGAAGGCGACCTTCGTCGTGACACCGCGATGAACATCAAGCGCCTGATGGACCTCGCCTGCTATCGTGGCCTGCGTCACCGTAAGGGCCTCCCGGTCCGCGGTCAGCGCACCCACACCAACGCCCGTACCCGCAAGGGTAAGGCCAAGCCGATCGCCGGCAAGAAGAAGTAAGCCGGGGCAAGCCCCGCAGCTTTTCCTTCTTTCGAGATACGAGGAATATAGAAAATGGCACGCGAACCAGGCCGAGTAAGGCGCCGCGACAAAAAGAACATCTCCAGTGGCGTCGCGCACGTCAATGCGAGCTTCAACAACACCATGATCACCATCACCGATGCACAGGGCAATGCTATCAGCTGGTCCAGCGCGGGCATGATGGGGTTCAAGGGCAGCCGCAAGTCGACACCCTATGCCGCGCAGGTCGCTGCAGACGATGCCGGCAAGAAAGCTGCCGAACACGGCGTGCGTACGCTGGAAGTCGAAATCAAGGGTCCGGGTTCGGGCCGCGAAAGCGCGCTGCGGGCACTGCAGGCCGTTGGTTTCAACATCACCAGCATCCGCGACGTAACGCCGATACCACATAACGGCGTGCGACCTTCAAAGCGTCGTCGCGTCTGATCGAAGCCTGCCGCGAGGGCATCCGGTCCTCGCACAACCAGTCATTCGCATCGGTCGCGGCGGTTCCAGCACCCCGCGACTTTTGCGCCATTATATACCTTTAGGGGAAGTCCATGTCCGTCAATACTAAGAACTGGCAGGAACTGAAGAAGCCCAACACTCTCGACGTCAAGGAAGGCACCGACAAGAAGCGCAAGGCGACCTTCATCGCCGAACCGCTCGAGCGCGGCTATGGCCTGACGCTCGGCAACGCGCTGCGCCGCGTGCTTCTCGCCAGCCTGCAGGGCGCGGCGATCACCTCGATCAAGATCGAGAACGTGCTGCACGAATTCAGCAGCCTTGCCGGTGTGCGTGAAGACGTCACCGACATCGTGCTCAACGTGAAGCAGATCGCGCTCAAGATGGAAGGCGAAGGCCCCAAGCGCCTGCAGCTTTCCGCAACCGGTCCGGGTGACGTGAAGGCCGGCGACATCGCCGTGTCCGGCGACATCGAAATCCTCAACAAGGATCTCGTGCTGTGCCACCTCGACGAAGGCGCCACGCTCAACATGGAACTGACCGCCGACACCGGCAAGGGCTATTCGCCTGCCGTGTCGAACCGTCCGGCAGACGCGCCGATCGGCCTTATTCCGATCGACAGCCTCTACTCGCCGATCAAGCAGGTCAGCTACAAGGTCGAGAACGCCCGTGTTGGCCAGGAGCTCGACTTCGACAAGCTGAGCCTGACCATCGAAACCGACGGCACCGTTACTCCTGAAGATGCCATCGCTTATGCGGCGCGCATCCTGCAGGACCAGCTGACGCTGTTCGTCCACTTCGAAGACGGCATCCCGCAGCCGCAGGGCCAGATGATCGGCGTTGCAGCAGAACCGCAGGAAAGCGACACCAACCAGCTCAACCGCTACCTTCTCAAGAAGGTCGACGAGCTGGAACTGTCGGTGCGTTCGGCCAATTGCCTCAAGAACGACAACATCATCTACATCGGCGACCTGGTCCAGAAGACCGAAGCCGAGATGCTGCGCACGCCGAACTTCGGCCGCAAGTCGCTCAACGAGATCAAGGAAGTGCTTTCCAGCATGGGTCTGCGCCTCGGCATGGACATTCCTGGCTGGCCTCCGGAAAACATCGAAGAAATGGCCAAGAAGCTCGAGCAGGAACTGCTCGGCTAATTGCCACACGGGGCATGGGCCGGACCCCTTTTTCCGGCCTGCTACGGGCAACCTCATACGGGCCCATAACGAACTGGAGTAAGAGAAAATGCGTCACGGTATCAAAGGCCGCAAGCTCAGCCGCAAGTCCCAGCACCGCACCGCCATGTTCCGCAACATGGCTGCTGCGCTGATCAAGCACGAGCAGATCCTCACCACCACCGCCAAGGCGAAGGAAATTCGTCCCTATGTCGAAAAGCTGATCACGCTCGCCAAGCGTGGCGGCCTGTCGAACCGTCGTCTCGCGCATAGCCGCCTGATGGACGAAGCACAGGAAAAGAAGCTGTTCGAGGTCCTGGCAGAGCGTTTTGCCGACCGCGAAGGTGGCTACACCCGCATCATCAAGGCCGGTTACCGCGCCAGCGACGCTGCCGCGATTGCCTATATCGAATTCGTCGACCGTGACGAAGACGCCAAGGGTCAGGACAGCGGCCCGGTGATGACCGAGGACGAATACGAAGACGCGTAAGCGCCTCGTTTGAAGAGACAAATAAAGGGCTGTCGGTGCGATCCGGCGGCCCTTTTCTTTTGTGCTGAAAGTGGCACAGTGCGCGCCATGATCCGCACCACAATGCTCGCAGCCGCACTATCAACCGCTGGGTTGCTTTTCGCCAATCCCGCAACCGCGCAATCTACTTCGCAAAGCGAACTCGATGCCCGTTACGACCGCGCGCTCGCCGCCGGATACAAGGCGCTATTCCTCTGCAGTGCGATTGCCAATGCGGAGCGTAACGGCGGGACTCGTACGCCTGAGAGCGTGATGGAATGGGAGCTCACCGGGATCCAGTCGCCGCTGGACGCCATTATCGCCGAACTCCCCTTCCAGATCGTGCGGGCTCGAGACGGTCAAATCAGCCTTGTGTCAGTCACGTGGAGCGACACGGTCGCACCGCGTTTCGCGCATCACGATCCCGGACGTGGCTGCGTGGGATTACCGATCGGGGCAGCCGAGCCGACAAGTGACTGGCAGTCTGATACCGAACAGGCGACGATAATTTACGCGAGTCATCCGTTGACCGCAGGACCGCTCCATGACGTCGGGCACACCGCCTTCGACGGTTCCAGCTATGGTGCGAATACGCGGACGACCGCGGTGATCGTCAGGGCGTCTGGGCGCGATCTCGTGTCCCTATCAGTTAGCGATTTCCCTAATGTGGTGTCGACGCCGCAACGCACGTGGTCGGTCGCCAAGAGCATTGCAGCCACTCTCGTGGGCGCGGCGGTGCAGCGGGGCGATATCGATGTTTCCGCAAGCGCGGGCCTTGGCGCAGGCGATGACGACCCGCGGCGCGTGATCACGATTGACCAGGCTCTGCGGATGGCGACCGGACGCTATTCCGATACGCCGGGCAACCGCACCGATCCGCTCTATTTTGGCGGGGCGACCGTTGACGAGGTCGCCGTCGACTGGCCGCTGATTAACGAGCCGGGAACTGTTTTTCGCTATGCCAACAACGATACCCTTGCTGCGGTTCAAGCAATCGAACACACGTTCGAAGCGCATCCGCCCGCAAAACTGTTCGAGCTAGTCGGGATGGACGCGACAGTTGCCGAGACCGACTGGCAAGGCAATTACATTCTCTCCAGTCAGGTGTGGTCCACCGCAGGCGATCTTGCGCGGCTCGGCCAGCTTTACCTCGACGACGGTGTTCTGCCAGATGGCACGCGCATCTTGCCCGAGGGCTGGGTGCAATACGTCTCCGATCCTTCCGGCCCGCAGCCCGAAGGCCGCTGGGGCTATGGTGCGGGCTGGTGGACCATGCGCGGGATGGAGGGCATTCCCGAGGATGCCTTCGCGGCGCGAGGCAATCGCGGGCAGTATATCGTGGTCATCCCCAGCCGCGATGTCGTGATCGTGCGGCGCGGAGAGGATCCGGCGGGCGGCAGCGGCTTCGATATCGAGGCCTTCACCCGCGATGTGTTGGCGGCGCTGGAAGAATAGCCGAACGCCCACCTTGCATCCGACTGGTTTCATTGCCAACTACATACGATCACTCCGAACACTAATTCAGAGGTCGCATGAATCGCACAGCTATCGCAGCAGCCTCGCTGCTTGCCACAATTGCCATTCCCGCTAACGCGCAGGACATGACAGCTCCCGACTATCCCGAGACCCGCCGCGGAGACGTGGTCGAGACAATTTTTGGCGAAGAGGTGGCTGACCCCTATCGCTGGCTTGAAGACGATGTGCGCAACAATGAAGAAGTGGCCGATTGGGTCGAGCGGCAGAATGCCGTCACCGATGCCTATCTCGAAGATCTCCCCGCGCGGGACTGGTTTGCGGGCCGCATTGGCGAATTGACCGATTACGAGCGTTTCTCGGTCCCCGTGGCGCGCGGCAATCGCTATTTTTACAACCGCAATTCGGGCCTCCAGAATCAGTCGCCGCTCTATGTGCGCGACGGGCTCGATGGCGAACCGCGCCTGCTGATCGATCCGAATGAATGGGCTGACGATGGTGCAACCGCACTTGGCGGCTGGGTGCCATCACCCGATGGCTCCAAGCTGCTGTACAGCGTTCAGGATGGCGGCACCGACTGGCGCATAGTGCGCGTCATGGATGTCGAAACCGGCGAGCATGTCGGCGGCGAAATCCGCTGGGTGAAGTTTTCCGGCCTGGCCTGGGTGGGTGAGGAAGGTTTTCTCTATTCGCGCTTTCCAGAACCCGAAGAGGGTGAGGATTTCCAGGCGCTCAACACCAACCAGGCGGTCTACTACCACGCTCTCGGCACCGATCAGGCGGACGACCAGCTCGTTTACGCGACTCCGGACCATCCGGAGCGAAACCATACCGCAGGCACCAGCGATGATGGCCGCTGGGCGATCGTCACTTCCTCCACCGGCACCGATGCGCGTTACGAAGTGCACATGATCGACCTCGAAGCGCGCGATACGCTTGGTTGGCAGGCGCGCCCGCTTGTGACCGGCTTCGAAAACAGCTGGAGCATGATCGAGAGCGTCGGCTCACGGCTGTTCTTCGTAACCAATGATGCCGCGCCGAGGTACCGTGTGGTCTCTATCGACATGGACAATCCGCAGGATGGCTGGACCGTCGTCATTCCGGAGCGCGACCAGCCGACTGCCGATGCATCGATCATCGGTGGTCATCTGGTGCTAGAATATCTCGAGGACGCCTCCTCCAGCGCCTATGTCTACACGCTCGGCGGCGAGATGGTGCGCGAGATCGAATTTGCCGGGATCGGCAGCGCGGGCGGCTTTGGCGGCAGCCCGGACAATGCGGAGACATTCTACAACTTCTCCAGCTTCAACCGTCCCAGCACGATCTATCGCTACGATGTGACGACGGGCGAGAGCACGGTGTTTGCTGCACCCGACGTCAGCTTCTCGCCCGAAGATTTCGCGGTCGAGCAGCGTTTCTACGAAAGCAAGGATGGCACGCGGGTGCCGATGTTCATCGTGCGCCGCGCCGATGTCGCTGAAAGCGGGGAGGCAGTGCCGACCTTGCTCTACGGCTATGGCGGCTTCGATGTTTCGCTCACTCCCGGCTTTTCGGCCAGTCGCCTTGCGTGGGTCGAGGCTGGCGGTGCCTATGTAGTCGCCAACATCCGTGGCGGCGGCGAATATGGCAAGGCATGGCACGATGGCGGTCGCCGCGCGAACAAGCAGAACGTGTTCGATGATTTCATCGCCGCGGGCGAATATCTGATTGCCGAAGGCGTCACGCCCGAGGATGGCCTTGCGATCCAGGGCGGCTCCAACGGCGGCCTGCTGGTCGGTGCGGTGGTCAACCAGCGTCCTGACCTGTTTGCTGCCGGCAACGCGGCTGTGGGCGTGATGGACATGCTGCGCTTCAACCAGTGGACCGCCGGGCGGTATTGGGTCGATGACTACGGCTATCCCGACCGCGAGGAAGACTGGCGTATCCTGCGAGAGTACTCGCCGTATCACAACATCCAGCGCGAAACGGCTTATCCGGCCTTGCTGGTCACGACCGCAGACACCGATGACCGTGTGGTGCCGGGGCACAGCTTCAAATACACCGCCGCGCTTCAGAAGGCAGAGCTTGGAGATCGTCCACAACTGATCCGGATCGAGACGCGTGCGGGCCATGGATCGGGCAAACCGACAGACAAGGCTATCGCAGAAGCAGCTGATATACTGAGCTTTTTGGGATATTGGACGGGTCTGCAAGTCGCAGAATGAGTTATTCAGGAAAGTGCGTACTTTCCTGAATATTTCCTAACACGCAAGTTCAGGCTCAACTCACTCCGACTCGGGTAGAACCCTCTTATCAGGTGGCAATTCCGCTACCCGCTTCGGAAGGAGAAGCCCCATGAAGACCATGACCAAAGCCCTGGCCAAGGGTTCATTCGCCACCGTCGCGGCTGGCGCAATGGCGCTCACAGCAGCATCGCCTGCAGCCGCTCAGGATCGCTATCGCGACCGCCATGATGATGGCATTTCGGCAGGCGAAGTTATCGCCGGTGCCGTAATCCTCGGCGGCCTTGCCGCTATCCTCTCATCGCGTGACAATGATCGTTACGACGATCGCCGCTATCGCGACCGCAATTATCGCGATTATCGCGGTGACTATCGCAACAACCGCAATCGCAATGGCTATGGCCGTTACAATGCGCGCAGTGCTGTAGAAGCATGTGTCCGCGCGGCAGAACGGACTGCCCAGCGTTACACCGGATCGCGCGCCGAAGTTTACGAAATTCGCGACGTTGATCGTGAACGTAACGGCTTCGAAGTGAAGGGCCGGATCGCAGTTCGCGACAATTATCGCAGCCGTGGCTATCGTAACGACTACCGTCGTGGCTATCGCAACAACGGCTGGGATGAAGGCCGCTTCGAATGTGACGTTCGCAACGGGCGGGTTGTCGACATCGACTTCAGCGGCATCCGTGGCCTCTAAGGTCACCTAGGAAAAGACAGGACAGGCGGTTCAGGCTAATTTCAGCCTGGGCCGCCTAACCGTATCTGCTAGCCACCGGCACGGTGCCCGGACGGGGAGACGAAACATGACGAGCAAGCCTTCAAGATTCACCTCAGGTGCTGCGCTCGCCGCGGCCCTGTCCATGATTGCTACGCCGGCTGCGGCAGTCGAATTGCCCGATATGAGCGGTTCCGGTTTCGCCAGCGCCGATGTTGAAGTGAACACCGGCGAAGCGGCGGACCAGAACCAGCATCGCCACTATCGCCGCCATCGTCACCGCAACCGCGTGGATGCTGGTGACGTTATCGCTGGCGTCCTGGTGCTGGGCACGATTGCTGCAATTGCCGGGTCATCCCGCAGCCGCGACCGGGATCGGGACTATCGTGATCGCGATTATCCCGACCGCGATTACCGCGACCGCGACTATCGCGATGACCGTGGCGGGTATGACCGCCGCGGCATGGAACGTGCCGTCGACATGTGCATCGACCAGATCGAGCGCGGACGCGACGAGGTGGACGATATCTCTAGCGCGCGCCGCACTTCTGATGGCTGGCGCATCACCGGTACACTCGAAAACAACGAGAGCTGGAGCTGCTGGATCGACAATGACGGCCGCGTCCGCAACGTCGATGTTGGTGCGCCGAGCTATTCATATGACGATGCTGGCGATTTCACCGCCGCCGCGCCTGCGGGCGAACAGTGGGACGAGGGTGCCTATGCCCGCGCCCGTGCCACCACTCGAACCGCGAGCGATAGCGAATACACCTATCGCGAGGAACCACGGGTGACTGCAACAAGCGACGGTCCACGTCCATCATATCCGGGTGGTCCGCTGCCCGGTGAAGAAGCCTATGGTGACGAGGGCTATGGCGACAACGGCTATGACAATAGCCCGACCGTCGATGGTCGCTATTCTACTGCCGAAGCTCCCGATTTCGAGCAGCCGGGCAGCTAGTTTCGCGCAAAGGCGTCAGGATTCTCGCGAATAGGCGGGAAGCGAAAGATTCCAGTGAAGGGCGGCGCTCCTGAGCAGGAAGCCTGCCGAAGCGGCCGCGATCCATACCGGGACGCGGGGCAAGCCAAGCACTTCGCCGATGACGCACAAGGAGGCGGAAAGCGCGGCAGCGGTCACGTAAAGCTCGGGCCGCATGAGGATCGAGGGTCGGCCCGCTACTACATCGCGCATGATCCCGCCGACACAGCCTGTCACCACACCCATCAGCACCGCCGGAATGGGCGGAACGCCGTAACTGAGCGCCTTGGCCGCACCGAGTACCGCATAGGCAGTCAGGCCCGCGCCATCGGCGATATCGAGCAGCTTGCCTTCCCACCAGCGCACCGGGGTAAACCACGCAATCAACGAAACGGCCAGGCAGGCAAAAGCAACCCAGGGGTCCGTGATCCAGAATACTGGGGCGCCGATCAACAGATCGCGAACCGAACCGCCGCCGACGCCAGTCAAAAGGGCGAAGAAAACGACGGTCACAAAAGTCTGGCGCTGCTTCGCCGCCAGCAATGCGCCGGTGAGCGCAAAGATGGCTATGCCGATGATGTCGAGCCAGTCGATCAGCGGGGTGAGGATTTCGCTGTTCATGTCGGCACTTTCACGCGGGCCTTGCGGCGACGGAACATCAGCGTGCAGCCAAGTAGTGAGCCAAGCACGGCAAGGGCTGCGAACAGCACAAGGATCGTGTGGTGGAAGTCGCTCTGTTGATCGAGTTCACGCGTCTGCAAGTCCATGATGTGCAGCCCCCACATGAAATCGAAGACCCGCCAGAAGCGCGTGCGCACAGCGGCGATTTCCCCGGTTTGCGCATCGACATATACGTGCGCGCCATCGTCCAGCGTGAGTCGCCATGAGGGCACGGGTCGACGGAAATCGAAGGGTGACTCCTCGGCAGAAAACTGTTCGACTGTCACCGGGTTGTCACCGCCAACGATTTGCCTTGCGGCCAGCTCGCGGACGTAGGCTTCATCAATGGCGGGCAGTGCTCCGCCCGCATCGGCGGCGAAACGCTCGACGCGTCCATCGGCGTGGGTCGCGAACCACACGGGCCTGCCATCCTGCATGGCTGCGCGCAATGCGCGGTAGCCTTCGCCGGTTTCCAATGGTGGCGGTTCCAGTGAAGCGGGTATCAGCACCTGTTCGCTCTCAACGCGCAAGTGAGTGCCGCGCACCTCCTCGATCGGATACCAGACCATGACCAGGCCGGTCACGGTCCACATCAGGACAGGAACGCCCACCAGCCAGCCGAGCCAGATGTGCCACTTTGCGAACAATCGCATCATTTTCTGTTTTGCCATGTCCGCCCCTTAACGCGGTGCCCGTTGTACCACTAGTCGCGGGCGAAAAGTTTCGACCGGTCTGCAATGGCTTTCATTTCGATGGCGTTGCCCGCGGGATCGCGGAAGAACATCGTGGCTTGCTCGCCCGGTTCGCCTTCGAACCTGATGTATGGCGCGATCTCGAATTCGACGCCCTTTTCGATCAGGCGCTCTGCCAGCTCGCGCCATTGATCCATATCCAGCACGATTCCGAAATGCGGGACGGGGACATCGTGTCCGTCGACCGGATTGGTGCCGCGACCTCCCTTGGCGACGATCGAAGGGGCCTGATGCGCCACGATCTGGTGGCCGTAGAAATCGAAATCGCACCAGTCGTCGCTGCTGCGGCCTTCCTTGCAACCCATTACCTCGCCCCAGAAGGCGCGCGCAGCGATCAGGCTGTCGACGGGAAAGGCGAGGTGGAAGGGCGAAAGCTGGGTCATCGGGCGGGTATCCTGTGCAGGCCGAGCGCAAGGCCGAAACCGAGAATAGGCGCCGCGCCATAGCCGATAAAGGGTGTGGGATAGTTTGACATGAACGCCATGACTGCAAAGCCGAAAAACAGGCCGGCGAGGGCGAAGCGCGCTTCGCGTGCCAAGGGTATCGCGAACAACAGTAGCGCAAAGCTTGCAAGCAGCGTGGCTGCGAGGACAATGCCGAGAATTATGCTCTGCAAAGTCGCATCGACCAGCACGCGCTCAACAAAGGGCTGCGGCGGAATCTCGCCGGCCAGGGCCATGGCTATCGAGGCGAGAAAGCCGAGAATGGCGACGGCGCCAAACTTCCAGTCCTTGGTGACATGGTGGATGCCGACGGCAGCAAACGTCAGCGCAAAGCCTGTCGCAGCATCGGGTTGCAACAGCACCGCCAACAGTCCTGCAAGCAGGAATGCCGCGCCATAGCTGCGATTGCGCGCAGCCAGCACGGCGAGCGCGGGCGCGGCGAGCATTCCGGTATGGAGCGTCAACGGTCCAAGCGGGGTCCAGCGCACCACGCGGTCTCCGGTGATGGAGGTGAGTTCGGGTCCGATTACAAGCGGGCAAAGGAGAATGACCAGCAGGGTGATGAGCAAGATATGGCGGCTGAGCGCAGTATGCGGTCCGCGTCCAGCCAACATCCAGACACTGACCAGAGCCAGTGCGCCAAGATTGACCAGCGGATAATGGAACGGCGCTCCCGAGGCAGCCATCCACGCAGCGCCGCACACCACCGGGATCGCAAGCGCCAGGAGGGCAGGCAGGCGATCCCGAATGGTCATGTCAGGCAAGCACCATCAAATATGGATCGGCTTGCCCTGCACGCCCATTGCCGCCTCTTTCACGGCTTCTGCATGGGTCGGGTGAGCGTGACAGGTGTAGGCGATGTCCTCGCTCGTCGCGCCGAATTCCATCGCGATGGCAGCTTCGGCGATCATCGTCCCGGCAACGCTGGCAATAGCCCAGATGCCCAGCACGCGGTCGCTTTCGGCCTCGGCGATGACCTTTACAAGGCCGTCGGGCTCGTGATTGGTCTTCGCGCGGCTGTTCGCCATCATCGGGAACTTGCTGGTCTTGATGGCCTTCTTGTCGCCGCCCATCTTTTCGATCGCCTGTTCCTCGGTAAGGCCCACGCCAGCGATTTCGGGCATGGTATAGACGACGGTGGGGATGACATCGTGGTTCACGATGCCGGTATCGCCCGCAATCCATTCGGCCACGGCAATGCCTTCATCCTCGGCCTTGTG
This sequence comes from Erythrobacter alti, assembly GCF_037996805.1. Taxonomy (NCBI): domain Bacteria; kingdom Pseudomonadati; phylum Pseudomonadota; class Alphaproteobacteria; order Sphingomonadales; family Erythrobacteraceae; genus Erythrobacter; species Erythrobacter alti. The sequence goes on along the minus strand of NZ_JBBNAX010000011.1, from coordinate 18,243 downwards.
CGCGAGCATGGGGCCGGGGACGACATCGCCAATTGCGCGCACGCCATCGACCGCAGTGCGGAATTCGTGATCGACCTCGATCTGGCCGCGCTGGTTCACTTCCAGACCGATCTTGTCGAGGCCAAGGCCATCGGTATTGGGCTTGCGGCCAATCGACACGAGCACGCAATCCGCATCGATTGTCTCGCTATCGCCGCCCTTGGCGGGTTCGAGCGTGACGGTGGCCTTCTTGCCCTTGACGGTAACGCCGGTGACCTTGGTGGAAAGCTTGAATTCGATCCCCTGCTTCTTGAAGATCTTGTTCGATTCCTTGCGGATATCACCGTCCATGCCGGGCAGGATCTGGTCGAGGAATTCGACGCAGGTGACCTTTGCGCCGAGCCGCCGCCAGACCGAACCGAGTTCCAGTCCGATGACACCGCCGCCGATCACAACCATGTGCTTGGGCACCTTGGGCAATTCGAGCGCGCCTGTGGAATCGACCACGACGTGCTTGGAATTGTCGACCTCGACACCGGGCAGGGGCGTGACGGACGAACCCGTCGCGATCACCACTTCCTTGGCCGTGACCTTTTCACCGCCCACGTCGACGGTGTGCGCATCGACGAAAGTGGCGTGGCCCTGCTTCCAGTCGACCTTGTTCTTCTTGAACAGGAAGGCGACGCCCTTGGTCAGCCCTTCGACCGCGTCGAGGCGCTGTTCGTGCATCTTGGGCAGGTTGAGCTTGGGCGTCACTTCCACGCCCATGTTGGCCATCGTGCCATTGCTCGCCGCATCGAAATATTCGGATGCGTGCAGCATTGCCTTGGATGGAATGCAGCCGACGTTGAGGCAGGTCCCGCCAAGCGTATCGCGGCTCTCGGCACACGCGGTCTTCAGTCCCAGCTGCGCCGCGCGGATTGCGGCGACATAGCCGCCGGGGCCGGCACCGATAACAAGGACGTCGTATTGATATTCAGCCATAATTCTCTCTCGTCATTCCCACGATATGGGGGAGTGCGTCTATCAAAGGTCGATAAGCATCCGCATGGGATCTTCGATCGCTTCCTTCATGATCTTGAGCGCGGTTACCGCTTCGCGGCCGTCGATGATGCGGTGGTCATAGCTTAGCGCTAGATACATCATCGGGCGGATCACCACTTCGCCATTCACGGCGACCGGGCGGTCCTCGATGCGGTGGAGGCCAAGAACGGCGCTCTGAGGCGGATTGATGATCGGGGTCGACATCAGCGATCCGAACACGCCGCCATTCGAAATCGTGAAGGTGCCGCCCTTCATGTCTTCCATGGTCAACTCGCCTGCCTTGGCGCGTTTGCCAAAATCGGCGATGGCGAGTTCAATCTCGGCAAAGCTCATCGCGTCGACGCTGCGCACTACTGGCACGACCAGGCCGTTGGGCGCGCTGACCGCAACCGAGAGATCGACATAGTCGTGATAGACAATCTCGTCGCCGTCGATCTGCGCGTTGACGGCAGGCACGTCCTTGAGTGCCAGCGCCGCAGCCTTGGCGAAGAAGCTCATGAAACCGAGCTTGATGCCGTGCTTCCTGGCGAAGACTTCCTTGTAGGCCTCGCGAGCCTCGATCACGGCGGTCATGTCGCAATCGTTGAATGTGGTGAGCAGCGCAGCTTCTTCCTGCGCGCCCTTCAGGCGCTTGGCGATGGTCTGGCGCATCCGCGTCATCTTGACGCGTTCCTCGCGGCGTTCGCCCTTCGCGGCAGCAGGCACGGCAGGAGCCGGTGCGGCAGGCTTGCTTGCGTCGGTCGGGCCGGTTTCCTTGCTCTTGGCCGCGGCGAGGACATCTTCCTTGGTCAGGCGACCATCCTTGCCTGTGCCCTTGATCGTCGTCGGATCGACACCGTGTTCGATAACCGCACGGCGCACGGCGGGGGACATGGTGACAGAGCCATCGCTCGCAGCGGCGCTGCCACTGTCGGCGCTCTTGGCCTGCGTTTCTTCGCGCTGTTCGGCAGCACGCCCGGCCTCTTCGCCCTTGGCGGCCGGCGCTCCACCGGCTTCCACGATCGCGAGCACTGCGCCGACTTCAACAGTGGCGCCAACCTCGACCTTGAGCTCGGTAATGACCCCGGCGATAGGCGAGGGTGCCTCGACCGCGACCTTGTCGGTTTCGAGACTGACAATCGGCTCATCCGCAGCAACGGCATCGCCGGGCTGCTTCAGCCATTCGCCGACCGTCGCTTCTGTGACCGATTCCCCCAGTGTAGGGACCTTGACTTCGGTTGCCATGAGAGTGCTTCCTCAGCTTTTCTTTTTGGTGGAACGCGCTGCCTGCCTGGCGGCGGTTTTGCCGCGGCTGGACAAGCCCAGCGCGACCGATACGAGAGCTTCCTGCTGCGCCTGGTGACGCGAGGCGAAGCCGGTGGCGGGCGATGCAGCTTCTTCGCGCCCGGCATAGGATGGACGCATTCCCTTGTGTCCGGCAGCGGTGAGCGCGTCCTCGATGCGGTTTTGCACGAAGAACCATGCGCCGTTGTTGTGCGGCTCTTCCTGGCACCAGACGACTTCCTCGAGATTGGTCATGCGCTTCATGCGCACGGCCAGCGGTTCGCCGGGGAAGGGGTAGATCTGCTCGATCCGGACTATGGAGACATCGTCCACATCTTCCTCATCGCGCTTGTCCATCAGATCGTAGGCAACCTTGCCGCTGCACAGGACGAGGCGGCGCACCTTCTTGTCGGCGATTTCCTTGCGGTCCGAAAGAATGCGCATGAAGTGGCTGTCGCCCGTGAAGTCCTTCGCTTCCGACTTGGCATCGGGATGGCGTAGCAGGCTCTTGGGCGTCATGATGACAAGCGGCTTGCGGAAGGGACGCAGCATCTGGCGGCGAAGCACGTGGAAGTAGTTCGCCGGGCTGGTGATGTTGCACACCTGGATATTGTCGTTCGCGCAGAGTTGCAGGAACCGCTCGAGCCTTGCGGAAGAGTGTTCCGGGCCCTGGCCTTCATATCCATGCGGCAGCAACAGCACGAGGCCGTTGGCGCGCATCCATTTGACTTCGCCTGCGGCCATGAACTGGTCGATCATGATCTGCGCGCCATTGGCGAAATCGCCAAACTGCGCTTCCCACATCACCAGTGTCTTGGGATCAGCCAAAGCAAAGCCGTATTCGAAACCGAGCACGCCGAATTCGCTCAGCGTGGAATCATATACTTCGAACTTGCCGTGCGGCAGCGTGGCGAGGGGGATATATTTGCCCTCGTCATTCTGGTCGACCCAGATTGCATGGCGCTGGCTGAAGGTGCCGCGGCCCGAATCCTGTCCGGACAGGCGCACGCCGAAACCCTCGGTCACGAGACTGCCAAAGGCCAGGGCCTCTGCCGTGGCCCAGTCGAAGCCGCCACCGCTGGCAAACATTTCACGCTTCGCATCGAGCACGCGGCCCAGCGTCTTGTGGATCGTATGATCTTCGGGAACCGTGGTCAGCGTGCGGCCAAGGCTGGCGAACAGCTTCTTGTCGACCGCCGTTTCCACATTGCGCCGCGCGGTTTCCGGATCGGCTGGCTTGTGCAGCCCGCTCCAGCGACCGGCGAACCAGTCGATTTCATTGGGCTTGTAGCTCTTGGCTGCCTGGAACTCGCCCTCGAGGTGGTCGATGAAGTCCTGCCGCATGCCAGGTGCAGTGCCTTCCTCGATCACGCCTTCGTCCTTGAGCCGTTCGGAATAGATTTCCGACACGCGCGGATGCTTCTTGATCGCATCATACATCAGCGGCTGGGTGAACTTGGGCTCGTCACCCTCATTGTGGCCGAAGCGGCGGTAGCACCACATGTCGATCACCACGTCGCGCTTGAAGCGTTGGCGATATTCGACCGCCAGTTTGCAGGCGAAGGTCACGGCCTCGGGATCATCGCCGTTCACATGCAGGATCGGTGCCTGGATGCCCTTCGCCACGTCGGACGGGTAGGGCGAGGAACGCGCAAATTTGGGACTGGTGGTGAAGCCGATCTGGTTGTTGATGATGAAGTGGATGCACCCGCCGGTCGAATAACCGCGCACGCCGGACAGGCCGAAGCATTCCCACACGACCCCTTGCCCGGCAAACGCGGCATCGCCGTGGATCAGGACAGGCATGACCTTTTCATGCGCATCGAGATCGTCATGCATCGCCTGCTGCGCGCGGGTCTTGCCGAGCACCACAGGATTCACCGCTTCCAGGTGGCTGGGATTGGGGACGAGGCTCATGTGGACCTTGATCCCGTCAAACTCGCGGTCGGTGCTGGTGCCAAGGTGATATTTCACATCGCCCGAACCGCCGACATCGTCGGGATTGGCGCTGCCGCCCGAAAATTCGTGGAAGATCACGTGGTACGGCTTGGCCATCACATTGGCGAGCACGTTCAGCCGGCCACGATGGGCCATGCCATAGATGATCTCGCGCACGCCGGTCGAGCCGCCGTATTTGATAACGGCTTCAAGCGCCGGGATCATGGCTTCGCCACCATCAAGGCCGAAGCGCTTGGTGCCGACGTATTTCTTGCCGAGGAATTTCTCGTATTCCTCGCCGCGGATCACCGCCTGCAGGATTGCCTGCTTGCCTTCGGGCGTGAACTGGATGGTCTCTTCGGGCTGTTCGAACTGGTCTTGCAGGAAGCGCCGTTCTTCGGTGTCGGCGATATGCATGTATTCAAGGCCGACATTGCCGCAATAGGTCGTGCGCAAGGCTTCGAGCAGCGTGCCGACCTTGACCCATTCGAATTCGAACACTCCGCCAACGAAGACTTCCTTGTCTTCTTGCCCTGCAAAGCCATGCCATTCGAGCGTAAGATCCTCGGGGATCTCGCGGTGGGTTAGGCCGAGCGGATCGAGATCGGCCGCAAGATGCCCTCGCACGCGGTACAGGCGGATCAGCAGCATCGCCTGGATCGAGTCACGACACGCCGCTTCGATGCTGGCGGTATCGGTCGGCTTGCCCGCCTTTGCCGCAGCTTCCTTGACCACGGCGACCATGTCGGTCGGGTCCATGGCGGCGGAAAGGTCGCCCGCATCGTCGACCAGCGGCCAACGCGGATTGCCCCAGCTCGGCCCGGCCTGCGCCTCGCCTTGCGAGGGCAGTTCGGGAAGGAAGTTTTTCGGTTCGTTACCCATGTCGTTCACCTCTCCCTGGAGGCAGTGCGTAAGTGGTTACGCCATTTCCTTGAGCATCGCGTCGAGCGTGGTGCCGAGTTCGCTGGGCGAGGGGGAGACGCGGATGCCCGCATCTTCCATCGCCGCAATCTTGTCATCAGCGCCGCCCTTGCCGCCTGCCACGATGGCACCGGCATGGCCCATGCGGCGACCCGGAGGCGCGGTGCGGCCGGCGATGAAGCCGACCATCGGCTTGCGGCGGCCCTTGGCGGCTTCCTGCTTGATGAATTCGGCCGCTTCCTCTTCCGCGCTGCCGCCGATTTCGCCGATCATGATGATCGACTTGGTGGCGTCATCGTCCAGGAACAGGTCGAGCACGTCGATGAAGTTGGTGCCGTTCACGGGATCGCCGCCGATGCCGACAGCGGTCGTCTGGCCGAGGCCGACAGCCGTAGTCTGGTGCACGGCCTCATAGGTGAGCGTGCCCGAGCGCGAGACGACGCCAACGCTGCCCTTCTGGAAAATCTTGCCGGGCATGATGCCGATCTTGCACTCTTCCGGCGTCAGCACGCCGGGGCAGTTCGGGCCGATCAGGCGCGACTTGGAGCCGGTCAAGGCGCGCTTGACGGTCACCATGTCCATCACCGGAACGCCTTCAGTGATCGTGATGATCAGCTCGACCTCGGCCTCGATCGCTTCGAGAATGGCGTCGGCGGCAAAGGGCGGCGGCACGTAGATGCACGACGCGGTCGCGCCGGTCGCTTCCCTGGCTTCGCGCACCGTGTTGAACTGCGGCAGGCCGAGATGCTCGGAGCCGCCTTTGCCCGGAGTGACACCCGCAACCATCTTGGTCCCGTAATCGAGAGCCTGCTGCGTGTGGAACGTGCCGGTGTTACCCGTCATGCCCTGGGTGATGACCTTGGTGTCTTTGTTTACGAGGATGGACATCAATTGTCTCCTGTTCGGATTACTAGAAAACGGAGGCTTGGCGCATCGGCGCTGCCGGTTGGAGCCATCTGTGCCAGCTTGCCAGCGAAGCGCCACGTGTACTGATTATCTTCGCGCGATACCGGCATGCCAATTATTCTGCTCAGCCCTTCCGCAGAAGGATGGTAGACGGTTGTTGATGGAAGGCGCGCAACGACGACGCATGGCTCCGGCTCACCTTCACCTGCATTAAGCGTCATGATGACGGCTTCACTGTCGCTGTGACCGAAGACCAAAAGCGGGGTCTGGACAGGCTCATCCGACTCGAGTGTGGCCTCGCTCCAACCGCTCGCTACGAGAGTTTCCGCAATCGGTTGCTCCCCATCGACGGCGAGAATACATGCGCTGACTGCCACGGCGAGGCTATCTACGGAAACCGGCTGAACTTGGCCGCTCGCAGGAATTGCGATCATTGCAACGCCTGCCGCCGCCAATCCTGCCGCCGATTTAAGCAAGGCTGCTATCCAGTCCCTTGCAAGCCTCAAGCAGTTCTTCGACTGCATCGACGCTGACCTGGAAGCCCTTCTTGGCTTCGTCGTCCAGTTCGATCTCGACGATCCGCTCGACGCCATTGGCACCGATCACGATGGGCACGCCGACGTAGAGACCATCCACGCCATACTGGCCTTCGAGATAGGCGGCGCAGGGCAGGACGCGCTTCTTGTCCTTGAGGTAGCTCTCGGCCATTTGGATCGCGCTGGTTGCGGGGGCATAATAGGCCGAGCCATTGCCGAGCAGGCCGACGATCTCGCCGCCGCCCTTGCGGGTGCGGTCGACAATCGCGTCCATCTTTTCCTGCGTCGACCAGCCCATCTTGATGAGGTCGGGCACGGGGATTCCGGCTACTGTCGAATATTCGAGGATCGGCACCATCGTGTCGCCGTGGCCGCCGAGCACGAAGGCAGTGACATCTTCCATCGACACGTCGAATTCATCGGCGAGGAAGTGGCGGAAGCGCGCGCTGTCGAGCACGCCAGCCATGCCGACGACCTTGTTGTGCGGCAGGCCGGAAAATTCGCGCAGCGCCCAGACCATCGCATCGAGCGGGTTGGTGATGCAGATCACGAAAGCATCGGGGCAGTTGGCCTTGATGCCTTCGCCCACGGCCTTCATCACCTTGAGGTTGATGCCGAGCAAATCGTCGCGGCTCATGCCGGGCTTGCGCGGCACGCCTGCGGTGACGATCACGACATCGGCGCCCGCGATATCGGCGTAGTCGCTGGTGCCCTTGAGCGTGGCGTCAAAGCCTTCGACCGGGCCAGCCTGCGAAAGGTCCAGCGCCTTGCCGGCTGGCATTCCTTCGGCAATGTCGAACAGGACGACGTCGCCCATTTCCTTCATCGCTGCGAGGTGGGCGAGCGTGCCGCCGATCATTCCGGCGCCGACGAGGGCAATCTTGTTGCGTGCCATGAAAAAGCCTGGTCCTTTAAAGCCTCGGGCGCTCATTCGGTTTACAGGGCGCGTGGGCCATGCGCCCCGCAAGAGGCCGCGCGCTCAATTCAGGACTGCCCTAGAACGCGTAAAAGGGCATTGCAACAGTCTAAAAGTCGTATGTTATGATACTGGTTTGCAATAGCAATAAATGGCGATCAGGCGTTGCTTGTCGGGGGTGTGCAGGGGGATTGGCGCAGCTGCGCCAGCTCCGGTCAGATGCCGGAAGCTGGTCCTACGCTGCTATGTAAGGGAGCCGCTGAGAGCCATCACCCGGAGTCGGGCGCGGTCTAGCGGGCCGAGTTCGCGTGATTCTTGGGATCGATCCGGCGCGCCATGCGGCGGTCCAGAGCGCGGCAAATCTCGAGCCACCATTCAAATGTCTGGCGGTCGCCGGCTTCGCTCGCAGCAAGCGCCTGGTCGCGGGCGTGCTGCGCCGCGCCGAGTCCGTGAGTGGCAAAATGCCGCAGGGCAGCGTTGATGAAGACCTGGCTGACCAGGTCACCATCATCATTGGCGGCATCCGTGTGGATTGCGCGGACCCTGTCGGGCGACATGCGGACTGAGGTGGGCTTGGCGGCTGCGGCGAAGCGGATTGACATGGTTTGCCTTGGTCCTGCGATTGCGTGGCGCGTTGTGCCACAGGTGCGACAGGGGCCTCTATAAACCGCGCCCTCTAAGCGAAGGTTCTAGAGAATGGTTGCTGAAGTCTTAGTCGTGTTTTCAGTAGGTTTGATGAGGCAGCACGAAATGCCCGAGCACCGTCAGGGTCGCTCGATCCACCGCCCGCTGTTGGCATATTCCGCACGGATATCGCCGCTGCGTGGAGGTGCCGGGGGAGCACTCGGACCCTGTGCGACTGTGGAGAATGATACGGGCGGAGAGGCGCCGCCAGCGGCTGCCAGGTCTGCCTGCACCAGCACAGGCGCAGTCGCCGGATCAGGTGCCTGCGGCATTTGCATCCGTGCGCGGGCCGAGGCCGGCTCTCCACCAGCATAGCCCGCGCTGAAGGCGGCGGGCCGTCCGGCTGCACCGGGCCAGCGATAGAAGATGTGCGCGCCGATCACGCCGACGCTTTCGAGGCTGCTCGCCCAATAGGGATTGACCGCCAGCGTGTGGTAATGCGTCGCCGTGCCAACGGGCGCGTAGACCAGACCGGCAAGCGCCTCGCGCGCGATGCGGCTGGCGCGGCTGTAGCCACTGGCCGACGGGCGCCGCACAAGCGAACCGTCGCAGGTAAAGGTGAACTGGCACCCGGTGCGCCGCTCGCTGCCCTGGTAGACCACGCCGCAAACCGTGCGCGGATAGGATGGGTGCGCCACCCGGTTGAGCACAACCTGCGCTACAGCGCGCTGGCCTGCATCGCTTTCACTCGCCGCCTCGTAATAGATCGCCTGCGCCATGCATTCCTGCGCGCGCATATGGTCGAGGTCCGATCCGCGGATGCGCAGCGGCGCAGCGGCGAGCGGTGCTTCGGTGAGGTCCGATGTCGCAAGCGCGGGTTCACCGATCACTTCGGCCGTCCCGCTCCACTGCTCGCCTTCGACAAGGCGCGGTGTGTCTTCGAGATAGTAGAATGCAGAGCCGGGAAAACTCTGCCCCGGTGTTTCGAATGCCATCAGCGTGATTGGCTGCTGGGCCGGTTCGCTGTCTAAAGTTCCCATCGCGCCTTCTGCGGCAAGGGAAGGTACGGCGATTGCCAGCCCGACAATACCCAGCCGTTTGGCGAGCGGGATCAGCCGGTCACGCAGCGACCTGCGCGGCGTACGGAAATCGCGGCGCGGCGATTCGCCGGAATGCTGGTTGGGGAAAGCCTGTTTCACACCGCCGCTTTAGCGGGAGCGATGTTTCGCAGCATCTTTCCATTTGCATGCGTACCGTTGCGGGACGCCGGTTAACACTCGATTTTGCACTGTTGCGGCGCGGGCTTGCCGCCACCTGCCACCGCGCCTATGGGGTTCGCGACGTCACGGGTTGTCCATTCGCGTGGACCTAAGAGGGAAGGAGGTGCCAATCCTCCGCTGCCCCCGCAACTGTGACCGGGGAGCGAGCTACCCATAGGCCACTGCGCAAGCGGGAAGGCGGGCGGCGAGCGATGATCCGGGAGCCAGGAGACCTGCCGGGTGACGGTCGCTTACGCTGACGGGCGGGGAGTACCGGCAGCTAGCGGGAGAGCGCATTTCCGCGCTCCCTCCCTCGAAAGCGGCAATTTCGCTTTTGATAGGAGGTTGAGTGTATAAATATCTGTTTCTTGGTGCATCTTTTGTGGCTCTCTCCGTCCCTGCAATGGCGCAGGACGATGATTTCGTGTTGGCGTCGGACGCGGCGCAAACGTCGGAAAACGCCATCACTGTCACCGCTACCGGCACCCGGATCGAGCTGGAAGATACCGGACAGGCCATCACCGTCATTGGTGAGGATGAAATTCGCAGCGTGCAGGGGCCGGACTTCACCCGCGTGCTTGAACGTGTCCCCGGCCTGACACTCAGCCGCAATGGCGGGCTGGGCGGCTTTACCGGCGTGCGCCTGCGCGGTGCAGAGGCCGAGCAAGTGCTGGTCGTGGTGGACGGCGTGCGGGTCGCCGACTCTGCTGCGCCTTCGGGCGGGTTCGATTTCGGCAATTTGCTCAGCAACAACTTCTCCAAGGTCGAGGTACTGCGCGGTTCAAACTCCACCATCTGGGGTTCGGATGCCATCGGCGGCGTGATCGTCGCCTCGACGCGGGCCGAAGGCGGGTTTGCTGGGCTGGTCGAATATGGCGCGGACAACAGCTTTACCGGCGCGGCTTCGGGCGGGATTTCCGATCCCGACACCGGCTTTATCGGCGCATCAGCCAGCTACACCAGTACTGACGGTTTCTCCTCCGCCGCCAGCGGGACCGAGGCCGATGGCTTCGAGCAGTGGGTGGTCGAGGGGCACGGCCGCTACTATTTCTCCGACATTTTCGAGGTGTTTGCACGGCTGCGGCAGGCTGAAGGCGAACTGGAGATCGACGGTTTCCCGGCACCTGCCTTTGCGCTTGCTGACTCGGACGAGGTTCAGGATACCGCGCAGACTTTCGGCTCTGCCGGTGCGGTCTATGACACTGGCCCGCTGTTTTTGCAGGCTAGCTACAGCTTCGCGGATACGGCGCGCGACAATCTCGACGGGGATGGCAACGCGACCTTCACCAGCGAGGGGCAGTCGGACCTCGTGAGCCTTCGCGGGGAATGGCGTCCTATCGGTCCGCTGATCGTCAATTTCGGCGCGCAGAACGAATGGACGAGTTACGAAACACTGTTCGATAGCGGCAATAACACGCGGATTTTCGGTATCTATTCACAGGCCGGTATCGAATGGCGCGGGATTTCCGGCCATATCGGTGTGCGGCTGGACGACCAAGCCGATTTCGGCAGCGAGGTTAGCTTCGGCGCAGATTTGAGCTACGCGCTGGCCGCCAATCTGCGTTTGCGCGCAAGTGTAGGCGAAGGCTTCAAGGCGCCCAGCCTGTTCCAGCTCTTCTCCGATTTCGGCAATGCCACGCTGACGCCTGAAACAAGCACCGGCATGGACATTGGCCTGGCCTATGGCGACCGTTCGCAGGACCTTCACGGCTCTGTGACGCTGTTCCGCCGCGACACCGAAGACCAGATCGCCTTTGTCGGTTGTTTCGGCGTGACCAGCGACATCTGCATCGACCGGCCTTTCGGCACCTATGACAACATCGCCCGCACCCGCGCTACCGGTGTGGAAGTGGAAGCAGGCGCGAAGCTGACCGAAACGCTGCGGCTGCAAGCCGTCTACGCTTTCACCGACACCGAGGACCGCGATACGGGCAATGAACTGGCCCGCCGCCCGCGCCACGCAGCGACGCTTACAGCGGACTGGACCCCGCTCGCGCGATTGTCGCTCGGAGCAGACTTGCGGCTCGTCTCCGATGCCTTCGACGATGCGGGCAATTTCACGCGCCTTGATGGCTACGAAGTGCTGACACTGCGCGCCGCATTCGATGTGAGCGATAAGGTCCAGCTTTTTGGCCGCGTCGAGAATGTGTGGGACGAGGATTACCAGACCGCCGCCGGCTACAACACGCGTGGGCGTGCAGCCTTCATCGGAGCGCGGCTGGCACTGTGAGGGCGCTGGCCGCCTTGGCCCTCGTGCTGGCGGGCTGCGCGCCGACGCAGCCTGCCAGAGACTCTGACCATCCGACCATCGTCAGCCTCAATCCTTGCGCCGATGCGATCCTGGCTGAAGTCTCGGCACCGGGGCAATTGCTGGCAATCTCGCATTACAGCCAGCGGGCCAGTTCCAGCTCAATGCCGCTCGACAAGGCCGCGCAGTTTCGTGCGACAGGCGGAACGGCGGAGGAAGTGCTCGCGCTGGCCCCAGATATCGTGGTCGCAGACATTTTTCTTGCTCCCTCCACGCGCGAGGCGCTCGAGCGTGCGGGAGTGCAGGTCGAACTTCTCGATATCGTCGCCAGCCCGCATGACAGCATGGATCAGGTCCGGCGGCTGGCCGATCTCGCTGGGAATGCTGGCAGGGGTGAGACTCTGGTGACGCGGATCGAGCTTGCATGGGAGGCGGCGGAGTTTGAAGGTGCGCCCGCTTCTGCGCTGTTGTGGCAACAGGGCGGGATCGTGCCGGGCGATGGGACGCTCGCCATCGCCATGCTCGAGCATACCGGTTTCGCCAGCCATTCCGCCGCACGCGGCATGGGGCAGGGCGCTTACCTCCCGCTCGAGCAGGTGGTCGCCGATCCGCCGCAATTTGTGCTTGCGGCAGGAGAGCAACGTATGTTGTCGCACCCGGTGCTGCGACGGTTGCAAGGTGTGCGTTACGAAACACTCGACCCGACGCTGCTTTATTGCGGGGGACCGACCATTCCGCGCGCGCTGGCGCGGTTGACCGAGATACGCGCGGGGCTGGAATGAACCGCGCCACCATCACCTTTGCCGCGCTCCTGTTGATTGCAGTGCCGCTTTCGCTGCTGGCAGGGCGCGTATGGATCGACCCGGCGACTACGGCCAATGCCGCGCTGATCCTTGCCGAACTGCGTTTGCCGCGTGCGGTGCTGGCGCTAGTCATCGGCGGCGGACTGGGCGCAGCGGGTGCAGCAATGCAGGGCTATTTGCGCAATCCGCTCGCCGATCCTGGCCTGTTCGGCATCGCGCCGGGCGCCGCGCTGGGAGCCGTGATCGCGCTGTACATCGGGGCAGGTTCCACGCTGCTCCTGTCCGGCTTCGCACTGCTGGGCGCTGGCGGAGCCATGGCCCTGCTGGCCCTGATCGCCGGACGCACCGCCAATCCCGCGCATGGCATCGCGCTGTTCACGCTGGCAGGCATGATGATCGCTAGTCTTGCGGGCGCGCTCACCAGCCTCGCTATCAGCCTTTCGCCCAATGCATTTGCGATGAGCAATATCGTGACATGGCTGATGGGGGCACTGACCGATCGCGGGTGGAGCGATGTGACGATGGCCGCGCCGCTCACACTGGCTGGATTATTGGTGCTGTGGCGCGCGGGACGCTGGCTCGATGCACTTACGCTGGGTGAGGAGGCGGCCCGGTCGATGGGCGTCAACCCGACCAAACTTATGGGGCTGATGGTGCTGGGCACGGGCCTGACGGTCGGTACCGGAGTGGCGGTTGCCGGAATTATCGGCTTTGTCGGACTGATCGTGCCGCACCTCGTCCGCCCGCTGACCGACAAGCGCCCCTCCAGCCTGATCGTGCCGAGTGCCTTGGCGGGGGCCTTGCTGGTGCTGGTGGCCGACGTGGTGTGCCGCATCCTTCCGCTGGTGACGGAATTGCGACTGGGCATCGCGCTCAGCCTGATTGGTGCGCCGTTCTTCCTCGTGCTGTTGCTCCGGATGAGAAGGGGGCTGGCATGATACTCGCGTGCGATAACTTGTCGGTGCAGCGCGGACAAAAGCTGGTGCTCGACCGCGTCAGCTGTGCGCTGCGTCCCGGTGACATCACCGCGATCTGCGGCCCCAATGGCGCGGGTAAATCGACCTTGCTCGGCGCGCTCGGCAGCCTGATGAAGCCAGCAGCGGGAACAGTAGCGCTTAGCGACAAGTCACTGGCAGCCGTTCACCCGCTGACCCGTGCCCGCAATGTCGGATATTTGCCCCAATCTGCGGAAGTTGCATGGGATGTCTCGGTTGCCAACCTCGTCGCGCTGGGACGATTGCCGCACCGCGATACCGGCGAGGCAGAGGTCAACCGCGCCATAGGCGTTTGCGGGCTGGAAGATTTCCGTGATCGCCCGGTATCCACACTCAGCGGCGGTGAAAAAGCGCGCGCCTTGCTTGCGCGGGTGCTGGCCGGAGAGCCTCAATGGATCCTCGCTGATGAACCGCTCGCTGCGCTCGATATCGCGCACCAGCTGGAGATGCTGCGAGTGCTCGAGGCAGAAGCGGAATCGGGCTGCGGCGTGGTTCTGGTGCTGCACGATCTGGCGCTTGCAATGAACCACGCCGACCGAGTGCTGGTGCTGCGAGAAGGTCGTCTCGTCGCGGATGGCGAGCCGGAGCAGGCGCTATCCCCACAGAACATCGCCAATGGCTGGGGCGTCGATGCGCGCTGGGTAGGCGAGGCCGGCGCGCGGGCGCTGGTCATCGACGGCTGACGCCGCTCCTCGCATGAAAAAGGGGCCGACGCTCGCACGCCGACCCCCTCCTTGTAGCATTGAAGAACCGATCAGAGCGCGCCTTCGGCTCCGTCGATGCCCGTTACATTGTCATCTTCCGGGATCAGCCCGCGTGCTTCGAGCAGCGGTTCGACGCGCGGATCGCGGCCCGTGAAGTCCCGGAACATTTGTTCGTAGGTCTTCGAATGGCCCTGGCCGAGGAAGGTCGACACGATGTGATCGCCCATTTCGCGGGTCATGCCGCCATTGTTCTGGACATAGCTGTACGCATCATGGTGCAGCATTTCGGTCCATGTGTAGGCGTAGTAGCCTGCATCATAGCCATGCTCGAAAATGTGCCGGAAATACGGCGTGCGATAGCGCGGCGGCACGAGGTCGTGACGCAGCCCGATGCGGTCGAGCGCTTCGGCTTCAAAGGCCATGACGTCGGTCGGGGCAGGCTGGCTCGGATCGATCGAGTGCCATTCCATGTCGAGCAATGATGCAGCGATGATCTCGCCGAAACTGTGGCCCTGGTTGAACTTGCTCGAACGATCGATCGCCTGGATCAGCTCATCGGGGATGACTTCGCCGGTTTCGTTATGACGGGCATAGCGTTGCAGCACTTCAGGCACGGCAGCGAAGTTCTCGTGGAACTGGCTGGGGAATTCCACCCAGTCGCGTGCCGTGTTGGTGCCCGAGAGCGAAGGATATTGCTGGTCCGCGAAGATGCCGTGCAATGCATGACCGAACTCGTGGAACATCGTCGTCACATCGTCCCAGGTCGCCAGTGCAGGCTCGCCCGGTGCGGGCGGAGCGATGTTCTGCGTGTTCGTGACAACGGGGCGCAGGCCAAGCAGATGGCTCTGCTCGATAAAGTTGCTCATCCAGGCACCACCGCGCTTGGACGGGCGGCTCATCGGGTCGAAGTAGAACAATGCGATCGGTTCGCCATCGTGAAACACGGTGTAGACGCTGACATCGGGATGATAGGTCGGAATATCGCTGCGCTGTTCGAAGGTCAGGCCGTAGAGCTGCTGCGCCATATAGAACACGCCGTCTTCCAGCACGCGGTCGACCACGAAGTATTGTTTGATTTCCTCATTATCGAGGGCGTAGCGTTCCTGGCGAACGATCCCGGCGTAATATTCCCAGTCCCACGGGGCGAGCTCGAAATCGTGGCCGTCCTGTTCGATCCGTGCCTGCAGGACAGCGGCTTCGCGGTCCTGCGTGGCGTGGAGCGCGGGGACCATGTCGGTCATGAAGCCGATTGCGCGAGCAGGGTCGGAAACCATGCGGTCGTACATCTGCCAGTTCGCGTGGGTTGGCTCGCCGAACAGCTGTGCGCGGCGATTGCGCAGGGCAATCGTTTCGCGGATCATCGGCAGCGTGCTTGTTTCGCCCGACTGGTTGCGGTCCACGCTGGCACGGTGCAGCCGTTCACGTACGGAGCGGTTGTGCAATTGTGCAAGGGTGGGCACGCCCGTGGTGTTGCTGACGCTCAGCATGAACTTGCCGTCATGGCCGGCTTCGGTGGCAGCGGCCGCCGCCGCGGCGATCTGACCATCGGAAAGGCCTGCAAGCTCTGCGCGCGTGTCGACCACGATGGAGGCAGCGTTCTGGCCCTGCGTGATCAGTTGCGAGATTTGCGAAGACAGCGACGAAAGCCGCCCGTTGATCTGGCGAAGCTCGGCCTGCTGTTCGGCACCAAGCTCAGCGCCGCGATGGACGAATTCTGCGTAAGTGGTTTCAAGCAGCATCGCATCTTCTGCGGTCATCGCCATTGCGGCGCGATTGTCGTAAATTGCCTTCACCCGCGCAAACAGGTCCGCGTTGAGATAAATGCTGTCGGTCATCGCAGCGATCTGCGGAGCTAGCGCTTCGTCGGTAGCGGCAATCGTGTCGTTGATATTGGCACCCACGACCTGGCTGAAAGCACCATAAGCACGCGAGAAGACCTGCCCCGAACGCTCCATCGTGACCAGCGTATTGCCCATGGTCGGCGGGTTGGGATTATTCGCAATTGCTTCGATTTCGGCCAGCTGGATTGCAATCGCTTCTTCAACGATGCCTTGCCATTCGTCGTCAGCAACCTGATCGAACTGCGGCGCGTGCATGTAGAGCGGCGACAATTCTGCAAAGATGCTCGTCGCCTGCGGGATTGCGGGATTGTACTCCTCGATCTGCGGAATTCCGGCAGCGTCGGGCATTTCTGTCTCCTGCATGGTGGTGCAAGCGCTCGCCATCATGGCGATCAAGGTTGTGGAGGTTAGCAAACGCGTTTTCATTGCGGGCGGACCCTTCTTTCTCTCTCTCGTGTGGCGGCAATCCACTTAAATTCAATTTGGTTGCCGTTGTAACTGTCCGCTTAGCTATAGCAGGTGAAGCTGCCAAGCGGCTGAACGGGTTTTTGCATGCGATCAGCCGGTGTCAATGCCTTCTAGTTGAGGATCGCGAAGGGCAAGCGCACGGGGGCGAGGGTCGCTGTAATCGGCTTGCTGGAAAATCGCGGCACGCCTGTCACTTCGGTAGGCAAGACCACGCAGCTTGGCGTTGCCAGCGGTGTGATATGCCAGTTCTTCGGCAATGGCGGCATAGTCACCAGCCTTGATGGCGGCGTTCAAATTCGGACTGTTTTCCTTGTTGGCGTTCCCTTCGCCAATATTGAACACCAGGTCGACAAGCGCATCATATTCGTGCTGGTAAAGCGGCAGGTTCGCGGTCAAACGCGCAACCGCCGCTTCGGCCTGCTTCAAATCCTGTTCGAGGAATTCAAGCGCACGTTCGTAGCTGATCACATCACCGACCGAGAGATTATCGAATGCGCGCACAAGGTGGCCGACGCCTACAGTCGGCTTGCCGATCGGGTCGGCATAGACGGTAAGGTGGACGCCCTCTTCTTCTGCAATCGCTTCCTTCAGCTCTTCGCTGACGGTGCGTTTCGAAGCGTGCCTGCGGATATTGTCGTGCTGGCTGACCAGCGTGATGGCGTTCGCGTCGCTCGGGTTGCCGAGTTCATAGCCGGTTGAACCGACCGTCATGACCATCGCCGATACCGCAAGCGCAGCCTTCTTCTTGCGGCGGCGGGCACGAGGGCGCGGCGTTGACGGCTGGTCGTTCGCGTGTTCCTTGCTGCGCATCCGGCTGATGAGTTCGCGCACCATGGCGGCACGCATCCATCGGCGCGCCGGCTGCAATTGGCTGCTCTTGACCGGGGGGGAAGTGGGATAAGGTTTCTGGCCCGCAGAGGCGGGATTGGGGGGTTGCATCGTACTCCTGTTCGGCGCGCCTGTTTCCCGCGATTGTGGCTTCTGGCCGGGTCGGACCGCAGGGCGCGCGGTGTGTTACCTGTGTTCACCTTATCAACGGCTGGAGGGGCGCTGAGGTCCACGCTTGACCGCACCCAACCCACGGCTGGAGCGTGTTCCCGATTAACCCAGATTAGTGGAAGCCGTTACAAGCTACTGAAATACAACCAGTTCACGGTAAATCGCACCGTTTGGCGTCAAGTCGCTCTCATACAGAGTGAAGCTGTTCACGTCCCACGGCCCGAGAGCCAGGTCGCCATGTTCCGAAAGCCACTGCCCAATTGTTCCGCTGCCGGCATTGAGCCGTGCAAGCGTGACATGGGGGATGAATTTGCGGGTCTCTGCAGCAAGAACAGCCCGGCGGCACGCCATCTCCACGCCGAGTTGCAAGTCATCGAGTTCGGGCGAGGGCGCGACTGCCGCCCAGATTGCCTTGGCGCGGTGCTTGCCTTCAAAATGACCTACGCCGGACAGCGCAAGCGAGAACGCGCGCAGTCGCACGCTCTCGAGCGCCGTCACCACGTCGGAGAATGTGTGGCGATCGACCTCGCCGATAAAGCGCAAGGTAATATGGAGATTATCCGCGTCCTGCCACCGCGCGCCCGCGACGCCTTCCATCGTATCGAGCAAGGCTTCGCAAACATCCTCTGTTGGACGCAGGGCTACGAACAGGCGGCGTGAGGCCATGTGCGACCTATGCCATTACACAAGTCACGCCGCCATATCTGCCGTGCATTTATGGTCGGCACCTGTCAGAGAATAAAGTCAGCCTCTGCGAGGTTGAGCGTGCCGTCGAGCCGGATGGCGTAATCGGCCTGGG
>NZ_JBBNAX010000010.1:0-94184 GCF_037996805.1 Erythrobacter alti | reverse complement strand
ATGTAAGCCCAGCCTTCACGGCAAACCAACAAAACGGGGCCGGGAGAGCAATCTCCCGGCCCCTTTTGTTTGGGTGCTGACCGGAGCACATCGTCGGACCCGCACAGCGAGATACACGATGGCAATTCAATGTCACGTACTCTGCAGCCGAACTAGGCTTGTTCCTTGTCTTCGCCAGCGTCCTGCAATGTCGGAGAAGCTTTGCCGAGCGCAAGATCCGCATCGGAAAAACGGATTGGTGTGCGCAGGCCCTGAAGGCCTCCCTCCAGCTCCACGACCATGCGGCGCGCTTCGATCTGCGGATCGGACAGCGCCTGTTTGACGCTGTTGATCGGGCCGGCGGGGACTCGGTCCGCCTCCAGCCTGTCCAGAAGCGCGTCACGCTCCCATTCAGCTATCCGGCGACTGATCGAGGCTGACAGACTTTCACGATTCTTCACGCGCCGGGCATTGGTGCTCCATTCTTCGCGCTTAGGTAAGTCGATCACGTCACAAAACCGTTCGAACTGGCGATCATTTCCCACCGCGACGATAAGCCAGCCATCCTTCGCGCGAAAAGCTTCATACGGGGCAATATTGGGGTGGGCATTGCCCAGCCGTTTTGGATTGCGGCCCCCTGCCAGGTAGTTCATCGCCTGGTTGGCGAGCGTTCCGACCATTACATCGAACAGGGCCATATCGACGAGCTGTCCGCGCCCGGTGCTCTCTCGCTGATGCAGAGCCGCCTGGATACCGATGACGGCGTATAAGCCGGTCATGATGTCGGCATAGGCCACGCCGATTTTCTGCGGCGGCCCGTCGGGTTCCCCCGTCAGGTCCATGATGCCGCTCATCCCTTGAATTATGAAATCATATCCCGCTCGCGCAGCATAGGGGCCATCCTGTCCGAAGCCGGTGATGGAGCAGTAAACCAGTCGCGGATGGACGGCAGACAGGCTGGCGTAATCAAGGCCAAACCGCTTCAGGCCTCCCAGCTTGAAATTCTCGATCACCACATCGGCATCTGCAATCAGTGCTTTTACCCGTGCGAGGTCTTCGGGGTCGGTAAAGTCGGCGATAATATTGTCCTTGCCGCGATTGGCGGCATGGAAATAGGCGGCATCCTTGCTGCCATCGGCACGATCGACGAACGGCGGCCCCCAGCCGCGCGTGTCATCGCCTTCGGGGCTTTCGACCTTGATGACCTCGGCGCCCAGATCGCCAAGAACCTGACCCGCCCATGGCCCGGCCAGAATGCGTGCGAGCTCGACGACCTTCAGGCCCTTCAGCGGTGCAGTTTTCACGTGTTCAGCCCGCTTTCCGGTAAACGCCGATCATCGACTTGGCGAGCTGCGGAATACGGCCTACACGCCTGAAATCGACTTCTTCCATGCCTACGCGCTGGAAAAGGGTTCCGAGTGTATCGCGACTGAAGAACTTGATGTGGCCACCTTCCCAAAGAGCCGTAAAGTGACCATCCATCTTGCCAGTGACCGCAAGCGCAAGGTTCTTGAGATAACCGTGATAGGGCGTTGAAATGATCGCGACACCGCCCGGTTCGAGCAGGTCGTGGATCCGTTCTGCGTAAAGCTTGGGCGAAAACACATGTTCGACCACTTCAAGGCTTATTACGACGGGGAATTTGCCGTAGCGGGCAGCGAGATCTTCCTCGGTCGAGCCCTGGTGCAGGTCCAGTCCGCGCTCCGTCGCGACGGCAAGCCCGCTCGCTGACGGGTCTATGCCGGTTACGGAATATCCCTTCGCTTGAAGGTGAGCTGCGGTCGAACCGTTTCCGCAACCCAGTTCGAACACCCGCTCGGTATTCGCGTACTGGTCCAATAGCGGTTCAAGCGCCGGCATCAGATATCCATGCGAATGCGCTGCGCCCGTCGTTTTGAATTCGTAAACCGATACATCCATTGGAAACGGTCAACCCTTTGTGGTTCTAGCTTTTGGTCGGTTCCGATTGGCACAGCGCGGCCGAATCGTCACCATCGTATTCGCATTGAGGCGTGAATTGCCTTGTTGTGCGATAGTCCACTGACACGGCAAAACTTGCCAGGAAGGTGCACCGCAGACTAGGCCAAGCCGATCATTTTCTGGGCAATGGAACGCAGAACAAAACTATGGCCAAAGCAGCCCTCATTGCTCTCCCGCTGATCGCCATCATCGGGGTCGGCATATCCTACTTTTACTCGCCGCTTCACACATTCAATGCGCTCGTGCCCAAGGACAGCGGCAGCCGTCTCGTGGTGGAGGGAGTCGCCTATGGCGAGAATTCGCGCCAGAAACTCGATATCTACGCACCGCACGACGATGATAACGGACCGCGTCCTGTCATCGTGTGGTTCTACGGCGGCAGCTGGAACAGCGGCTCGCGCGATGGCTATGCCTTTGCCGGAAGGGCGCTTGCAGCGCGGGGGTTCGTGACTGTCGTCGCCGATTACCGCATTTTGCCCGAAGTACGGTTTCCCGGTTTCGTCGAAGACGGGGCGCAGGCGGTGCGCTGGGTGCGTGCAAATATCTCGGAATACGGCGGAGATAGTGAGCAGATCGTGCTAGCAGGCCATTCCGCAGGCGCATACATCGCGGCGATGCTGGCGAACGACCCGCAGTGGCTCGGCGAGGACCGTGCAGCGGTAGCGGGGCTGATCGGGCTTGCGGGCCCGTATGATTTCTATCCCTTCGACACGCCATCCACGGTGGCGGCGTTTGGTGATTGGCGCGAGCCCGAGGCCACGCAACCTGTCACCTTCGCAGACGAAACCGCCCCGCCCGCACTGCTGCTGACGGGCGAGGATGATACGACCGTGAAACCCCGCAATTCCGAAGCGCTCGCTGCGCGGCTGAAAGAGGCAGGTGTCGAGGCCGAACTGGTGCGCTATGCGGATGTCGATCACATCGACATCGTCATCGCCCTCTCCCGGCCACTGCGCGGCAAGGCTCCGGTGCTGGACGATATGGCGGACTTCGCGAGGCGTGAAACGACTGCCGGGCAATAGCAATGCCCGCGTTCATGGGTTAGGCAATAGCCATGGCTTCACTTGGCTTTTCGGTCGATGACTTGCTGCCTCGTGCACGCGGGGGCGGAGCGCTCAAGATGGGGCTGACCGCACTTTTGGAAGACGAATGGCTGCAGCCTGAGCCTGACCTTACGGCGAGAAGGGCAAGTTTCGATACCCATCCTGACAGCGTCCAACTCACACAGCGCGCGGTGGCAGCGGGCGAAGAAATTGCGGCGATGCTTGGCGTAGACGGCGGTCTAGAGGGTGCGGCACGCTCTGCCTGGGAAGACATGTGCCTTCTAGAGCCAGATGAGACGGGTCAAACCTATCGCCTGATCGGGGCGGCGGTCGCCTTCCCGACAGACTGGCACCCCGCGGACAAGATCGGCCTGCCGCTTGTCGGCCTGCACAAGCCGATCCACGGCTATGCCGACCAGCTAGCCAGCGGGGTGGACCACTTCATGACCAGACTGAAAGCGGGCCGGATTTTCGGGCGCTGCAACTGGTTCGTCAGTCCAACGGCTGACCTGCGATGGATTGATACGCAGCCACCCGAAATCACCTTTGCCCATGTCACGCCCGAAAATGCCGGTGAGACGCTATTCATCCGGAGCGAGCGTCAGACGCTTCGCAAATTGCCCGAGACAGGCGCAATCCTGTTCACGATCGGCGTTTATGTCGCGCCGCTCGGCACGCTTTCGCCAGCCAATATTGAACGCATGGCTCAGGCTGTGCAGACGATACCGCCAGAAGAGGCAGAACGCCGGGGAGCGGCGCATTTCGCGCCGCAACTGCAGGCCTTTGCAGTTAGCGCTCCTGCATCGAATCGCGGGTTGTTTTGAGTAGCGGCTTGGTAAGATATTCCCACACGGTCTGGCTGCCGGTGAGGATTTCCGCGGTTGCCGTCATTCCCGGCTGAAGATCGATAGTCTGACCTTCGTTACGCGGACGCATCGTGGCTGTATCGACTTCAAGATTGACCCGGTAATAGACGTTTGCGGTGCCATCATCGCGCTGCTCGGACAGAGTATCGGGACTGATATAGACGACCTCGCCATCGCCTGAGCCGTAGACTGCGCTGTCATAGGCGTCGAAATTAACGCGGGCGCGCTGGCCGTTCTGGACAAAGGCGATGTCACGCGGCGGCACTTGCGCTTCCACGATCAACCGCTCGCCCGTCGGCACGATCTGCAGCACCTCGTCACCAGGCCGCAGGACGCCGCCCACGGTTGTGAGCCGAACATTCTTCACGATGCCATCGGTCGGGGCGACAAGGGATGCGGCGCGCAGGCTGTCCTGCCGCTGGGTAAGCAATTGCTGCGCTGCGACGAGTTCTTCCTCGGTCTGCGCGAACTCGGATTGCAGATCGCGGATATACTGGGCGCGGATGTTCGAGATGCGCCCTTCGGTCTCGACAATCGCGCGCTGCATCCGGATCATTTCGGAGCGGGCGACATCGCCGGTTTCCACCAGTGGCTGGTTCAGGTCCAGCTCTTCCTGTTGCAGCCGTGCCATGTTCTGGAGCGAGCCGATCTCGGCGCGCAAGGCAGCCCGGCGCCGGGAAAACAACTGCCGCTGGTTTGAAGTGAATTCAGGAAAGTCGCGCAAGCTGACGGGGAAGGTCAGTGCCTTGTCGAACAATTCGGCATCGATGCGGGCCATGCGGCTTTGCAGCGCCGCCACACGTGCGCGCGCTTCGGCTACGCCTGCGGTCAATTGCACCGTATCGAGTTCCACCAGCAAATCGCCGGCGCGTACCAGATCACCCTCGCGCACATTGATTCGGGCAATCGCGCCCCCTTCCTCGCTCTGTACGACCTGTACGCGAGCATAGGGCACTACGCGGCCCGGGGCGCGTGTGACCTGATCCAGTTCGGCCCATTGAGCCCAGCCGATAAAGCCGACCAGCGTCACGCTGATTGCGATGATGATCCAGTGGGAAGGCCGCAATCGCATCATCATGAGGCCTTCTTGTTTGTCTTGATGGAGGAAGTGACCGTTCCCTTGGTTTCGGCCGCACCATCCTGCTTTTCGGCAAGCTTGCGAGGCGCCAAGTCGCGCAGCACGTCCTGCGTAGGCCCGTCCTTCACGACTCTGCCATTCGCCATCACGATCACGCGGGTGAAGCGCGTCAGCAATTGCGGCTTGTGCGTCACCATCACCATGATGGAATCATCGTCCAGCCCTGCAGAAATCGCTTCGAGCGCGGCGCTCTCGGTCATCTGGTCGAGCGATGCGGTTGGTTCGTCCAGCAGCCAGATCTTGGGCCTGGAAAGCAGCAATCGGTTGATGCCGACCATGGCTCGCTGTCCGCCCGACAGCCCGCGCCCGCCTTCCTGGATTTGCAACATCAGACCGTCGGGCTGGGAAGCGATCATGGCATCGAGCCGCGTCTCGCGCGCCACTTCCATGATTTCTTCGTCCGACACATCGCCAAGTCCCATCGCGAGGTTATCGCGCAATGTGCCGTTTATTAGGCGCGCGTCCTGCGAGACATAGCCGACATGGCGGCGAGCGATGTCTTCCGCCACAAGCGACAGGTCCAACCCGCCCAGCAGCACGCTACCTTGTTGCGGTGAATACAGACCGCTCATCAGCTTGAGCAAGGTCGACTTGCCCGACCCGATGCCGCCAATCACCGCGACCCGTTCGCCGGCGTCGATCTTCAAAGCTTCGACTTCCAGCGCCGGGCGCTGCGTGTTGGGATACACGAAAGCGGCGTTCTTGATCTCGTATCCGCCTTCGAGATGATCGGGCCGCAGCGCGCCTGCGCCACTTGCCGGATCAAGCGGCAGGTTCATGATGGAATCGAGCGCCTTGAGCGAGGATCGCGCATAGCCCCATTGAACGATCAGATTGGGCAATTGCGCGACCAGCGGGCCGTTGATGCGTCCGGCGATGATCGAGCACGCGAGCAGCGCGCCAGTCGTGATCTGGCCCTGCGAGGCGAGATAGGCGCCCCACCCCATGATCGCGACATAGGCCGTCTGCTGGAGCGTCGAGAACAGCGAACCGGCCACCGAAGAAGCCTTCTTCACCGGCATTTCGTAATGGTGAATTTCGCGCACCAGCCGGTTCCAGCGACCCATCATGAACCAGCCACCGCGATTGGCCTTCACAGTCTCCGTCGCATCAAGCGATTCAACCAGCATTCCGTTCTTGCGGTTACCACTCACCTGCGCGCGGTCGGTACCGTTGCGGATGATCTTGCTAAGGATCATGGCGAGGATCAGCGCAACCGGCAGGCTGATGACAGGCACCAGCGCCAATTGCCCGCCGATCATGGCAATGACGATGATGAAGAAGATTGCGAATGGCAGATCGGCCAGCATGAACAGCGAACCGGACGACATCACCTGCCGAACCTGTTCCTGACCGCGCAATTGCGAGGCCATGGTGCCGATGCCGGGCGGCCTTGCATCGAGCCGGATGGCCTGTGCACGGGCGAAGAAAAATTCGCTCACCTCGGCGTCGATATCCTGCGCCTCGCGTTCGATCAGAAGCGCGCGCAAGCTGCGAAGGCACAAGTCGAGCAGCAAGGCGAAAGCCACGCCGGCGGTCAACACGAACAGCGTATCGTAGCTCGCCAGCGGGATCACCCGGTCATAAAGCTGCATCGAATAGAGCGAAGTTGCCAGTGTCAGCAGATTGGCGAACACGGTCGCCAGCCCCGCCATGACGAGTGGTTGCTTGCGCCGTTTGATCGCACGCCAGAAAACCGAGATCGCCTTGCCGCCATCGCTCGACAGCGGATCGGGCAGGTACATGGTGAAGAAACGCTGTTCGGGATCGTAGGGCAGCACGGATCGCTCGCCTACCAGCGACATCACATCATCGCCGTCCCACTGCTGCACCACCGCCCAGCCGCTGGTGTTGTCATAGACTATGAGCGGGAACTGGTCGGGCCTGGGACGACCTTCGATGCGGCGGGCAGGTTCCCAGCCGAGCACTGCGATAAGGCCAGGCAGCGCGTCAATGCCGTCGGCCAGATCGACCTCGCGCAATTCCAGATTCCAATGCGGAGACAGGGGTTTACCGGTGGCTCTCGCGTAGTTTTCTACCGCGCGTTCCGCGCTGCCATCAGTCACTGCGTTTCCCCAAACCCGTTCTCGCCGATCGCTGTAGCCGCACCTGCTTCAGGCTTCCACCGGCAAGATAGCGCAAGTATCCGCGCAGTCGCAGCAGCAGAGCCTACGCGTGCATCGCTTTCTGATAGCCGCGCACTGGCTGCTTCGCGTGTGGCGTTCATCACGTCGAGCCAGCTGCGCCGCCCGGC
Organism: Erythrobacter alti; assembly: GCF_037996805.1. NCBI lineage: Bacteria > Pseudomonadati > Pseudomonadota > Alphaproteobacteria > Sphingomonadales > Erythrobacteraceae > Erythrobacter > Erythrobacter alti. Next base: position 86,924 of record NZ_JBBNAX010000010.1, on the reverse strand, counting down.
AATGAACTGGCGCTGGTAGCTGGCGATGATCTCGTCTGCGGCATCGGCGGCAATCACGCCCGAAGCGATACGCCGCTCTGACGCGCGAACCAGCACGTAATCACGGCGCAGCTGTTCACGCAGCACACGCTCTGTCTCACCGAATTGGGCAATCGCGCGCTGGATACGCGCATCGGTCGCCTCGATGGCGGTGACCTGCGAATTGCCCGGGCCAAGCTGGGCGCGGAGGACCAGCGCGGCACGTGCGCCGGTGATTTCGTTTTGCGATACCTGCAGCAGCAATTGTGGCCAGAGCTGTGATTTCGCAATGTCGCGCTGGGCCTGTGCGACAGCGATCAGATCGGTCAGCGCGTCCAGGCTGGGGCTGCAGGCAAGCGCTTCTGCAAGCGCGATATCTTCAGGCGGGAGGGTGCTGGCGATGCCGGGTGGTGGCAGGACCGGTTCAACGACCACCCCGCCGGTCAACTCGCGCAAGCTCAGCGATGCGGCATCACGCGCCTCTTCGATCACGGTGAGATCGAGTTCGACTTGCGCGGTTCGCGAGCGACCCAGTGTGAGGTCGGCAAGCGGTGAAACCTCCTGATCGACCCGCCGCCCGATAGCCGCGAGCAGATCATTGTGTTCGGCAAGGCTGCTGCGAAGGACGGACACGCGTTCTGCTGCCATCACGTATTCGTAATAGGCAGATATCACCCGGAGCACGATGTCGCGCCGCGCCTCGCCCACGCGGTTCTCTCCCACACGCAGCGACGCGCGAGCGCGGTCTATCTCCCCGGTGAGCCTCCCACCTGCCCAAATTGGCTGTTCAAGCACGGCGTTTAGCGCAAACCCGTCCTGGTCGGCGAAGGACGATCCCTCGGTTGCGGCAAGCGCTTCTACTGAGACGCTGGGATATCTTTGCCAACGCGCAACTCGCAGGTCGGCATCGAGCGCGTCAGCCTCCGCTTCGGCCGCGTCAACCAAGGGATGGGTAGTTGCAGCGAGCGTTGCTGCGACATCGAGTGGATCGGGGATGGCCACGGGAGCCGGGCCGCGCAATATTTGCGCATCATGCGAGGGCGGGCCGTATGCGCGGCCCGTAACGGACGCGCCTTCCGCCCCCGGTGGCAGCTGCGCTTCCTGTGCGCTCACGCCCGCCGCGATGGCGAGCAGGGCACAGCTTGCAACAGTTCTGACAAAAATGCGCATCAATCCAATTCGTTAAAGGGAATGCGACACCTAACCCAATGCCGCCGCCGGGAACGGACCACTTGGCCACACGCGAGTAATCGATCTGCATCTTCTCGACATTTCGGCAATTCAAATCAACAAACTATTTGCCATCGGCCAAATGCATTCACCGTCCGGTGCAATGGGGCCACGCTGCGAGAGGTCAGGTCAGATCAACTAGCGCGGGAGTGTTATCTGTATAATACACTTTGATAGAGCGAGATCAGCGGTTGCTCGATAGATAGTTTCGCTAATTCGTTTCAGCCGCAACGAAAGAAGGCGGTCAATCAAGTGCGATTTTCGCAATGGGTGATCCAAAATCGGAGTCTTTCGTAACATTCGCAATGTTGCGCAATAACCTCTGAATTGTGTGTAAAGTTTTGAAATGACAATCTCGTAATTGGAACAAGCGGCAATGCTCGCTAGGGGTTTTACGGGATCGAACTTCGGGGGACGGTAATTCATGCCTAATGAAGGCGAATGTGCGCGGCTATTTGTGCTCGGCCCATGTCTGCTGCTGCTAGGCGCATGTGCAACCGCACAGGTCGAAGTGCCTTCGCCAACCGTTGCGATGCCGACCGACTGGGCACAAAGCGATCCCGCTCCCATTTCGACCGACCTTACCCAATACTGGACGTTGCTGGGTGATCCGCTGCTTTCGGAGTTTGTCGAACAGGCAATCGTCGAAAACCGCGATCTTGCGGTAAGTGCAGCCCGGCTGGATCAGGCCCGCGCTTCGCTGGTGCAGGCGCGAGCCGGTTATCTTCCGAATGTTGGCGCTTCTGGTGGGGTCAACCGCGATATTGGCGATTTCGCCCGCGATGGAGCCCAATTCTCGCTTGGCGCGGACGCCTCGTGGGAAATGGACCTGTTCGGACAGATTTCCGGAAGTGTGCGCGCTGCAGAGGCCGATCTGGCGTCTTCCGGCTATTCCCTCGCTGATCTACAACGACTGATCGTGGGGCAGGTAGCCATTGCCACCATCAACGCCCGCGCAACCGCACAGCAGCTTGAGATCGCACGTGGCACGCTCGCCTATCAGGACGATAACCTGCAAATTGCGCGTTGGCGCAACCAGGCAGGACTCGTTTCCAGCCTTGATGTCGAACAGGCCCGCGCCCAACGTGCTTCGACCGCCGCCAGCATTCCGTTGTTCGAAAGCAGCCTTACTTCCACGGCCAACGCCATCTCGACGCTGATCGGGGAACTGCCCGGCCGTGTTCTGGACGAAATCATCGCTACCGAGCCAGCACCTGTCCCCAATCCGCAGGTGCTCGCCGGGTTCGAAGCGCCTACCGAGGTGTTGGAGCGTCGACCTGATGTGCGCGCGGCGCAGGCCAATCTGGTTGCCAGCAGTGCGCGCATCGGCGTAGCGCGCGCTCAATTGCTTCCGCTCGTGCGCTTGTCGGGTTCAATCGGAACCGGGCAGGCCAATCTGGGCAGCCTATTCGACGTCATTACCGGAAATCTGTTCGCGGGTGTGAGCCAATTGCTTTTTGATGGTGGGCGGACGCAGGCACAAGTAGACAGCGCGGAAGCAGGAGCACGGGCATCGCTCGCCAGCTGGGAACAGGCGATCCTGAACGCATTGGAAGACGTCGAAAGCGCCGCTGTCGATCAGCGCACCGCCGACCAGCGCGTGGAAATCAACGAAGAGGCTGTCGACGCTGCGAACAATTCCGCATTGCTCGCACGTAGCCAGTATCAGGCAGGGCTGACCGACTTCCGCACTCTTCTGACGTCCGAGAACCAGTTGCTCTCGGCACGCAACGGCCTCGTCTCCTCACAAGCTGATCGTGCCATAGCTTTTGTCCGTCTCACACAGGCGCTCGGCGGCGGCTGGGCAGGTGCAGATTATGATTTTCCGCTGCCAGTTGCGGCTAACAGCTTTTCCGACAGGATTCCCGAATGAGCCAGACCGACACTGCCACCGACGATACCGGCGACATCGAGAGCTATCTCGACGAGGGCAAACCCAAGAAGTGGTACAAGCGCAAGCGCTGGTGGGCGCTCGCGGTGCTCATACTTCTGGTCATTTTCGGCATTTCGCAATGCACCGGCGGCGAAGAAACGCCCGATTACATCACGCAGGAGGTTGAATCGCGCTCGCTCGACCTTTCGGTTACCGCGACAGGCAATCTGCGGCCTACAAACCAGGTGGAAGTCGGTTCTGAAGTTTCGGGCCGGATCGATGAGATCCTTGTCGACGTGAACGACCAGGTGACCCGCGGCCAGGTGCTCGCGGTAATCAATACCGATGTCATCCAGGACCAGATCACCCAGGGCCGAGCCAACCTCAACGCCGCCCGTGCACAAGTGGCGCAGGCTCGGGCAACGCTCGACGGCGATCAGGCCCAGCTCAACCGCCTGCTTGAAGTGCAGCGCCTCTCGGGTGGGCGCGTTCCGGCGCAGGCCGAAATCGAGCAGGCCGAGGCGGCGGTCAATCGCGGCCGTGCCAGCGTCGCGGCAGCGCGTGCCAATGTCACCTCGGCGCAGGCGCAGCTCTCGACAGCGCAGACCAATCGCAACCGCGCGGTCATCCGCTCCCCCGTCTCCGGTGTGGTGCTCGCACGTCAGGTTGAGCCCGGACAGACCGTGGCGGCCAGCTTCAACACCCCAACCCTGTTCGTACTGGCCGAAAACCTTGCCGTCATGCAGCTTCGCGTCGATCTCGATGAAGCAGACGTAGGACAAGTGCAGTCGGGACAGGAAGCAACCTTTACCGTGGACGCCTATCCCGGCCGCCGATTCCCCGCGACTGTGGAACGTGTCGATCTCGCTTCGAACAACATCGCGCTGCAAAGCCAGCAACAACAGCAAGGCCAGCAGGTGGTGAGCTACGAAGCCCGGCTGATCGTGGGCAATGACGAAGGCCTGCTCCGTCCCGGCATGACCGCCACCGCGACCATCGCTACCGAAAGCACCGGCCAGCAAATGCTCGTTCCGAACAGCGCGCTCCGCTTCGACCCCGATGAGGAAGATGAAGAGCCCGGCATCTTCGACGATCCCAACTTTGGCCTGGAGCGCAATGACGAAGCGACCATCGGGGTGGGCAGCCGCCAGACGGTCTATTCGGTGGAAGCAGATGGCACATTGCGCGCCATTGAAGTCGTTACCGGCCAGAGCGATGGCCGCATGACGGTCGTCACTTCGGACGAGCTTGAAACGGGCATGGCTATCGTAACCGGCATCCGCGCTGGCGGACGGTGATTGAGGGGTGACCGACCACAAGCTCATCGAATTGGAAGGCATTACCAAGACCTTCGGCTCCGGACCAGCCGCATTCCAGGCGCTGAAGGGCGTGGACATGAAGATCGACCGCGGTGATTTCGTCGCGATTATGGGGCCTTCGGGTTCGGGCAAGTCGACTACGATGAACATCCTCGGCTGCCTCGATGTACCGACCAGCGGTATCTTCCGCTTTCGCGGCGTGGAGGTCCAGGCGTTGAGCCGCGACCAGCGTTCGCTACTGCGGCGGCGCTATCTCGGGTTCGTTTTTCAGGGATTCAACCTGCTGGCGCGCACCACCGCGCTCGAAAATGTAGAACTGCCCCTGCTCTATCGCGGCGAGACCAAGAAAGCTCGCCGCGAAGCTGCCGAGCGTTCGCTGGATAAAGTGGGCCTGCTGCCCTGGGCGACGCATACACCTGCAGAGCTTTCAGGCGGCCAGCAGCAGCGTGTCGCCATCGCGCGTGCGCTGGTGTCGGACCCGGACGTATTGCTGGCGGACGAGCCGACCGGCAACCTCGACACCGAGCGTTCGCTGGAAATCATGGAACTGCTGACCGACCTCAGCAACACCGGCATTACGGTTCTGATGGTGACCCATGAAGAAGAAATGGCCGAATATGCGCGAACGATCGTGCGTTTCCGCGATGGCTTGGTCGAGAACATTGTGCGCGGCCATAAATCCGGTTCCCCGTTAGAGGAGCACGCCTGATGCTGCGCATGATCGGCGCCACTCTGCTGCTCGCCCTGCGAGAAATACGTCGGCATATCCTGCGCAGTTTCCTGACGACGCTTGGTATCATCATCGGTGTCGCATCGGTGATCACCATGGTGACGCTCGGCCAGGGTCTGACCGCGAGCGTGCAGGAAGATATTTCGGGCCTCGGCTCTGATGTCTATATCGTTTTCCCCACCCGCTCTGATCCAAATGTTTCGCCACCACCGTTCGATGGCGCCGACATAACAGCGGTCGAAAACCAGATCGCCGGGGTCGAGCACGCGGCCGGTTCCGTTTCGAACAACGCGGTAGCGTTCCACAACGGGCAAGACTGGCAAACGACGGTTCAGGGGGCGGACCCTGCATTCTTCAGCGCGCAATCGATCGATGTCGTTGAAGGCCGTGCTTTCAATGCGGAAGAGATTGCACGCGGTGAAAGCGTCTGCATCCTTGGCCCGACGCTGGTCGAGGAGATCTTCATTGCGGATGAAGTGCTCGGCGAAGAAATGCGCGTCGGCAATGTGTCCTGCCGCGTGGTGGGCATTGTCGACGAACGCAGCAGTTCGGTTGGCGGCGGCGATGCCAACGATGTCGTATTCATGCCGCTGAAGACCGTGCAACGCCGCTTTACCGGCAGCACGGATGTGCAATTCTTTGTGGTGAAATACGATCCTGCCTATTCCAGCGCGACGATCCAGCAGCAACTGATCGACCTGCTGCGCGAAAGGCGCGTCATCCAGGAAGGCGAAGACAACAATTTCAACATTGTCGATACCGCGCAGATCAATGAAACGGTCAACACCGTCTTCGGCACGATGACGCTTGTGGTGGCTGTAATCGCCGCGATCAGCCTTCTGGTAGGCGGCATCGGGATCATGAATATCATGTTGGTAAGCGTCACCGAGAGAACACGCGAGATCGGAATTCGCCTCGCGATCGGTGCTCTGGCACGCGAAGTGCGGCTCCAGTTCCTCACCGAAGCAGTCGTGCTTTGCTGCTTTGGCGGGATGATCGGAATTCTCCTCGCCTTTGCGCTGTCGTTCGGGATTTCCACCGCCATCGACCTGCCGTTTATCTTCAGCCCGGCAGTGAACATCATGAGCTTCGTATTCAGCGCGGTTATGGGGATGATCTTCGGATACTACCCCGCGCACCGCGCCAGCAAGCTCGACCCGATAGACGCGCTGCGGCACGAATGAGGGGCCGCGCCGTTGCCCGGCGCGGCTCCCTGTTTCATGCGGTTTCCACCAGCACCAATTCGCTGTCTTCAAGTGCGCTTATCGTGATTGTATCAAGATCGGCAATCGCGACCCCATCGCGCTCGTTGGCGAATTCGCCATTCACCTCCACGCTGCCGGTTGCCGCAACGAGGTAAGCCTTCCGGCCCTTGAGCTGGTAGTCGATAGCCTCGCCCGCTTTCACGGTCGCCCCGACAACGCGCGCGTCGGCATTGATTGAAAGCGCATCAGCATCGTCAGCATGCCCGCTCGCCAAAACGGCCCAGCTTCCGGCACGGTCCCCTTTGGGAAAGGGCTTCGCACCCCATTTGGGCGGCTGGTTCAGCTTGTCGCGATCGGGCAAGATCCAGATCTGGAAAAGCGTCGTTTCCACGTCTTCACGATTGTATTCCGCGTGAATAATTCCCGTACCGGCGCTCATCACCTGCACATCACCCGCTTCGGTGCGACCTTCATTGCCGAGGCTGTCCTTATGCGTGATCGCGCCCGAGCGGACGTAGGTGACGATTTCCATATTGTCGTGCGGGTGCGGCGGAAAGCCGCTGTTGGCGGCTATCCGGTCATCATTCCACACGCGGATGGCGCCCCAGTACATCCGGTCAGGATCGTAGTGGCTTGCGAACGAGAAATGGTGCTTGGCATCGAGCCAACCGTGATTAGCACCGCCAAGACTGTCGAATGTACGAACTTCGATCATGGTGCATCTCCTTTGCAAGGAAGATGGGTAGCGCGCACCAGCCCGCAATATCGCCGTTTCTTCAGCAGCCTAAAGCGCGACTATCAGCCCTTGATGATCGCCCGGCATTCGCCCAGCCCGATCCGCGCGAACCCATCCTTCTCGGCATAGGCGGTCATGATCACTTCATCGCCATCTTCAAGGAACTTGCGCTCCTCGCCATTGGGCAGCGAAATGGTCTTCTTTCCGCCTTCGGTAAGCTCGATAAGGCTGCCCTCACCGCCTTCGTCGCCGCTGGTGAGCGTGCCGGTGCCGAGCAAATCGCCCGGCTGGAGATTGCACCCGCCGACCGAATGGTGGGCGAGAAGCTGCGCGGCAGTCCAGTACATTGCTGTCATCGGCCCCTTGCTCAAACGGTGCGGCGCATCGCCTTTCTCGCGCATCTTGGGAGTCGTGATCAGCACTTCCATCGTGATGCCGAAAGCCGCTGCGGAAGTATCGTGCTGCAGATACGGAAGGGGTTGCGGATCGCCCTCGGCCCGAGGCGGCTGTGCCGCGCGGAATGGCGCGAGCGCATCCATCGTCACCACCCAGGGCGATACCGTCGAAGCAAAATTCTTGGCAAGGAACGGACCTAGCGGCTGGTATTCCCACGCCTGTATGTCGCGTGCCGACCAGTCGTTGAGGATCGAGATCCCGGCAATATGCTCTTCGGCCTCTCCGACAGGGATCGGCTCGCCAAGTTCGTTGCCGCGCCCGACCCAGATCGCCATCTCCAGCTCGTAGTCGAGCCTTTTCGATGGACCGAACTCCGGCGTACCGCCATCTTCGGCCGGTTTCTGCTGGCCTGTCGGGCGCTTCACAGGCGTTCCGGACACGCGGATGGATGACGAGCGGCCGTGATAACCGATGGGCACGTGCTTGTAGTTGGGCAGCAGCGGATTATCCGGACGGAACAGGCTGCCGATGTTCATTGCATGATGAATGCCTGTGTAAAAATCGGTGTAGTCGTGAACCTCGAAAGGCAGGTGCATCTGCACATCGGCCATTGGTACAAGGCAAGGCTCCATCGCATCACGATAGCTGGCGTCGGTCAGGGCGGTGAAAAGCTTGCCGCGAAGCTCCGCCGGGCCTCCCGGGATGGCGAAGAAATCGTTGAGCGTGGCAAACGATGCGTAGTGTAACAAATCGCGCTCATCCTCGATCAAATCGGCGTCGAGCACATTGCGTAGGTCGAGCACGAAGGCGCCGATGGCTACGCCGCCGCGCATGTCTTCTCCGTCGGTCGAGAAAACCCCGAATGGCAGGTTCTGCACCGGAAAATCGGCATGTCCATTGGCGCTCTCCACCCAACTGGTGGCGGAAGCATCGTGGGTGTGGTCGATTGTGTGAGTCATTCAGGTGTTCTCGCTTTCGGAAATCCGCTCCAGCAGGCGTCGTAGTCGCTCTGCAGGAGGCCGCCATTCATGGCGAAGTCGGTTGTATGGATGATCGCGCGGCTTTCGAACATGAAGGCCAGCGTGTTATCGAGCTTGGTGGGTTTGAGGTCGGCTTCCATCGCCTTGGCCGTGCTTTCGACATCGGGTCCGTGGCCGTTAAACTGGTTGTGGAGGCTCGCGCCGCCGGGGGCAAAACCGCCGCCCTCCTTCGCGTCATATTCGCCGTGAACCAGCCCCATGAATTCGCTCATCACATTGCGATGGAACCAAGGTGGCCGGAATGTGTCCTCGCCGACCATCCAGCGGGGCGGGAAAATCACGAAATCGCAATTGGCGGTTCCATGCGTGTCGCTTGGGCTGGTGAGCACGGTGAAGATAGAGGGATCGGGATGGTCGAAACTGACCGTGCCGATGGTATTAAACCGTGCAAGGTCATAGCGATAGGGCGCAGAATTCCCGTGCCATGCAACCACATCGAAAGGCGAATGATCTATTGCGGTGTGCCAAAGTTTGCCGCTGAATTTCTGGACCACCTCGAAATCTTCATCGCGGTCTTCGAACCATGCGACAGGCGCTTCGAAATCGCGCGGGTTGGCAAGACCGTTGGCCCCGATCGGGCCGAGGTCCGGCAAGCGGAACGGTGCGCCGAAATTCTCGCAGATGTAGCCGCGCGATGGACCATCACTCAGCTCGACGCGGAAGCGCATGCCCTTGGGTATGACCGCGATGTAACCGGGAGGTACATCCATCCGGCCCAACTCGGTCGTGATCAGCAGCGCGCCTTGCTGCGGGACGATAAGCATCTCGCCATCGCTATTCTGGAAGGCGCGCGCATCCATACTGGCGCTCGCAGCGAAAAGGTGAATGCCGATGCCGTCTTCGGATGGACCGCCATTGCCGCCATAGGTGACGATGCCGTCGACGAAATCGACTTCGCCTTCCGGCATGGGAAGCGGATCCCAGCGCAGGCGATTAGGCGTTGTGTGCGAACCATCAGGCGCCGACAGGCGATTGCAGCCGGCATACGGCTGGAAAGCGCCATGCTCCGTTGTCGGTCGCATCCGGTAGAGCCAACTGCGACGGTTCTCTGCGCGCGGCGCGGTAAAGGCGCTGGTGCTGAACTGCTCTGCATAGAGGCCAAAAGCCGGGCGCTGCGGCGAATTCCGGCCCTCGGGCAGAGCGCCATCCACCGCCTGGCTCGCGAAGTGATTGAGAAATCCCGTCTGATAGTCCATCGTAATTAGTCTCACATGAAACCTTCTGGTCTCATGCCCCGCTTGGCCCTTTTCCGCAATGGTCTTACAGGGGCAACGGGCGAAGTGGAAAGAGGTGCCGAATGAAACTGTACGGATATTGGCGCAGCTCGACGAGTTATCGCCTGCGATGCGCGCTGGAGCTGAAGGGCCTCGATTACGAGCAGGATCCGGTAAACCTGCTTGAGGGCGCGCAAAAGGGCGAGGCCTTTGCCAGCCGCAACCCCTTCGCGACGGTCCCCATGCTGGAAGCCGACGGGCGCGACCGGGCTCAAAGCATGGCAATCATCGAATGGCTGGACGAACGCTATCCCGATGACACCTTGTTGCCGACCGGCATCGAGGATCGCTTCACCGCGCGCGAACTCGCTTACGCCATCGCAACCGAACTCCACGCCCCTCTCAACCTGCCGATCCTGAAGTATCTGAAGAACGAACTCGGCCACGAACAGTCAACAGTCGATATCTGGTACCGCCACTGGCTGGCGAAAACCTTGCATCCTGTTGAGCGCCGCCTGGCGCAGCTCGATACAGGTGATTTCCTGTTCGATCAGCCCGGGCTGTTCGAAGCCGTCCTCATTCCGCAACTCTACAATGCACGGCGCTTCAGCTTCGATCTGTCGGATTGCCCGAGAATGGTGCGCATCGAGGAAACCTGCAATGCCCTTCCCGCCTTCCAGCGCGCCCATCCCGACCAACAGCCGGACGCGCATTAGAGAACTTCGGAAAGCGTCTCGTCGATGGCGGACATGATCTGGCCCAATTGCCCTTCGGTAATGCAGTATGGCGGCATCAGGTAGATCGTGTTTCCGAGCGGGCGAAGCAGGATATCGCGTGCGAAAAATCCCTCCCGCATCTTCAGTCCGATATCGGCAAGATAGCCAGTGTCGGAAACGTCCACGTCCATTGCTATGATACTGCCGGTCTGCCGCAGATTGGTTATCGGATGTTTCGCCGCGAGCACATCAAAGCCCGCTTTCTCCCGCGAAGCCAGATTAGCAACGCGGTCAAGCACCGGCTCGTCACGCCAGATCGCGAGGTTCGCGTTGGCCGCAGCGCAGGCGATAGGATTGGCGGTGAAGCTGGAGGAGTGAAAGAACAGCTTGGAACGATCGGTCGAGTAATGCGCATCGTAAATCGGGGCAGTTGCCATGGTAACTGCAAGCGGCATCGAGCCGCCCGTCAGGCCTTTGGCCAGGCACATGATGTCCGGTGTCACGCCAGCTTGTTCGCAAGCGAGCAAAGTTCCCGTCCGGCCCCATCCGGTCATCACCTCATCGGCAATGAACAACACATCGTGGCGCGCGCAAATTACCCGCATCTCTCGCAGCGTGTCCGCCGAATACATCAGCATCCCGCCTGCACCGAGAACCAGTGGCTCGACGATAAAGGCAGCGACATTGCCTACGCGGCAGGCTTCTTCCAGCGCACTGAGCGTCGCATCCTCGCGTCCCGCATGCGGGAAAGGAATGGTGTCAACATCGAACAGCAAGGGACTGTAAGCGCGATTGAAAACACCGCGCTCTCCCACACTCATCGCGCCGATCGTATCGCCGTGATAGCTGTGTTCCAGCACCAGGATACGGTCGCGCGGATCGCCGTTGTTGCTCCAGAAGCCCAAGGCCATCTTGAGCGCAACCTCAACCGCGGTTGAGCCCGAGTCCGAGAAGAACACATGCTCCAGTTCTGGCGGCATGATCGCGGTCAATCCGCGCGCCAAATCCTCGGCCGGCCGATGTGTCCATCCGGCAAAGATCAGCTGGTCGAGCCGCGCCGCCTGTTCCTGGATCGCCGCGACTATTGCCGGGTGATTGTGGCCATGCGTTGTCACCCACCAACTGCTGATCGCATCAATGACTTCGCGCCCATCCTCCGTGTAAAGCAACGCACCATCGGCGCGCTCGACCAGCGGGATTGTCTCTTCCAGGCCGTGCTGGTGGAACGGATGCCAGACCGGAGAGCGCTTACTCATGCGAGCAGGTCCATGCGGATATTGGCGGCGAAGGCGCGCTGCAGAGCCGGCGCGTCGAGCGGATCGAGAAGCGGCAAGCGTCCCAGTTGCGGCGCAGTGCCGAAGCGGTCGATTGCCGATTGCGCGACGGGCTCCTCCTCTCCCACAAAAGCGACACCGGCCACGGGGATGTCCCGCTCTCGCAGTGCCTCCAGCGTCATCAGAGTATGGCTGATCGTTCCCAGCGTCGTGCGCGCCACAACGATTGCGGGCAAGCCCCAGTGAGCGAACAGATCAGCCGCAAGGGTATCGTCGGTATAAGGCACCATGACCCCGCCTGCGCCTTCTACGACCAGCGGACGATCGACCTCCGGCAGGGCCAGCCGGTCGAAGTCAATCGTGACGCCATCGATCCGTGCGGCTTCATGCGGCGAACAAGGCGTTTCGAAACAATAAGCCTCGGGGATGATCCGGACATCGCGTCCTGCCGTCAATTCCGCGACAGAGCGCGTATCGGTGCCGTCTTCAACGCCGCTTTGAACCGGTTTCCAGTATGCACCCGAAAGCGCTCCAGTCAGTCCGGCGGCGAAGATCGTCTTACCAATCCCGGTATCCGTCCCCGTAACGATGAACCCGCGAGTCATGCCAACTTCCCCATTACCTCGATCACGCGATCAACATGGTCGGTTGTATGCGCTGACGAAAGTGAGAAGCGCACCCGGCTCTGGCCCTCGGGCACGGTCGGCGGACGGATAGCAACGCCGAGCGCGCCTGCATCTTCCAATGCTGCGCTGATACTCATGGTCTTCGCCTCGGTCCCGATTGTTACCGGCACGATTTGCGTATCGGATAAGCCGGTATCCAAGCCGAGACCATCAAGACCGGCTCGTAACCGCCCTGCAAGCTGTGCCAGATGCGCGCGCTGAGCATCCATTCCCGGCACAAGATCGAGAGCCGCATCGATTGCTCCCAGAACCGGCGGTGGCGGCGCGGTCGTGTAGATGAACCCCGATGCCGCGTTCACGAGATAATCGCAAATCTCTTCGGACGCAGCAATGTAAGCGCCGAAACTGCCGAAGGCCTTGCTGAAAGTGCCCATCACGATGTCCGGCTTGTCGACCAGATCGGCGGTTAGTCCGGCCCCACCCTTGCCCAGCACTCCGGTCGCGTGCGCTTCATCGACAACCAGCAGCGCATCATGCTTGCGGGCAATGGCGACCAGCCGCTTCAGATCAGCGCGGTCTCCGTCCATGCTGAAGACGCTTTCGGTAATGATGATCCGCGAAGGTGCACGCGCACCGTGATCGGACAGCAGATCTTCGAGATGATCGAGATCGTTGTGGCGGTAGCCGTGATGTTTTGTTCGTGATGCAGCAATACCGTGATGAATGCTCGCGTGGATCAGCCAGTCGGCCAACACTGCAGCGCCGGGCACAAGCTTCATGAGCGCCGGTATTAGCGTTGCATTGGCCTGCCAGCCGCTGGCGACCAGCAATGCCGATTCCATGCCCTTGAAGGCGGCAACACGCGCCTCGATGTCGCGGTGAACGGACAGCGTGCCAGTCACTAGCCGCGAACCTCTCGCGCCCGTTCCATAGCGTTCGCCCCAATCCGCCGCGCGGCGCGCCAATTCCGGGTGATGCGCAAGGCCGAGGTAATCATTGCTGGAGAAGTCGAGCAGTTCGCGCCCATCGCGCCGCACTATCCCGGGTGCGACGGGCTCTACAGGTCGCAGAACACGATGACGGTTGCTCGCTTTGCGATCCGCAATGGCCTGAGCAAACTTGTCGTGCATCGCAGCCTACTCGGCAGGCACGCTTTCGCTTTGACAAGCACCAGCACAACTGTTGGCTGCGCGCATCGGCTCCTCACCAGCCATCGCCTTCAGGCCGAGCCGCGCGAACAGCGCCGCGTCGCTATCGTCGCCTGCATTCGGAGCGGTCAGCAGCTTGTCGCCGGTAAAGATCGAATTGGCACCTGCCATGAAGCACAAGGCCTGCGTGGCATCGCTCATGCTCTCACGCCCGGCTGACAGTCGCACCATGCTCAAGGGCATCGCAATGCGAGCGACCGCAACCGTGCGGACAAATTCGATATCATCGATCTTGGCCAGCGGTGTGTCAGCGAGCATATCGCCAAGTGGAGTACCCTTCACCGGCACCAACGCGTTGACCGGCACACTTTCGGGATGCCGCTCCAGCGTGGAGAGAGTATGGACGAAGCCGACCCTGTCATCGCGCGTTTCGCCCATGCCAACTATACCGCCGCTGCATACGTTGATCCCCGCCTCGCGCACATTGGATAGCGTGTCGAGCCGGTCCTGATAATTGCGCGTGGTGATGACCCGGTCGTAATATTCCGGCCCGGTATCGACGTTGTGATTGTAATAATCGAGGCCCGCCTCGGCGAGTTGGTCCGCCTGCGTGGGACTGAGCATTCCCAGCGTCATGCAGGTTTCCAGCCCCATTTCGCGCACGCCTTTCACGATCTCGACGATCTTTGGCATGTCGCGGTCTTTCGGGTTACGCCACGCCGCGCCCATGCAGAAGCGTTGGCTGCCTGCGTCTTTCGCCTGCGCCGCACCCTGCAGCACCTGGCGCACATCCATCAGCTTGGTTGCCTCCACACCGCTGTCGGCATGGACGCTCTGCGAGCAATAGCCGCAATCTTCAGGACAACCGCCGGTCTTGATGGAGAGCAGCGTGCACAGTTGCACTTCGTCCGCGCTGTGGTGCGCACGGTGGACCTGTGCGGCGCGGAAAAGCAATTCAGTGAAAGGAAGTTCGAAGAGGGATGCAATCTCCTCGCGCGTCCAGTCGGTGCGGATGGGTGGCGTGCTGCTTGCTGTCGATTCCATGGTCACCGCATGGCGAAAAAGCAGCCGGAGGTAAAGCGGGCCATTGCCTGCATCCGATCTATCGCAGGCGCGCCGGGCGGCGGCACATTATCGCACCCGATCCCCGTCAGCCTTTTTACAAATGTAAAATCACGTCAATTAGTGTCCATTTCGGAGCGGAATCCTAGCTATTGACCGAAAATGTTCATACGAACTGACGCTCCGTAAAAAATTTCATACAAGTGGGTTGGGACGTGAGAGTAGCGATTGCAGACGATGACCAGGAAGTTCTCCAGCAACTTTCTTCCTATCTGGAAAATGCCGGGTATATTTTTGACAGTTTTCGAAACGGCAAGGATTTGCAGGTCGCATTGCGTCGCGAAACTTATGACGTTGTTCTGGTCGATTGGAACATGCCGGGCGCGACAGGCCTTGAGGTGGTCGATTGGGGCAGCGATAACCTCGATCAGCCACCCGCTTTCATCCTGATTACCAGCCGCTCCGACAAGGCCGATATCGTCAGTGGGCTGGAAAAGGGCGCAAGCGATTACATCATCAAGCCGGAAAGCGAAGAGGTGATCATCGCCCGCATCGAGGCAGCGGCACGCCGCAATTCCTCTACCGCAAAACCGGAACGATTTCAGTCTCATGGCCAGTACCGCATCGATCGGCTGAACAATGAGATTGAGCGTAATGGCGAACCGATCAAGCTGACAGCGAAGGAATTCAAGGTTGCGGCGCTGTTCTTCGAAAACCTGAACCGTCCGCTTTCACGCAGCTATATCTTCTCGCAAATCTGGGGAAATCTCGGCGATATCGCTACGCGTACACTCGATATGCATGTGTCCCGCGTGCGTTCGAAACTGGAATTGCGCCCGCATAACGGCTTTGCCATTCAAACTGTCTTCGGCTTCGGCTATCGCATGGATGCGTTTTTCGAAGAGGGCGAAAATAATGGAAGAGCCGACACCTGATCTTGCGACGAGCGTTCGCCGTAAATCCCGGCGGATTGTCGTTTTGGCCAGCGTGCTGGCACCTTTGCTTGCTGGCTGCACCGTTACCGAACCGCCGAGCATCATTTCGACCATGGGGCGATTACCAGAAGGCCATGCGGTTCAGATGCCCGAGGTAGAAGCGGATGGCTCATTGCGGGCGTCATTCGGTCGCGCACTGGATGCTGCACTGGCCACCCATTCTATCGAAACAACGAGCGAAGCTCCGCTTGTCGCGGCTTTCGCCATTGCTGTGCGGGACGGGCAGACAGGGGTAGCCGATCCGGCCGCCTCAAATGCAGAGAGCGTGATATGGGAATCAACGCCTCGGCCTAACGGCTTGTTCGACAATTGCGATGGGGAGCGGTTGCGCGCCACCCTCGTGCTCCTCGATCGTAGCGATGGCGAGATCGTCTATCGCGGCGTGGGAGAGAGCACTGAGTGCGAGATAGGCGAGGACGATATCGTTGATCTCGCCAATGTGCTGGTCGTTGACGCAAGTAAAGCCGTAACCAGCAACTAGGGCCAACGCGTTCGGACTAGCGTTGCAGCGGCAGTTCGATTTCGAACCGCGTCCCCTTCCCCCTGCGAGAAGCAACGGTAATCGTGCCATCATGCCTGTCGACCACGCGTTTTACGAAGGCCAATCCCAGTCCCACGCTCGGCCCCGCTCGCTGTTCATGCGCGCCAAATCGGGCGAAAGGATTGGCAAGCCTTTCGGTCGGCAGGCCGGGACCGGCATCCGCAACCCAAAGGCAGAAGTGGCGAGGCGGAGCATCGTCGAGACCGATCCGCACCGAACTGCCTTCGGGGGCAAATTTGATCGCATTGCCAACGAGATTGTCCAGCAGCCGCGCAATCAGCGATGCATCAACATTAGCGAAAACGGGTTCTTCGGGCAATTCCGGTTCGAGAACAATCCGCTTGGCGCGAGCGGCGGAATAGGCACGATCGCAAGCCTCTTCGGCGAGGGCAACGCAATCGCTGTCTTCATAGTCCAGTTCTGCCTCATCCAGCATCGCAAGCTGCACGAAGTCATCGGCCAGCTTGAGTGTCCGGTGAGCCTGTTTGCGAATACGGCGGGAAATGTCCTCGGCATCTTCACCCTGTCCCGATTGCCGCGATAGCCCGATGATCGCAACTTGCGGGGTGCGCATGTCGTGCGAAAGAAACTCCAGCATTTCCCGCCGTTCCTGCTCACGGCGGCGTATGTCAGAAACATCGCGCAAGGCCATGATCTCGCCGCTCTCGAGATCGTCCTCGAGATCGAATTCTGCGCGGGCAGCCAGGAATGTGCGCCCGTCTGGGAACAGGATTTCGTGACGCAGATCATCGTGCTGCGCATCGCTAACTTGCAATAGTGACGCCAGCGATTGGGGGTGCTCCTCGCGCCAATCGGGAAACAGGTCCATTGCCTTGGCGTTCGCCATCACCACGTCCCCCGCCCGGTCCAGCACCAATATGGCATCGGGGGCTGCCTCGATCACCTTGCCGAGGAATGCGAAGCTGCGGCTGACGTGATTGACGAGGCTGCGCATCCGCGCGACCTGGCGAGCGATCTGGTCGAACCCTTCGACTTTGGCTCGCTTTGCCCCTTCGGGTCGCAGGAAGGCGGCCTCTTCTTCGAGATAGGCACTCACCGAGGTAAGTCGTCGCCAACTCCAGATTGGATAGGCCAGCACCACCGCCAGCAATGCCACGCCCGGAGCGACCCAGGCCCCAGTCAAGGGCACCGACAGGACCGCACCGGCCACGACCAGACCCGCGATAACGAGCGTAGCTGCGAGTCCGGCGCGCGGAGACATCTTCCAGAACACGACAAATTGCGCGAGCAATGCCAACGCTGCCAGAAGACCTGACCACACCGGTGGCCAGTCCGAGACAAGTCCACCCCGCCCCAAGGCATCATAAAGGTTCGCTTGCGTTTCCACGCCGGGCATCACCGAAATGCTGCCGGACCCGACCGAATAGCGATCGCCCATCCCCTGCGCTGTCGCCCCGATAATGATGGTCTTTCCGCGCAGGAATTCTGCCGGCACACTTCCGGCGATCACCTCGGCCGCTGGAACCTGTGCGTAGGTCCCGGCAGGATGAAAGGACAACACGGGGTCGACGCCGGTCGGCATTTGCACCCCGCTGTCGTTCAGCCGTGCAGCCTGCAGCGCGAAATGCGGATAACTTTCTCCATTCGCCGTGATCTCCAGATCGAACCGCCGGAGGACACCATCGGGATCGGGCGTGATCACCACATGACCTGTGGCAGCAGCGTTGCGACGGAGATTCTCAATCGGGAATGCTGGTACGATACCCGCTGCCGAATTCGGCTGGGGAGCGAAGGTGTGCGGCAGGATTACGTCGCCATGGCGCGCAATGGCTTCGGCCAGCCGCTCATCATCGGCGGCGGTCGATGGTTCCAGAAACAGCACATCGAACAGGACCGGCCCGCTTCCTGCCCGCGCAAGCTCGTCGATCAATCTGGCGTGTACCGTGCGCGGCCAAGGCCAGGTGCCCACTTGTGCCAGGCTGGCGTCGTCGATCGCAACGATGATGATGTCATCAGACTGTGCCGGGCGAGCCAATGCCGCCGCGCGGTCCAGCAGGCTGGAGTCCAGGCGGTTTGCGATATCTGCTCGTGCTGCGAAGAACGCCAACGCAATGCTGAGCGAAAGCAGCACGATCCATTCGAAAAAGAGCCGGCGGAAGACCATTGGTGCGCTGTCCCGATCCCGGACCTTAGCCGCAGCTCTGAGATTGTGAGCGACGCATTATTCGGGCGATACGGTCAGACTTTGCTCGGGTCCCCAAACCTGCAAAAGCCCTTCCTCCGCATCGGACTGGATCGCAGCAACACGCCATAGATAGCTGCCGGGTTCCAGCCCAGTGATCACAGTCGCGCTGCCGGGCAAAGCGATCTCATCGTAAAGTGGCCGGTCCGCCTCCCCCTCGCGCCAGAGCTGGAATGCAAAATGTGTAATCCCTTCGCCTTGGGGTAGCCACGCGAAGCGGAAACCGTCCGCAAGTGGAGATGGCTCAACCACCGCCTCTGCGCCAAGCCTTTTCCGGCGGAAAGAGAAGGTTTCGGACAAGCCTTCGATCCCGCTGTTGGAAATCCCTCGCGACCGAACGAAATAGCGCCCGTCCTCAATTCCTTCGAAGTCCGTGGCCTGCGCGCTTCCTATCTGTTCGGCGATAACTTCGAGAAATCCGGCATCGCGCGCGATCTGCGTGCGTGTTGCGAGCGCACCGGCTGGCAGGGTGACCGCGAAGCTGACGACCTCTCCAGTCTGGATGGCACCGGGAGATTCGATTTCAGCAGGGGGAAGCAATGCTTCGGGCGCAGTCACTCCAGCAGCCGATGCGGCCACGCCAAAGCCAGCCTCTGTCAATTGCCCTTCGCTTTCGACACCCTCTGCGCCTTCGTCCGCTGTCGATCCTCCGACGGAGACTGTGCCTTCAATGACTTCGGTAACCCCCATCGAGGTATTCGCATCGAAGCCGACACGATATTGGGTCCCGCGCACGGCTGTTACAGCCACCGGTGTGGAGGTGCGAAATCGCTCTTCGTCACGCAAGACCGGCGCATTGATCGTGCCTCGCCCGCCAAGAATGCGAAATTCAACATCGCGCAGGTCACGCAATCGATAAATACGCGCCCGCTCCAACCGCGCGTGGGAATTGGAAGGCAAAGCGACCGTTGCGCCGTCGGCGGACTGGAAGGCGATAAAACCGTTCCTTCCGGTCTGGATGATCGCTCCTTCTGCCAAGGGTGCGCCGATTTGCGGGACTGACCCGTCGATATTCACGGGGCCGGAAAAACTGCGCACGACCAGATCGGCACTGCGCCACGCAAGCAGGCGGCGCGGTAAGCGCAGGACAGTTCCAACCGGAATGCGGCGGGGGTTGGAAATTCGGTTTAAGCGGGCAACGTCCGCGACGGCATTCGTAGAAGCCAGGTAGCGACTGTTGATCGCATTCAGCGTGTCGCCTGCTTCCATCCGGTAGGTCACGACATCGTCTGCCGTGCGGGCGTGTACGTGCGACGGCACTCCAGCTACCCCAATTGTCAGGAAAATCGTGAATACCAGCCTGATAAGTGCGTTTCGCGTATTGCGCATGTCCCAACCCCTAGATTTCGTCGGAAGCTAAGCCGCTGGCCCTGCATCACGCAAGCATTACTGAGGGCAAACTGGCAACTGGTTGGAAAATGCCGCGCCGGAGTACCTCGCCTTGCCCCCGGGCGATGCGCCCATCGGCGACACCGCGAGAACGAAGCGCTCCGACGCGAACAGGTATATCCGTTACCGCGATTAGTCCTGCAGTTCGTCTCAGGCGCGACCCCCGAAGGACCCGGGCAGGTTTTCGCGCGATGTCAGCAAGCACTAGGGAGGTTATTGCTTGGCGACATCTGCCGGATTGTTGACCGCCGTACCGGGCGATGCTGCAGCCTCTGCGGGGCTGCTCGAATGGATGCTGGCGAGGAGAAAACAGGCGACGGTCGCTATTCCTGCGAAGGCGATCGCAATCCGTTTCGTGTTTTCGGATCGCCGCCAATCTGCAGAAGTACCTGTCATTTCCCGTCTTCCTCCGCTCGTTTCATCTTGCACAAATGGTTAACACCACCCTGCGGAAACGCTGAGTAAAGACTTGTAAATAGCGACGCCGACAAAGGCGATCACGAGCACGCAGATCGCGGCCGCAAGATCACCGACCAGCGTTCCGGTCAGCCAGTCGACCGATCCTGTCAGCGGGTCTGTGGCCGGACGATCAAATATGCGCAGGAAATGTTATGCGGCGCACACAAAGGCAATAATGTCTGGTCCGGGGGACGCTTCAAAGCTCGAATGCTGCGGGGAGGAGCTGCGATATGGAAAAGCTTGTCCGGCTGCCGCCGTCCGCATCGAAACACACGATTTCGATGTCGTGTCCTGACAGGACTGCTGCTTCGGAGATAGCCTGCCGGCATCCACCGCACGGCGTAACAGGGCCGTCAGTTCCGGAGCCATCGCGCGGACCGCCAATGACGACCAACCGCTTGACCCTTTCGAGTCCGAAGATCTGGAGAGCGGCGGTCAAAGCCGATTGTTCCGCACAAACACCAAGGCGGTAGCAGGCGTTCTCCATGTTCGCACCGACTGCAATTGCGCCATCTTCGCCTTCGACTGCGCAGCCGACCAGAAAATCCGAATACGGCGCGTGTGCTTTCAGCCGGGCGGCCTTGGCGGCCCTTACCAGCTTCTCCTCGCCCGTCACGCTGCGCTCTCCACCGGAGCATCAAGCTTCTTGGAGAGCGCTACCGCGCCCGCGATCAGGAACGGGACCAGCACAAAGGACAGTACAATCTTGGCGATAGCTTGCCCGACCAACAGGTCGCCAATCGGGAACTCGCCGTAAAATGCGAGCGTGATGAAAATCAGAGTATCGACAGCCTGGCTGATGGCAGACGCAATCGCGCCGCGCACCATCAGCCAAAGGCTCCCCCCACCACCCTTGCCGCGCAGCCGGTCGAACAGCCAGACATTGAGGAGGAGCGAGACACCGTAGGCGACCGGTCCCGCCGCCATAATGCGGGGTGTCTGCGCGTGAACAGTATTGAACGCATCGAGATTTTGGGCCGGCATGTCGGGAGACGCAGGCAGCGCCAGCACGATACCGATCAATACGATAGAGAAGGCGAGCGGTAGAAATCCCCACAGTACTAGTCGGTCTGCAGCAGCCTTGCCGTGTTGCTGCGAAACCACGCTCGAGATCACGACCAGCAGCAGGAATGCGAGAATACCACTCTCGACCACCAGCGGCCCGATGGCGAACTGCTTGAAGGCGAGCACGCCTGCAATCACCGTCATCCCGCCATATAGCAAGGTCATGACGAACATGGAGCGGGACATCGGGAGTGAGCGGGCATTCGCAGCGGTATCGGTCATGCGCGATGGCTATGGCCGCTGGGATGTGATTGGCAAGCCCCGGCGCGGGATAACTCCCAATTTCCGTTTGAACACGGCGAGCGAATAGGCAAGGAGCACTGTCAATCGCTTGCTAGGAGAAGCCGTGCCTCCCCAAATCGTATCGCTCGCAGGGATCATCGCGATCCTGTTGATCGCTTTCCTGCTGTCGACCGGAAAGCGGCGCATCAAGTTGCGTGTCGTGGGTGCCGCCTTCGCGCTGCAGGCGCTGATGGCGGTCCTTGTGCTCAGCACGCCTTGGGGTGTGCAGGCGATCCAGTTCCTGTCAAACGGCGTGATCGCGCTGCTTGGCTATTCCGTGATTGGCATCGAGGCGATCTTCGGCCCGATGGGTTCGAATCCTTTCACCAACACCTTCGTCATCGCCGCCCTGCCGGTGATTGTGTTCTTCGCGGCCATAGTCTCGATCCTTTACCACTGGGGCATCATGCAAAGGCTGGTACGCTGGGTTGGCGGAGCAATCGGCTGGATCACCGGCATCAGCAAGGTCGAGGCGCTTGGTAGCGCGGCCAATATCTTTGTCGGCCAGTCGGAAAGCCCGCTGGTTGTGCGCCCCTATCTCGCGGCGCTGTCACCCAGCCGGCTGTTCACGCTCATGGCCGTGGGCATGGCGGGTGTCGCGGGAACAATCCTGGCTGCCTATGCGAGCTTTATCGGTTCCGAGGCCGTTCCCTACCTATTGGCAGCGGCATTCATGTCGGCGCCGGGCGGTATCCTGATGGCCAAGATCATCATGCCCGATGATGAAAGCGACCTCGCCCGCGATGCAGCGGAGCTTTCTGGCGTAGATATGGAAGAAATCAAATTGCCCGATGCACGGATCAGTGCGGAAGGACCTGCCGCGCTCACCGAAAGTGGCAAGGCGCATGAAGTCGAAGTGGCCGAGACATTCGAGGAAGGCCACCGCCCGGCAAACGTCATCGAAGCTGCTGCACAGGGCACGCAGACCGGCGTAAAGCTGGCGGTCGCAGTCGGTGCGATGGTGATGGTATTCGTCGCGCTGGTCGCACTTGCCAATGGCATTCTCGGCGGGATTGGCGGTTGGTTCGGCTATCCTGACGTCAGCTTCCAACAACTGCTCGGCTTTGTATTTGCGCCGGTCATGTACCTGATCGGCATATCGGATTGGCAGCAGGCGCAGCTTGCCGGAGGCCTTTTCGGCACCAAGATCGTGCTCAACGAATTTGTCGCCTTTATCGAACTGGGCGCCATGACCGGCGGTGAACTGACCGAGCGCAGCCGTGCCATCGTGACCTTCGCGCTGTGCGGCTTTGCCAACTTCAGCTCGATCGCTATCCAGATGGCTGTGACAGGCGGGCTCGCACCGAACCAGCGCCCTGTGATTGCCAAACTCGGCTTGCGCGCACTGGCTGCAGGCTCGCTCGCCAATTTAATGAGCGCGGCATTGGCCGGGCTCGTCCTACCGTATTGAGGACCTTGACCATGCCCGCTCTCGCTTCGATTTCGCTCGAAAAGCCACTCGAAGATATCTCCGACGACTTGGGTCGCAGCTTTGCCGAATATGGCTTTGCCATCGTGCGCGATCACGGCATCCCGCAGGAACTGATCGACCGTGCAGAGGAGTTGGCAAAGGCTTTCTTCGCCCTCCCAACCGATGTGAAGCGTGGCTATCATATCGAAGGGGGAGGAGGAGCGCGCGGCTACACGCCCTTCGGCACCGAGATCGCCAAGGATGCGCAGGTGCATGACCTCAAGGAATTCTGGCATGTTGGCCGCTCGCTGCCCGAGGGGCACCGCTTCTCCGACATGATGGCGCCCAACATTTGGCCGAAAGAAATCAGCGGATTCCGGGAAACGTTCGAGCAGCTCTTTGCCGAGTTCGAGAAGGCAGGCGACACCATACTGCGTGCCATCGCCATGCATCTCGGGCTGGCAGACGACTATTTTGAAGACACGGTTGCGGACGGTAACTCGGTCATGCGGCTGCTGCACTATCCTCCGCTCGGTGACGATGTACCCGAAGGTGCCATCCGCGCTGCAGCGCACGGCGATATCAACACGATCACCTTGCTATTGGGCGCAGAAGAGGCCGGGCTGGAACTGCTCAACAAGCAGGATGAGTGGGTGCCGGTCTCTCCTCCCGCCGGCGCACTGGCGGTGAACGTGGGTGACATGCTCGAACGGCTGACCAACAACCGGCTGCGCTCGACAACCCACCGCGTAGTCAATCCGGGCGGAAAGGCGGCTCGGCGGTCGCGCTACTCGATGCCGTTCTTCCTGCATTTTCGTCCAGACTTCCTGATCGAGCCATTGCCGCAATGCGTGGACGAAGGCGACAACCCTGCTCCACCGATCACCGCGCACGAGTTCCTTCTGCAGCGCCTGCGCGAAATCGGACTGGCCTGACATCAGTGTCAGCCGATTCGCTCGATTTCGACGAAGTCGGGCCCATTCGAGCCGTTTTCGCGCCTTGAGAGCCGTTTGTTTGTTGCGTTGCAGCAACAGTTGCGTGCGAAACCAACCCCAGCCCACAAGAAATGCCCGTGATGTGACCGTAAGACGTTGCGGTGTCACATCGATGAAAGAAAAGTGTCCCCATTGGTCACTATCCGACCGGCAGCCCTCTCCGGGTCAGTCAATCCCAAAACAAGGAATTCAGGGACATGAAAATCAGGTTTCTTCTCGCTGCCAGTGTAGCGAGCATCGTGAGCGCTGGCTTTGCCGGCACGGCATCGGCCCAGTCGACGGGCTCCACCGACTTCGAAGAGACGACCATCGTCGTCACCGGTTCAGTAAACCGCGACGTCGGCGGCATCGAAATTCCTGAAACGCCGCGTGCGAAGCAGGAATTGAATGAAGAAATCATCCGTCGTCAACGTCCCGGCCAGTCTGTCAACGACATCGTCAACCTGGTCCCTGGCGTAAGCTTCCAGAACAACGACCCTTGGGGCTCCTCGGGCGGTGGCTTCACCATCCGCGGTTTCAGTGCGGATCGTGTGTCGCAAACGCTGGACGGCATTCCGCTGAACGATAGCGGCAACTACGCGCTGTACACCAACCAGCAGGTCGACAGCGAAGTCCTGTCCTCGGTCAACGTGAACCTCGGCACGACCGACGTAGACAGCCCGACCGCTTCGGCAGCCGGTGGCACCATCAACATCCGCACGCGCGAACCTTCGGACTTCATGGCGATCACCACTACGGCATCTTACGGCCAGGTTCTCGCCGATGGAGCGGAAAACACCGATTACTACCGCGGCTTCGTCATGTTCGATACGGGCGACATCACAGGCAACGGCCTCAAGATGTTCGGCGCGGTCAGCTACACCAACTACGGCGTGCCCTACAATCCGTACGGCGAAGTCGACAAGACGCAGCTCAATGCCCGCATTTGGCAGGATATTGGTACCAACGGCGACTTCGTCTCGCTGACCGGCCACTTCAACGAAAACGTCAACAATTTTGCAGGTTCTGAGCGCCTGAGCACGCTACTCGATTTCTACGATGGCGGATTCACTCGCGAGGAACGCTTCACAGTTTACGAAGGTTCTGGCGAATTCCCCTGCACCGTGGACAGCAATGTCCTGATCGGCAGCGGCGGGACACCTGGCGTTTCCGAACGTTACAACGATCGCGGTGACTGCGGTGCTGCTTTCTACCGCCGTTTCAACCCATCGCGGACCGGTAACGTCCGCTTCAACTCGCTGTTCAGCATCGCTGATCCGCTCACCTTCGCACTGGATGCAAGTTACCAGTACGTGAAGGCGAACGGTGGCGGACCCGATGACCTGCGTGAATCATTCTTCACTCCGTTCGGCGGGACTATGGGCCTGACCGGTGCCTTCAACGGCGGCTACTATTTCGGCCGTGACCTCAACGGTGACGGTGATCTGCTTGATCGCGTTGCAGGTAACGACCCGAGCCAGACGACGACCGACCGTTATGGTCTCGTGGCCAACCTGATCTACGACATCAGCTCAGACCACCGTGCGCGTATCGCTTACACGCTGGATCATGCCCGTCACCGTCAGACCGGCCAGATCACCGGTATGCAGGCCAATGGCGAGATCCTGGACATCTACGCCATCGACACACCGCTGCTCGATACGTTCGGCAATGAAGTGAACAAGCGTGATCGCAAGTCCTTCGCCATCCTCAACCAGCTTTCGGCGGAGTATTCGGGTCGCTTTGGTCCGCTCAACGTCGTTGCCGGCTTGCGGATGCCGTTCTTCACACGTGAGTTGAACCAGAACTGCTACACGACCTCGATCAACGGCTTCGTGGACTGTCCGACCCCTGGCCAGGATCTGTCCGAGTATGAAGCGCTGAACGACGATCATGTCGGACCGCTTTCGCGTGAGTACAATTACGACAAGCTCCTGCCTTCGCTGGGCTTCACCTATGAACTTACAGATGCCCTGTCGGCATTCGGTAACTTCAACATGGGTCTCTCGGTGCCCGGTACTGATCCGCTTTACGACTCGCTCTACATCCCTGAAGACGAGCGTGCGCGCCCGGTTCCGGAAACCACCGAAAGCTTCGACGCAGGTCTCCGCTTCACCAGCGGCCGTGTGCAGGCACAGCTCGCCGGTTGGTACACGCGCTACAATGATCGCCTCGCATCGGCGTTCGATCCGGAAGCGCGTAACGGTGAAGGCGCGGTCGTGTTCCGTAACCTTGGCGTGGTCGACAAGTATGGTCTCGACGGTTCGCTGTCCTTCTCGCCGACCGACAACACGCTGCTCTACGTCTTCGGTTCGATCAATGAATCCGAGATCCAGGACGATGTGCAGGAAGGCGTCGACGGTACCGGCGCGCCGATCTTCATCCCGACGGCAGGCAATGCAGAGTCCGGTACGCCAAGCTACAGCTTCGGTGGCCGTGCCCAGGCACACTTCGCCGGACTGGAACTCGGCGTGCAGGCCAAGCACACCGGTCCGCGCTGGATCAACGATCTGAACACCGATCGGGCACCGTCCTACACGCTGGTCGACTTCGACTTGCGCTACAACATTGCCGAATTCTCCAATGGTACGAATGCGGCAGTGCAGGTGAACGTAACGAACATCTTCGATGAATATTACATCGGGTTCTTCGGCGGTTCGCTGGATGGATTTGGCTTCGCCCAGATCGGTGCCCCGCGCGCTGCAAGCATCTCGCTGATCCTGGGCTACTAAGTCCCAGCGACAGCATTTGTCGAAACATGGAGGCGGCGGCGTTCGAAAGAGCGCCGCCGCCTTTCTTTTGTCATCCTTCTTGGCATAAGGGGCGGCATGAAAACAAAGCTCTGCGCCGCTCTCCTCGCCACCATTTCGCTCTCTGCCTGCGCTACCACGCCTGCCGATGCTCCTGCCGAACCGGTCACCGTCCAGATCCTCGCGATCAACGATTTTCACGGCAATCTCGAAACGCCGCAGCGGGTGTACTCCTTCGAGCAGGACGGCGAGGTTCGACAGGTGCAATTGGGGGGCGCGGCGCAACTGGCGGCGACCCTGGCTGGTTTGCGGCAGGTCAATTCGATAACAGTGGCGGCAGGCGATCTCGTGGGTGCCAGCCCGCTCATCTCGGCATTGTTCCTCGATGAGCCATCGATCCGCGCATTGTCCGGAATGGGCCTGGATGTCGCCTCCGTCGGCAATCACGAATTTGATCGCGGGACGCAGGAGTTGCTTCGGATGCAGAACGGGGGATGCGAACAATTCACCTTGCGTGAACCATGCGGTGTGGAGCCATTTGCAGGAGCCGGGTTTGAATATCTCGCGGGCAATGTGGTCGACGATGAAGGCGGAACGCTATTCCCCGGAACTGCGATGCGCGAAGTCGATGGAGCAAGGATCGGTTTTATCGGCCTTACGCTGGAAGGCACGCCCGTTCTGGTCTCTGCACAGGCAACAGCGGGCTATGAATTCCTCGACGAAGCCGAGACAGCCAACGCTCTTGCAGCGGGCTTGCGCGCACAGGGCGCCGATGCCGTAGTCCTCCTCATTCACGAAGGTGCCGAAGTGGCTGGAGAATACGTTCTTGCCGGCTGCCCCGACCTCTCTGGTTCGATCGTGCCGATTGTCGAGCGGCTTGATCCCTCGATTTCTGTTGTCGTCTCCGGCCACACGCACCAGGCATACGTCTGCTCAGTCCCCAACGCAGCGGGCGGCGAAACCTTGTTGACCTCCGGCGGGCGCTATGGCGGTTTCGTGACCGATATCACCATGAAAGTCGATCCTGAGAGAGATGCGGTCGTTTCGGTAAGTGGCACCAACACCCCGGTCGATGGAAGCGCGGGTAGTGATACGGCAATCGCAAGTCTCGTGGCCGTCTATGCAGAAGCCTCAGGCCCTGTAGCCAACCGGGCCGTGGGAACGATCAAGGATACTGGCGAGCACGGCGAAGACTGCAGCGACGACCCGTCAGAAGACTTGACGGCTGACGCCTACCTTGCCGCCGCCAATGCTGCCCTGCCCGAGCCCGTCGATTTTGCAATCGTCAATTCTGGCGGCGTGCGCACAGACCTCTCGGGCGCAAATGACGGCGTCCTGACTTACGGAGAGCTCGCCGCCATGGCTCCTTTCGGCAATGGAGTGATCGTGCTGGAAATGACCGGAGCGCAGATCCGCACCGTCCTCGAACAGCAATTTTGCAACGAAAGTCCGGCAAGCATTTGTGATTCGCTCCTGACCCCTTCGCATGGCGTGCAGTACACGTTTGATCGAAACCGGCCTGCGAACCAGCGCGTGCAAGAATTGCTAATCAACCGAGAACCGCTCGACAGTGCACGAACCTACCGCGTTGTCACAAACAGCTTCCTTGCCGGCGGCGGGGACGGGTTTGCGCAATTTTCTCAGGTGCCCGAAATTGCCAATGTCGGCTTCGATATCGACGCGCTGGAGGCCTATGTCGCCGCTGGTGAGCTGACCGTGCCAGTCTGTGGCCGGGTGCGTGACCTTACGCCACTGAGCTAGCGAAGCGGCGGCTCGTCAAAGCTGCGCAATTTGCGGCTGTGGAAGCTGCCGCCGACCTTGCTCAGCAGGGCAAGCGTTTCGATCCCGATCCGCAAGTGCTGGCTGACTGAGCGCTCGTAGAAGACATTGGCCTGCCCCGGCAGTTTGATCTCACCATGCAAAGGCTTGTCCGACACGCACAGTAGCGTGCCGTAAGGTACGCGGAAGCGGTAACCCTGTGCTGCAACCGTCGCCGATTCCATGTCGATTGCTACCGCGCGGCTCTGGTTGAAGCGCAAGGCAGAGCGGGTGTAGTGCAGCTCCCAGTTACGGTCGTCGGTCGTCACGACCGTGCCGGTGCGAAGGCGTCGCTTGAGCTGCTCGTCGCTGTCGCTTGTGATGTTGCGCGCCGCATCGAACATCGCTGTCTGAACTTCGGCGATTGGCGGGATAGGAATTTCGGGCGGGATCTCATTATCGAGCACGTTGTCGTCCCGCAGATAGGCGTGCGCCAGGACGTAATCGCCAATGGTCTGGCTGGGTCGCAATCCGCCACAATGGCCAATCATCAGCCATACCTCGGGTCGCAGCACCGCTATGTGGTCGCAAATCGTCTTGGCGTTGGAGGGGCCAACGCCGATATTGACCAGCGTGATGCCCGAATTGTCTTTCCCGACAAGGTGATAGGCGGGCATCTGGTGCTTGCGCCATGTCCCCGCCGTTACCTTGGCGCGCGCGCCTTCCAGATCGCCGCGCTCGATTACGACACCGGGCGCAGAAAAACGTTTATAGCGGCTCTCCGGATCGGCGAGCTCGGCCAGCGCGAAATCGATGAATTCCTCGACATAACGGATGTAATTGGTGAACAGCACATAGCGCTGGAAATGTCGGGCAGGCGTGCCGGTGTAGTGCCGCAAGCGGGCGAGGCTGAAATCAGTTCGAAGCGCATCGAATAACGACAGCGGGCGTTCGCCGTCGCGGCGGCTGATCCAGGTGCCATCGACGACCTCATCCCCGATCTTGACCAAGTCCGAAGCCGGGAAATGCCGTGTCAGTTCCGCGCTGCTGGCGCCTTGCAGCTCAAGCGCGCCGCCATCCAGGACGTATTGATAGGGAATTTCGTCGCCCGATAGGCCGACTTCAAGTTCGACGGTGTAATCTTCGACAAGATATTGCAATTGCTCCTTAAGATACGGGCGGAACAGACCCGGTTCGGCAATCGAGCTGGTGTAGGTGCCGGGCTGATTTAGCCGGGCGAAGGAGCGGGCAGGATGACTTGCCTTCTCATCATCGGCGTAGCGCAGGGTTAGCTCGGGATAGGCAAAAATGCCTTTCGCGCGCTGCTTTGGGTCGGGTGGTGTGCGATCTTCGGCATAGCGGCCCAGTGCCGCAACAAGGTTGGACCGGGAAGCGTCCGAGATTGCCTCCAATTGGTCGAGAATACTGTCTATTTCACCCGTCGTGGTTGCCACAAACGCTCCGTTTTCAAGAATGATTAAAGGCCTTCACTAGCCTATTGCTCGGCAAATACCCAGTCGAGATAAGCTGCCAACCGGACGCCCGACTGGGCAAGCCGTTGTTCCACGCTCGGCATCCAGGTCCAGTGGTAGCTATAGCCGATGGTGACCGGCGAATCCTGCGTACCCATGCCTCGTTCCGGCCCGGTTTCAGGATAGATCCTGTCGCGCAATGTCGCGCTTTCGGCAACCCAGTTCGTCGGGGTCTTGTCCCACCAGGCAAGTACTTGCACAGGCCCGATCCGCCGTTCCAGACGATCCGCGTATTCTGAGTAGGACAGCTGCTGGCGCAGGATCATTCCTTCGTCCCATACCCAGTGCAAGTTGGTCTTTTCGTCGAACCAGTCGACGACCACGTCATTACCGCCGCGGTCTGTACCATTGCCGGAATGAAGGGGCATATGCAGGTCAGACACAAGATGGACGACAAAGCGCAGTGCCAGCGCCTTCTCCTCGCGCGTGGCAGTATCATCGCGCAATGTAGCCGTGAAACTCGCCAAAGCAGTCAGCGCGTCACCTTCTGGCGGGTGCTGCAATTGCTCGACTCCGCGTCCCTCGGGAAGCGTGACATAGTGGTACGAACCTGCACTCTCCTGCCAGAAAGAGGCCGGGTTGGAGCGTTGTTCATCAGGCCAGGTGCTGGCCTCAGGAAGACCTTCGGTGCCAAGGATTTCCGCGATCTCTGCGCGCGTGCGGCCGCTGACATTGTCCTCGGCAATCTCTGCGGTGACGCGATGGCCTATCGGACCCCAAGCTTGGGCTGGCGTCGTTGCAATAAGCCCTGCGGCGGCGAATGCTGTTGCGATTGTTCTGATCATATTGCTTTTCTAGCTACACGAAATGACACGCCTGTGAAGTGGCATCGCCGATCCACGAACATGCGACGGGAGACTGTTGAGAATACGTTTGCATGAGCAGGCCGCTATACATCGCAGCGAAGCCCCTATATCTCTTTCGTGTGATGGGTGAGGCTCCCTCACAGCACCGGTCAACGGGTCCGAGCGTCACTGCCAAATCCGGCGGCGCAGGACCGGGCACGGGCATGGCGGGGATTTAAGGCATGAGCAGTTCAAAAGGACAGGTTGTCGGCTTTGGTGAGCTGTTGCTGCGGCTCACTCCGCCCGGCCGCAAAATGATTGCCCAGGCGCAGTCGCTCGATGTCGAAGTCGGCGGAGCAGAGGCTAACGTACTCGCTGGCCTGGCCTGTCTTGGGCACTCGACAAAGATGGTCAGCTGCGTTGCCGACAATCCGCTGGGCAGGCTGGCAGTTGGCACACTCGCGGCACGCGGTGTCGATGTAAGAAGCGTGACGAACGCGCCGGGCCGGATGGGCCTCTACTTCCTCGAGCAGGGCCAGGGCCTACGGGCTTCCGCAATAACTTATGACCGGGCCAGCTCGACATTCGCCAGAGCCGAAACGAAGCTGTTCGATTTTGAGTCCGCGCTCGAAGGCGCCGCTCTGTTGCACCTTTCTGGAATTACGCCCGCGCTTGGACCCAATAGCGCCGAAGCCGCCCTCGCCGCAGCGGAGGCAGCGCGTGCGGCGGGCGTCCCGATCAGCTTCGACGGAAATTTCCGACCGCAACTCTGGGCTGCGTGGGACAGCGACCCGAAGACGATCCTGACCGAAATCATCGGCAAGGCTGACCTCCTGTTCGGCAATCACAAGGACATCAGCCTGCTGACCGGTAAGGAGTTCGACGGTGATGGGCTTGACCGTCGCCGAGAGGCCGCTGAAGCGGGCTTTGCCGCCTTTCCCAACCTCAAACTTATCGCTTCAACCGCGCGCCATGTTATCGATGTCGATCACCACCGCATCGCGGCGCGCGTAGATCTGCCCGACGCATCAGCTTCGACCGGCGAAGTCGATGTGACAGGTATCATCGATCGTATCGGCACCGGTGATGCCTTTGCGGCGGGCGTATTGCACAAGTATCTGGAAGGAGCCGATGTCGAAAGCATGGCCCGGGCAGGCCTTGGTCTGGCTGTGCTGGAACATAGCCTGCCCGGCGACATGCCGCTGTTCAGCCGCGATGATCTCGCCGCGTTCGAACAGGGTGGTCGGGACGTAAGGCGCTAGTCGTTTCTAGCGCTGTACACGTCCAGATCCGTCACCGCTCATCAGCTTTTCAACTTCGGAAACCGTGACACGGTTGAAATCGCCGAGGATGGTGTGCTTGAGCGCGCTCGCCGCCACGGCGAATTCCAGCGATTGCTGGCGATCCTCGTAGGCATTGAGGCCGTAGATCAGTGCGGAGGCGAAGCTGTCCCCGCCACCGACGCGATCAACAATATCGGTGAGCTCGTACTTCTTCGACAGTTTGAAGCCACCGTCGCGGGTGCGCAGGCAGGCGGACCAGTTGTTACGATCCGCGCTGAGGCTTTCGCGCAGCGTGATCGCAATAGTGTGCATGTCCGAATAGATGTCGAGCACCTTCTGTCCCAGTGCCTCGTATTTGGCAGTGTCGAGTTCACCCGATTCCACGTCGACATCGACGGTAATATCGAGCGACTTCTGGCAATCTTCTTCATTGGCAATGCCGACATCGACATATTTGACCAGTTCGCGCATCACGTCAGGTGCGGTCTTGCCGTATTTCCAGAGCTTGCCGCGGAAGTTGAAGTCACACGAAACGGTTACCCCAGCTTCCTTTGCGGCTTTCACGCAGTCCATCGAGAGCTCGGCAGCAGATGCACTTAGCGCGGGCGTGATGCCGGTGATGTGCAGCCATTTGACGCCATTGAAAATGGTCGGCCAATCGAATTCATCACGCCCGGCGTTACAAATCGAGGAATTGGCGCGGTCATAAACGACCTTCGACGGGCGCTGGTTGGAGCCGGTTTCAAGGAAGTAGATGCCGACCCGATCACCCGAGCGGCTGACATGCGCGGTATCGACACCGAATTTACGCAACTCCATGATCGCATTTTCGCCGATGTCATTGTCCGGCAAAGCCGTGACGAAGCCCGCGTCGAGACCGTAATTGCTCAGCGCAACCGCCACGTTGGCTTCACCGCCCCCGAAAGTCGCCTCGAATGCAGGCGACTGGAAAAAGCGTTCATGCCCCGGTGTCTTGAGGCGCAACATGATTTCACCGAATGAAAGAAAATCCGCCATTTTACTAAACCCATTTCCTTGATGTGCTGGCGACCTTGGCCAAGTCTCCCACGCGCTTGCCAGCGTCTGCCAGCCCGCAGCTTATATCTTCGATCCTGAAACCGGCCGGCATCCCTGCCCGCCGGTCCCTGCTATCTTACGAGAACGCCAGGCCGCCATTGATGTCGTAGTTCGCGCCCGAGATGAACGAAGCTTCATCCGACGCGAGGTACGCAATCAGGTCAGCAGTTTCTTCCGGACGGCCCTGACGCTTTAGCGGTGTCGAATTGGCAACATTCTCGCGAGCGGCGTCAGGCGTGAACTTGTCGTGGAATGCCGTGGCGATCATGCCCGGGCACAGCGCATTCACGCGGATCCCCTGCGGACCGAGCTCTTTCGCCAGACCGCGCGTGAAGGTCATCACGGCGCCCTTTGAAGTAGCATAGGCAACCGCGCCGCCGCCGCCGCCGTCACGGCCAGCCAGCGAAGCAAGGTTCACGATGGCGCTGCCTTCGGGCATGTGCGGCACCGTCGCCTTGCAGGCGAGGAAGGCCGAAGTCATGTTCAACTGCATTACGAAGTTGAAGAATTCCTCGTCCATCTCATCCAGCTTTTTGCGCGCGACCAGTCCGCCAGCGTTATTCACGAGAATGTGGATCTCGTCACCGAACGCTTCACGCGTCGCTGCTACTAGCGCGTCCACCTCGGCCGCCTTGGTCACATCGGCCTTCACCTTGATGGCTTTGCCGCCCGCAGCTTCTACGGCAGCTACTGCAGCATCGGCGTCGGCTTCATTACTGTTGTAATTGACAACAACATTGGCCCCTTCGCTGCCGAGCTTGACGCAAGTTGCGCGCCCGATGTCGCGGCTGCCGCCTGTAACGATGGCGGTTTTTCCTGCGAATTTACCCATTATAATCCCCTTGCGTGATCAGTTGTGATGTGAGGCCGTTCAGGCCGTTTTCGATTTAAGTGGTTTGATTTCCGGACACAGAACGAAGATCGACAGAACCGTCAGGATCGCCAGTGCCGCACCGACCACGAAGGCCGGTGTGTAGGAATTGACCGTGATGACCGGGATCAGGAAGTTGAGCCCGACTACCGCCAGCTTCGCCGCAGTGCCGGCAAACCCGGCGAGCGAACCCACCGACTTGCCGCTGTAGAAGTCGCTCGGAAGCGTCTGGATATTGCCGATCGCAGTCTGGAAGCCGAACAGGATCACCGCCATGATCAACACCGCGGTCAATGGCGTGGCTGCCTGTGTTGTCAGCAGAAGCGAGACGAGCATGATGAGGCCACCAAGCGCAATCACGGTCTTGCGAGTGCGATTTACCGTCCAGCCGGCTTTCAGGCGATTGCCCGCGAGCAGTCCGCCGAACCAGGCGCCGAACATCGCCCCGACATAAGGGATCCAGGCATAGACTGCGATTTCCTCGACACCGAAGCCATAGGTGTTGAGCAGATAGATCGGCAGCCAGCCAACAAACAGCCACCAGATCGGGTCGATGAAAAAGCTTGCGAGGATGACTCCCCAGCTTTCCTTGCGGCTGAGGATTTCCTTCGTGTCGGGTGCATAGTCGGCAACCTCGTTGGTTTCCGCATTGCGCTGGCCGGTGAGAATATACTGGCGTTCCTCTTCGGTAATCCACGGATGCGCTTCAGGGCCGCTCTTGTAAACAATCAGCCACGGCAACAGCCACAGGAAGCCGAGCGCGCCGATAGCGATGAAGGTCGCCTGCCAGCTGCCGAGGAATACGAACAGCAGTCCGATTATGGGAGCGGAAACGATACCGCCGATCGCAGCGCCGGAGTTGAAAATGCCCTGCGCCAGCGCACGCTCGTTGATCGGGAACCACTCGGCATTTGCCTTGGTCGCACCAGGCCAGTTACCCGCTTCGGAGACACCGAGGAATGCGCGAAATGCAGTGAAGGCGAGCAGCGAATTGGCCGCTGCATGAAGCATCGTTGCCGCCGACCAGACTACGATCGATAGCACAAAGCCCAACCGCACTCCGATCCAGTCGAAAATCTTGCCGAAAATCGACTGGCCGAATGCGTAGGCGAAAGTGAAGACGTTGAGGATGATTGCGTAATCGAACTCGGTCAGGCCAAGCTCGGTGGAAATCTCAGGCCAAAGAAAGCCGAGCGCGCCGCGATCGATATAATTGATGATCGTCGCAAGCGCGACAAGGCTGACGATCCAATAGCGTAGCTTGCCCTTCATCTTTCTTCTCCGCCTGGCAGGAAGTCTTCGCGCATCGGGCTGAACATATCGATGAGAACGCCCGCTTCGAGACAGACTGCCCCGTGCATTTCATGAGGCTTGACGTAGAAGCCATCACCCGCACCAAGCTCGGCATCCTCGCCATCGATGGTGACGAGGAAGCGGCCGCTTTCGACATAGCTCGTCTGCGCATGATGGTGAGCATGTTGCGAACCTACCGCGCCTTTTTCGAACCACACGCGCACGGCCATGAGATCGGGTCCATAACCGAGGAACTGGCGGCTGATGCCGTCCCCCAGATCTTCAATCGGTGTCGCGTCTGCATGAATATACCGCTCGCTACCAGTCACTTGCCGGGTTGCCATTTCAGTTGTCTCCCTGCCCGAGCGCAATGCGCGCCGCATATCCGCTCCAGCTGATTTCGCGTCCATCTACCGTGACGCTGTGTTGTTCTTCAGGATCGTCGTCCCACGAGATTGCCACCGCAACGTTTTCGCCGGCCAGCGTCTCGACGAGCACCACATCGTGCTCACCCGATCGTACGTGCCGCAACGATGCGACCTGGCTGTCGCTGCCAATGGTCTGTTCGGTCGCGCCGTCATAAAGGCCGTGCGATTCCAGCACGCTGACGAAGGTCGCGTTGCCACTGCCTCTCACGCGCTGGATGACCAGAGGCTCACGGCGCAGGTTGAAATTCGGGTCACTGGCGCCTGTTTCGCCCAGGATCACTTCCATTTCGCCGCTCGGCACGAAGCGATAGGTGTAGAAACGGCCACCAAGCAGCCAGGTCATGAATCCCTGATCGGCGGCAGGCGTAGCGCGGCCATCGACCCAGATGTGCTGGTACCCGTGGTCGCTCCCAAGCACAGGTCGGCCCGCAGTAAAGCGCTCTGGGTCGAATCCCAGCCGCATGATGTGGCCCGAATAATGCAGCGGCAGGTCGAACTGGAGCTCGCCCTCCCCCTGCGCACGCAGCACATCCAGAGCCAGCGGCGAGGAAAGGCCTTCGACCTCGACCATCGCCAGCACGCGGGTCATGGCGACATTCTCACCGGGATAGGCGTTGTCGATCCCGGCAGCGCTGACTTGAAAACCGTCTTCGATGTTGAAATAGTGCTGGGTAGGCCATGACTGGTCGGCCAGGTCGCGGTCACCGTAGAAATGACTCTGCTCGTTTACGACCAGCGCATTGTGGGCCACACTCTGCTTGGCCCAGCTTTCGTTTTCGGGAAGGTAGCGACCACCGTCTTTCGCCTCGATATTGAGGAAGCGCGCTGCGCCATAATCGCGGACAATCTCGTTGCCGCGATCGTAAAGTTGCCAGCTGAGCTTGTCGAAATGGCCATGCCCCATGCCTTGCGAAGCATTTTTGGCGACCATTGCCATATGCATCGGCCCCTGACCGCTGCGGAACACGGCAACCGCGCCCTGATCGCCTTCCGGCCCATCGGTCAGCAGCATGGATCGGAAATTGAACGGTTCGGCCAGCCCGGCATCGAGCGCACGGGACATCTCGAGACCTTGCGGCGTGATCACTGTACGGCCTTGGTGGCGGGCGATATCGAGAAGTGCGGGGTCCTGCGACACCGAATATCCAATGGCCACGCCTTCGTAGAGTTCAGCCGTATTCAGGCTTTTGTCGCGGATCGCATCGTTGAACGGGAAGAAATACCCGTCATAAGTCAGCTGGATGGTGGCGTTGAGCGCCTTCATCAATATACCGTCACGATGCTCAAAAATTCCGATCTCGGGGTCGTTGCGCTCGATAGCGCCAGCGAAAACCATGAACGGCAGCATCGCGAAGCGCTGGTAGTACGGGCCTTCGGTGTAATAGCCATCAGGCGAAAACAGCAGTTCGGTCTGGCGGATAAAGCCCGTCTCGCCGTCACCTGCAGAACCATAAAGCGCACGCCGGACAAGATCCTCGTCCTCGAGAACATAGCCGGTCATCCCAACAGCGGCGGTAGCCCAGGTCGCGTGATTGTGGATGAGGTTAAATGTTCGCTCCGAATCCACCGAGAGGAATTCGGATGCGCGGCGGAACACGTCATTATCGATCCGTGCGCGGTCTTCCGCGCTCAATTCGTCACGGATCGGCTCGTAGGCCTGGATTGCGTGGACCTGCCACATGGCATCGTTAAGCACCTGCCAGAACAGGCGACCGACATTTTGATTGGCCCGCGCCGGGTGATCGCCCAGCGTCGGATAAAGGTCCGCATATTCGAGCAGCATGTCGCGCACGTAGTCGAAGAAGCGCTGCTCTCCGGTAACGCGATAAAGGTTGCTGGCGAGATACATCGCGCGGTAATTGCGCTTGTGCTGTTCGTGAGTGTAGCCGCCACCCGGGTCCTGGGGAACAGGCACCACGATCCCGCCGTCCATCATCCCGTGCACGAATTCCTCGGCCAGCTCCATCTCGGCAGCGAAGAGTTCCGGATATTCCATGGGCTGAGCATCATCAGCAGCAGCCTCGTGCGCAGCCTCATGCCCATGCGCTAGGACTGGCGCAGCCGTTGCCAGCGCAGTGGTGGAGATGATCGCGGTCAGGATGCGTTTCATGCGCCTTCTCCGTCAGTGTGGACGTTGCTCGACATCTCGACACGTGGCTCGCCCGGGTAGACAAGCTCGATCAGTTCGGGTGCGGAAGTGCGCTCGAAGGCATTGCCGGTGATCGCGGTAACCGGAGTGCCGACGGTGTGAGTGATCCCGATAGGCGCAGACGCCATGAAGGCGTTCTCGGAAATATTCGTGCGCTGCGCACCATGCAGTGCGATCGACACGCCCGCACCGCTTCCGACATTCTCGATCACCGATTGCGCGATATCAACATGCGGCCCGAAGGTGCTTTCATCGCGTCCGCCGCGATAGACCCGGGCGACAGGACCGGTGAGATTACGAAAGATTGATTCCCGGATGTCGAGATACTCGACATTGTACCGGCCTTGGTCATCGGATTCCGACGAAGCTGAAACCACCGATCCGGTCACGTTTTCAAAGATGCTAGACCGGATATCGACGCGGTCTGCCAGTGTCGATTTCCCGAAGTAAATGACATCGAAGTCGCGGTTTACATCGAGATTGCGCACGATGACGCGATCGAGTTCGATCTGCAAATTTCCGCGGATCGGCACGCTGGCGGTACGGATCACGGCATTGCCGGTAGAGTCCGGAGCGTTTGCACCATCGATCAGCAGGTTAGCCAGGCGCAAGCGCCCACCTTCGCGCATTTCGAACAAGGATGGCCGCGCAAAAGTGACAGTCACTTGTCCGTTACCGGCACCGGCTATGGTCAGCGTGCGGTAGATAGGAATGGTACGTTCAATGTCATAATTGCCCGGCGCGAGTAGCAATGTGTCGCCGTCTGCGGCGCCGTTAATAGCTCTCAGCAATGCGCCAGCCGAGGCTTCCACCGCGATTTCACTACCAGCGCCAAACTCGGTGTCAGCACCGGGCTTGGGGTACCAGTCAACGCCGACCTCATCGAGCGCCATGACCCGCAGATCCCGCGGCGCGCCGACATTGGCGAGCGCCGGATTGACCGGATAGAGCAGTCCGTTGTCCGCACGCTCCATCTCGGTCTGGTAACGCGGAATGGCCTCGACCGCGCTATGCATCTGGCCCGAGATCACAGCATTGCCCGCCAGCGCGATGCCGGAAATATCCGCGTCGACCTCGAGGAAGGTTTCCCCGTCACGCCCGCCCAGCAGGTTTGAGTAAAAGTAGCTGTCCGATGGCGCGGCAGAGCGTTCCTCGTCCGCACCGGCACCGAAAGTGATGCGGTCACTGTCGATAATCGAATTGCGCAGTATCTGCGCGTGCTGCACTTCGACATAGCGGTTGGCGGGCGAATTGGGCACGCCATTCATCACGGTCAACGCGCTGGCAAATCCATCGCCGCGCAGTCCCTCCATGTAATTGTCGCGCACGATCTGCCGGCGATTGATGACGCGAATGCCTCCTGTGTGATCCTTACCATCACCCAGGAAGACATTGCGCTCCACCAAATTGCCGTCACCATGCCGCAGCGTCAGCGCTCCGCGTGAATGCAGGAAAAGGTTTTCACGGAATGTATTGCCGCCCGACTTCGAAGAGATGATCTCCACCTCGCCATCGGTGCGATCGAAGACATTGTTCTCGACCACCGTGTTCGAATCATATTCCGCGTAATGGCTGGTGCCGATGCGCAGCGTTTCACCGCCGTTCGAACCGAGGTTCGGCCGCGGGCCGAAATAGTTATGGTCGATGCGGTGATTGTTCTGGCGGCTTTCCGCCGTGTTCAGCCGTACGGCGAGTGTGACTCCGCGGTTCGTCTTGCCGACCAGGTGGTTGTGATCGAAACGGTTGTTCTGCCCGTAAATCGCGACCCAGTAATCTGTTTCCGTACGATCGAGCTTGCTGAAATTGTCGATGACGGTCTGGGTTACCCGGGAATTCCGCGCGAGATTTTCGCTGTCGCGGCGGAAGGAAACAACTTCACCGGTCGGGCTGAAACCGTCGCGGAAAACCAACCCGGACACTACAATGTGCTCGCCGCCAATGCGCAGGTTTGATTGCCCGGTCAGGATAACCCCGCCCGGTGTTTCAGAAGTCAGCGTGATCGGGGCATCGGCAGTTCCCTGCCCGGTGATGACGATTTCGAAATCGCGCCACTCACCGTTTGCGAGCGTAATCGTGTCGCCAGCGCCGACTTGATCAAGCGCTGCGGCATACTCTTCCTGATTGCTGACGATACGATCTTCGGCATGCGCGGGCACCGCCCAAAGGCACACAGCCGCCGCACTCAGGGCAATCCTGCCAAACATCCCTCGTCCTTCCATTATTTTATGGAATGACAATAGGGCCGCAGCCAAAGGTGTCAACCAGATTTGTATGCCAAATCTGGATATCTATCATACCAGTTCAACTGGCGGTGCTATTTGAGCTTGGCTGTGCTGAGAAACCGTTCCCGGCTTTCGCTCGCGCGCTGCTGTACTTCGGCCAGCGCCTGCTGCTCCGTGGCATCGAGCATGGTTTCGATCAGTCGCTTGAAATGCTCGCGCATTGCTGAGCGCGCTGCGGCCGAATCGCGGGCTTTCAAAGCGAGGAACACGTCGCGATGTTCATTGCTGCGAAGCTCCTCGTCATGGCTGCAGACGGATTCGTAGACGGCTTTGACGTTTGGTATTGTATCGCGCATCCGCCAAAGCTGCTTTACGCTATGGACGATGGCGGCATTGTTGGATGCCTTGGCGATGGTTTCGTGGAACAATTCGTCAGCTTCGTCGGCCTGAGCCTTGTCCCCTTCAGCCATGCGATTAACAAGTTCTTCGATCTGGTCGACCTGCTCATCGGTGATGTGGTGCGCGGCCAGTGCCGCTGCTTCTGACTCGATCATCATTCGCGCTTCAGTCACTTCGAAGGCGCTGGCTTCGGGGAGGAGTTCTTCAGCTTTTGGCAGACCTTCGCTGACATAGACGCCCGAACCCGTCTTGATTTCCAGCCGGCCTACAGCCTGCAAGGCAATTTCGGCTTCCCGGATAGTGACGCGGCTGACATCGAATTTTTCGGCAAGTTCGCGTTCGCCAGGCAAACGTGATCCGGGCGGATAAGCGCCTTCTTCGATCAGCTCGGCGATCTGTTTTGCAATAGATTGGTATAGTCTCTTCGTTGTCATCCTCGGCCCCGGAATTCGTATGCACCGTACTGTGCTAACTCACGCCATTAACTGATCATACCAATTTCAACCAGTCTCCAATTGTAAAGGGGCGCCAGTGCCGAAGCACCGGCGCCCCCAAAGGTCAGAACTTGAAACGAACGCCTGCGAAGAATCGTGGGCCGTAGAGCTGCGTTGCACCAAAATCATCCGGTGCACCGCGGTAGTTGATTCGCGGTTCGTTGAAGAGGTTGATCCCTTCCAGACGAACCGTGACATTGTCGGTCAGGCTGTAGGAAATACGCGCTTCGAAAACGCTGGTGTCATCCACGTAGCGTATGCGGCCTGGCGACGATACGAACTGCTGGAAATAATCCGAACGGTACTTGTACACGCCCTGCAGGTCGAGATCGCCGATTTGGTAATAGACCTGTGCCGACAGCACATGCTCCGAGAGACCGAAAATGTTCGAAGGCGGGATTAGCCCGTTGACCGTAGTGATCGTTCCGTCCGGCTGGACTGTAGATATCGCACCCAGCGTGTCGTCTTCGAATTCGAAGTCCGAACTGGCATAGTTGTAGCCAACCTTGAAGCCGAGCCCGTCCAGCGGGGCCGGCAGATAGCTCAACCGGTGCGCAACCGACAGCTCGAAGCCGTAGATCGTGCTGGTATCGTCAGTCGTGTTGACCGTGCGAACCAACGCGTTGACGTCTTGCCCGTCGATGTTGAAGGTTTCGGTTTGACCGATCGCCTCAAAGCCACCGTTGAAGCTCTTGTAGTAGGCGGTACCGGAAAGAATAGTGTCCTCGTTGGGATACCATTCCAGCGAGATATCACCGTTCCATGACATCAGCGGATCGGTGAAGGGATTGCCCAGACCGGTCACGACGCCAATCGCCTCTTCGATCGTCGCAAACTCTTCATCATCATCAATGGAGAAAGCTCGGCCGAAGCCAAGGTCAGACGGATCTGGCCGCGACATCGCACGATAGACGGCGACACGGCCGAGGATTTCAGGCGTCAATTCAGCCGTCAGGTTAAAGCTCGGCAGGAATTCCGTATAGGAACCGCCGCCCGTTACCGTCTGGAGATTGTCTGTATCCTCAACCAGAGTGATCGTCGGTGCCATCGGGTCCGAATTGTCGACAATCGAGTTCAGCGTAGTGCGGAAGCCGGTTGATTCGACTTCGGTATGCACGACACGAAGACCGAAGTTTCCGCGAACCGGTGTCGAACCCAGATCACCATTGAAATTGGCCTGCACATAGCCAGCCCAACTATGTTCGGTAACGTCACTGTTCTGAACCGAATCGAATTCACCCGTCGGATAAATCGGCACGCCATTGGCATCGAACGAAAGGCCCGAAGGATCTTCACGCTCGAGCACCTGCACGATGCACAGTGCATCAAAGGTGGCGTAGGTATTGGCGGTACCAATCACATTTCCATTCTCGTCGAGATTGGTAATCAGCGGATTGCCGCCCGAAACCGAAGACAGGAACCCCGTGGATGGGAAGCTTGTCCGGCATTCGCGGTTGGCAGCTGCCAATGCGCCCGTGTCGTCGGTGTCGTTATAGGTATTTTCGAAACGGCTGGTGCCTCGCTGCGCACCGGGTACATCGCGGTAAACGAGGTCTTGGAAGCGTGCGCCGACCATGATCGAGGACAGGAAGCCGTCCAGTTCATACTCGGCATCCGCACGTACGGCCCAGATCGAATTATAACGATCCTGCTCGAGATCGGCGCGCACGCGCGGATCATTGGCAAACAGGTCGTGGTTGGTCACATCGAAGTTCTGAGTAAAGAAGTTCAACGCCTGCGAACCGTTCTGCATGATCTGCACGGCTGTTTCGACGCGGTCGTTGGTGGATGAGCCGTCGCTTTCAAAAGCGTTCGGCCAGACAGCGGCACCGGTGATGTCTTCATTGTCTTCGGTGCGGAAACGGACCTGTACGGCCTGTTCGATACGCTGGGTTTCAGAATATGAAACGTCTGCTGTAACCGTCAGGCGATCGCTGACTTCCAAAGCGATATCAATTCCGCCACCGTAGTAGTCTTCGGTACGCTCCAGATATTCGCTGGTCGCCTCAATGCGCTGCTCGTTGGTGAACTGACGCAGGGCACCCGTTTCGGTATAGATCAGCGGAAGGTCGATGCGGTTTGGATCACCCGGACCATCGATACGACGGCCTTCTACGAAGCCCAGATCGCTACGCTGCTCGCTAAACGTACGATTGGCATATTGGAAATCTGCATTG
Source organism: Erythrobacter alti (assembly GCF_037996805.1). Classification (NCBI taxonomy): domain Bacteria; kingdom Pseudomonadati; phylum Pseudomonadota; class Alphaproteobacteria; order Sphingomonadales; family Erythrobacteraceae; genus Erythrobacter; species Erythrobacter alti. The sequence continues at coordinate 43,800 of NZ_JBBNAX010000010.1, read as the reverse complement.
ATCTCGAACGTCGGAGACGGACGGTACTGGAGCGCCGCGAAGAATGAGTCGCGCTCATCATCGGTGATGTTGTGACGGAAGGCGTAGCTGTTGCGGGCAATGACAAAGTCGTTTGCAACGCTGCCATCACGAAGACCGTCGATTGTCGAGCCGCTGGTGTCACAATTGCCATCGTCGAACACGCCATCACTGGTCGTTGTCGGGTCGAGCACGCAGGCACGGATCGTGTTGCTGACGTTGGCTTCCTGCTCGGGATTGGTCGAGCGATTGGTCTGATAACCAAGCGAAATTCCCAGGTCGCCCAAATCCCCCAGCTCGTATTGATCGACGTAGCTCAGCGTCACACGGTGACCGAAGTCACGGAAGCGCTGGTCTTCGTCGATGTCCAAGTTCTGCGGGTTGTAAGGGATCTTGATGTCGGCCTGGAAACGGCGACGACCGTACTCCAGCGGCGCAATGGTTTCCAGGGCGATCTGGCCGGCAACGCCGCCCTCAATCAGGCTGGCCGACTGTGTCTTGTAGATCGCCAGCGTATTGAACAGCTCCGAAGGGAACTGGCTAAAGTTAACCGAACGATCGCCACTACCGTTGGTAGCGGCACGGCCGTTGATGGTTGTCGAACTGAGGAACGGGCCGAGACCGCGCAGGGAAATTTCCGTGGCACCGCCCTGCTCACGGTGCGAGGCCGCACTGGTCAGCGTTTCGAGCGCCTCACCGATCGAAAGTGCGGGAATGTCGCCGATCTCGTCCGACGTAAGCACTTCAACGATCAAGTCGCTTTCGCGCTTTTCAACGATCGAAGACTGGATCGTTCCGCGGATACCGGTGACGACGATGTCCTGTCCGCCCTGTGCCGCCGGTTCAGCAGGCGCGTCCTGCGCCATTGCCGGCGCTGCGGCCAGTACCATTGCGCTACTAGCGAGCAGTCCGCCAACAATACGCGAATTAGTGATCGAGCGGCGCGAGCCGCTTCCCCCATTACCCATCAATCTTCTCCCAAACACTTTGTTATGCCCTTAGGTTAGACGTGCGAGACCAGTTGTCAACCACAGGTTCATGCCAATCTGAGAACTCCTGTAATACCAATTTGACTGTGACCTAAATGTAACGGAATTGTCACAAGCTGGGTGAACCTTGGCTCAAACCTGCGGCCCAAACGAAGAAAGGCGCCCCACATCGTGAGGCGCCTTTCCAGATTTATGTTTGCGATCTTGATTGAGCGTTAGAAACTCACAGTCGCGCCAAATACGATCCGGCGGTCAGGCAAGCCCTGGAAGCAGAGCAGCGCACCGTCGTTCACGCAGTATTGTTCGATCGGCGACTTGGTCAGATTCACACCCTCGACACCGACGTTCAGGAAGTCCGTCACATCGTAATTGATGCTGGCATTGAGCTGACCGCGTGCCGCTGTAACCGCGGGGAAGCCGATCGTGCTGCCCAGTGTCGCGCCGCCTGCTGTGTCCAGCGTGCGGAATGAATCACGCCACGTGTAGCGGGCACGGGCGGAAAGGCCGTACTTCTCGTAAAACAGCGTGACGTTGTAGGCGTGCGGCGAGAAGTCCAGCAGGCCCTGCACCGCGGTGAACGGTCCGGTCAAGCCACTGCTCGATTCGAGAATCGCCGTGCCGCGACTGTCTGAATCCGATGTGTTCTCCAGCGTACCACCACTGAATTCCTGATAGGTGTAGTTGGCAATCACACCGAAGCCCGATGCGAACCCGAGCGTGTCCTCAAAGTCCGATAGGTCGTACTGGAATGCGACTTCGATACCCTTTTGGGTGGTCGTGCCGGGATCGTTGACGATCGTCTGGATCGGGACACACAGTCCGTTACCGGGAACGTTGGACAACACGTTGCGGTCGGGCAGCGGATTGAAGATACCACCGCCTTCACATGGTGGCGTAATATCGCGGAAGCCATTGGCGTCTTCTGCGGCAGCTTCTTCCTGGGTGACGAACAGGTTCGTGCGATCCTTGAGGAAGAGGCCGACACTCAGCACCGCGGACGGTGCAAAATACCAACTGGCAGACACATCATACGACGTGACCGATTCAGGCGACAGGTTCGGGTTACCGATGGCCACCGCATTGTTCGGGCCAGTCGGGAAATTGACCGAGAGCGACAGGTCGTCGAAATCGGGACGATTGATGTCTTCAGTGTAGCTGGCACGAAGCACGAGGTCATCGGCAACGTCCGCAATCACATTGAAGCGCGGCAAGAACAGATCGTAGTCACCGGTTGAAGAAATCGGCGTTACGACACCTCCAGCAACTTCGTTACCGAAGGATGTGATCGACGTAGCCACATAACGCAGGCCAAGGTTGCCGCGGACCGGGCCGAATTCGAAGTTTGCCTGGCCGTAGAAGGCGCTGGTTTCTTCTTCGACCGAGAAGCTGCCCTGTGGGACTGGTGACGGATCGCTGATCGAACCATTGGTCGTCGCGAGCGCGGCCTGCAAAGTGTCCAAAGTGCCGTCAGCATCGTTGAAGGCACGGTCCGGATCGACGAGGAGGAAGTTTCTGAAAGCCAGTGTGCGGCCGTCGAAATCACCGAAGTTGCTCGGACCGGGAACCAGCAGGTCCGCGAACAGCGATCCACTCGGGCTGTTGGCGATTGCACCCGTTCCGAAGGTAGAACGCACCTGATTGAACTCGGTCGAGGTGTCGTTGAAGCGATAGCCGAAATCGAGCGACGTGATAAACGGTACGACGTCATACATGTCGTATGTGAAGTCGACCCGGAACGCGTCTTCCTTGTTGTTGGTCGTGTTGCGGCCAACCGTAACGGCGTCCAGCACGGTGTTTGCCGGATTGAGCAAATCGTCGATCGTCGGTGCGAACGGCGAAGCAAAGTCGACCCCAAAGCTCAGCGCGCCGCCCGAAAGATCGTAGATGAACGGGACAGCGTTGTCGTTGCTGGTGCCATCGAGCGGCGTCAGCGGATTGGGGTTGATGAAGTTCAACGTCGTGCTGAGGTCAGGAGTGAACGAGTCCGAGGTCGAGCGCGATGCTTCGATCCGCATGGTAAACGGGCCAGTGCCCCATTCGCCGCCCAAGCGGTAAACTTCGTTCGTGGTCAAACGGGCGCCGACATCGCTCGAAAAGCGCAGGTTCGGATCATCGTCATCTTCGGCGAGGTTCGGCTGGATCGTGCCGGTCAGCGCGGCCTGGATCGAACCGAGGTCAACACCGCCAAGCGTACCGAAGTTAACGGTCTCGAACGAATCCGGCACGTTCACAAAGCGAAGTGAGCTTACGCCCGATCCCTGAACACGCGAACTGTCCTGCCGACGCTCCTGATCGCTGTAAATCGCATCGAAGAAGAGGCGCAGATTGTCAGCCGGAGCCCATTCCAGGGTGCCGGCGAAGTTGATGGTTTCATATTCGAAGTTTTCAAGTTCCTGGTTGAGGAACTGAATACCCAGATAATCGAAGTCCGGACCGGGTGCACCGGTGGAGGTTACACTCGAACCCTGGGGGATTAGCGTATCGCGGTCGACACGCGGGCGGAAAGAAGTCGCCTCCTGCTCGGCGTAGCTTCCGCTCAGCACGATGCCGACTTCGCCAATGCCCGTATCCCAGCGATCGCCAAAGCTTGCCGATACGCGAGGCGTGATGCTGTCGGACAGCTCGCTATATTCGCCCTGGACACGTGCGGACAGCACGCGGTCGGTCAGGTCGAGGGGACGGATCGTCCGCAGGTTGATAGTACCGCCAACGGAACCTTCCGTCGTGGCGGCGGTCGGCGCCTTGATCACTTCAACCGAAGCGATGATGGCTGCATTGATATCTTCAAAGCTGATGCCGCCACGTCCGGTACCGGAACCAAGCGTACCAACGCCATTGATTTCGGTGCGGTTGTCATTCGTACCGCGGATCTGCACGCCGGTGCCGACACCGGCTGTCCTGGTGATCTGCACACCCGTGACGTTCTCGAGAACTTCTGCAAGGTTTTGATCGGGCAGCTTACCGATATCTTCCGCCTGGATGACTTCGATAAGGCTGTCGGCGTTGCGCTGCTCGTTGAGCGCGCTCTGCAGAGCGCCGCGGATACCGGTGACGATGATGACGTCACCCTCATCCGTCTGGACCGGAGTTTCGGCATCCTGCGCAAGCGCGGGCGAAGCACCGAGGGCAAGAACACTGCTTGTCAGCAGGCTGGCGATAACACGATTGCGACGGCAAAAGCCGCCCTTGGAATTCCTCACAACATCTCTCCCGTTTAGTTATTTGTGCGGAAGGCTAGAATTACAAACCCGTTTGTCAACCCAATTGTTAGACCTTTCGCATATTTCTGTACTACCAATTTGAATAACGCGATAAACCGCGATCGGGGTTGGGCCGAAGGATCGCGATATGTCTCGCGCCGAGCCTGCAGGCAAAGCGAAACAATATTTCGAATTCGACCGGCTTTCCGGAGACTTAGGGAAGTTCGATAAACGTCCAACCGCGCAATATTCTTCGATTGGGCGGACAGGCTGTGTCAATTTGGCGACAACGATCAAGGAAATCGGATCCGACCTTCGATCGACGTGTCAAACGACCTTTCAGCCTGTCTGGCAAACCTTCGACTTATTTGAATTTTGCAGAAGAAGATCCGCACAACACGTCAATCGCGCCGATTATTCACTCGCGCACGCGAATCGCCACAGGCGGCAACCCGAGCGACAATTGACTTCTCCAGTGCAATCAGAATGACAGCCGCGAGGACACCTGGACTTTTTGAAGATCGCCCGACAGGCCGTTCTCGAGCATGCGCTCCGCATACATGTATTCGATACCCACGTCGAAGCGGCTTGCCGGCGACCAAACCAGGTTGACGAAGGCATTCCAGCTTTCGTCGGTTACCTGGTTGCCTGTCAGCATCACGGGATTATCGGCCTTGAAGTAGGACCCTGCGATGGTGGAACGCAGATCGTCGGCCCAGAAATGGCGGAAAGCGGCAAAGCCTGAGTAGGTAAAGATGGGATCGAGCTCGCCATTGATGTTCACCGCAGCATCATTGACGATATTGAGCCCGATATAGCGACCAAGCCCATCGCCTGCGGTCCCCATGAAGCGCAGGTCGTCCCGCTCACCGACACGGATACGGCCAGACAAACTCAGGCCATATCCGAAGGCCGAATCGTCTCCCATGCCGAAATCATCGTCGGCCACATTGAGGCTGCGCACGATGCCCGCCGCGGTCAAGGAACCCCAGTCACCGCCGTGATTGTAGCGGATCACCATATCCGGCAGGGTATCATCGCCCGCGAGCACGCGTCCGCCGGAACTTGTCGTCACCGTGGTTTCCGGTTGCTCCGCCGCGATTTGCAGGCCGCCGGATGTATAGCGGATCATCGGCTGCCGTTCGAACACTGTGCCGGGCGTGGTGCCCACGAAATCCATCGATTCGGGCAACGCGCCAACATTCTGGAAGGTCGACCATGTCTGGCCGAGAAGCCAGTCGCCATAGGTCATATAGGCCTGCCGCATGCGGGGTGTGTAGCTGTTGGAAATGCGCTCATCACCGCCGGAAGTGACCATGAAATCAACCTCGACAAATGTGCCGACGGGATTTTCGAGCCCTACATCGGTGGAGGTGCGCATGTTCAGGCGCGTCTGGCGTGCCGAGAAATCTGTATCCCAGCCCGACGCGGTTCCCCCGACCGGGATGGCACCCGGAATGAGAAAGTCGCGAACAATACTCCCGCTTCCCACCTGACCGCCGCTGGTTCGCTGTGAAATTGCGTCCAGCTTCACATAGCCGCCAAGCGTGAATTGGGTGTTGCCAATCGAGAAGCCGTCACGTTCCTGCTCTTCGGTCACAGCCGCTACCTGCGTTGCAAGCTGTGCCTGCTCCTGCTGCAGCGCCTGCGTTTCCACGAGCACCGCCTCGGTCTGCGCTTGCAGTTCGGCCTGCTGGCCGGATGTCCGTGTCTCCTGTGTATCGAGCCGCTCGACGAGAGTTTCGACCAAAGCCTCCAGACGCGCAATTCGTGCTTCCATCGAAGCATCATCTTGCGCCTGGGCCGCTGCTGGCATCATGCAACTGGCAGCGAGCAATCCCGCAGTGAGCCGATGGCGAAGTGTCATTCCGGTCATCCAAACCTCCCGTTATGCGTTGGCCCGTTACGTCGCGGCCTTTGTGTTCTGGAGATGGTATGGAGCGCCCCTTGCGTTGCGAACAATTAGCGCATGGTCGTACGACCTTTGTCTGGAAGGCATCGCACGCTAGGCTGGTGTAAAGCGAGAAAAACGGAGGATCTGACAATGCGCGATCGTATCGAACGCCCTGCTGCAACAGCCAGCGCCAATTGCACGCCCGAACAATATGATACGCTCTATCGCCGCTCGGTCGAGGAGCCCGATCAATTCTGGCTTGAACAGGCGAAGCGGATGGTTTGGTCGACCTTCCCGACCAAGGCTGGCGAATGGTCGTTCGATCCGCCGCAGATCAGCTGGTTTGCCGATGGTTCGCTCAATCTGTGCTACAATGCGGTCGATCGGCATCTCGCAAAAAGTGGCGACACAACGGCTTTCATTTTTGAGCCGGACGACCCTTCCAGCCCCTCACGCAGCCTTACTTACCGCGAACTGCATTCCGAAGTCGTTCGCATGGCCAATGCGCTTAAGGCCATGGGTATCTCGAAAGGCGACCGGGTCACGCTCTATATGCCGATGGTGATCGAGGGCGCTGTCGCCATGCTGGCATGCGCTCGGATCGGCGCAATCCACTCGGTCGTCTTCGGCGGGTTTTCTCCCGAAGCATTGGCCGGTCGCATCGAGGCGTGCGAAAGCCGGTTCATCGTAACCGCTGATGAAGGCCTTCGCGGAACGAAGCGCGTGCCGTTGAAAGCAAATGTCGACGCAGCCATCCCGCTGGTGGCCAAGAGCACATCGGTCGATGGAGTGCTGGTAGTCAAGCACACTGGCGCCGACATCGATATGCTGGAAGGTCGAGATCACTGGTATCACGATGTCGCCAATGACGCGGATTGCCCGTGCGAAGATATGAATGCGGAAGACCCGCTGTTCATCCTCTACACCAGCGGTTCGACAGGTAAGCCCAAGGGTGTACTGCACACCACCGGCGGATACGGCGTTTGGGTCACGACCACGTTCCACTATACGTTCGACTACCAGCCGGGCGAGGTTTTCTGGTGCAGTGCCGATATCGGCTGGGTCACCGGGCACAGCTATGTTACCTACGGTCCGCTTATCAATGGCGGCACGAGCGTGATCTTCGAAGGCGTGCCGAACTACCCCGATCACGGCCGCTTCTGGGACGTGATTGACAAGCACAAGGTCAATATCTTCTACACCGCGCCGACCGCGATCCGCGCGCTGATGCGGGAAGGGGATGATTGGGTGACCAAGCACGATCTTTCATCGCTGCGTTTGCTCGGAACCGTGGGCGAACCCATCAATCCCGAAGCGTGGCGCTGGTATCACGACGTGGTCGGAAAGGGCACGTGTCCCATTGTCGACACCTGGTGGCAAACCGAAACGGGTGGCCACATGATTACTACGCTTCCCTACGCCCACGACATGAAGCCGGGCAGCGCGGGCAAGCCTTTCTTCGGCGTCCAGCTCTTGTTGGTCGACAACGAAGGCGAGCCGCTTGAAGGCGCAACTGATGGCAACTTGTGTATCAGCCATAGCTGGCCCGGACAGGCCCGCACAGTCTATGGCGATCACGATCGTTTCAACGAGGCCTACTTCAGCACTTTCCCCGGACGTTACTTCACCGGTGACGGGTGCAAGCGTGACGAGGATGGCTACTACTGGATTACCGGCCGAGTGGACGATGTAATCAACGTGTCAGGTCACCGTATGGGAACCGCCGAAGTCGAAAGCGCGCTGGTGCTGCATCCGAAGGTTTCCGAAGCCGCGGTTGTCGGCTTCCCGCATGATATCAAGGGCCAGGGCATCTATTGCTACGTCACCCTGATGGAGGGAGAAGACGACAGCGACGAACTTCATGGCGAGCTGCGCCAATGGGTGCGCAAGGAAATCGGCCCGATTGCCACGCCCGATCACCTGCAATTCACCGATGGCCTTCCCAAGACCCGCAGTGGCAAGATCATGCGCCGCATCTTGCGCAAGATTGCAGAGAACGACTTCGGATCGCTGGGAGATACATCCACGCTCGCTGACCCGTCGCTGGTTGAAAGGCTGATTGATGGAAGGCAGAACCGCTGACCATGCCTAGCAGAATCGTCATTGCCGATGACCATCCCCTGTTTAGAACAGCTCTGGGCCATGCGGTTGGTGCGGCTTGGCCCGATGCGGAAAAGATAGAAGCCTCGAGTGCGGCCGAAGCACGCGCGGCCGTCGAAGTCGGCGCGGACTGCCTTCTGCTCGACCTGCATATGGAAGATTCCCACGGTCTCAGTGCACTGATGGATTTCCGCCAGGACTTTCCTGCCGTGCCGGTTGTAATTGTCTCCGCCAGCGAGACGCCTCACGTTTACTCCGCAGCTGCCCAGCTTGGCGCGTCAGCTTTTATTCCGAAGTCGGCCAGTCTGGATAACATGCGAGAAGCCCTGGTTGCCGTGCGCGACGGCGACAGCTGGTTCCCCGAGGGAGAGGGCGAAGTCGATGAAGATCTTGCGCGCATTGCCTCGCTCACACCTGCACAACGCCGCATTCTCGATCAAATGCGTGCCGGCCTGCTCAACAAGCAGATCGCCTATGAGCTCGACATCAGCGAAGCGACGGTAAAGGCGCATATCACCGCAATCTTTCGCAAACTGAACGTGATAAGCCGGACGCAAGCGGCGATGCTTTCCGCCAAACTCGATGTCGATCAGTTGGACGCTAACGCCGGTCCAGGCTGACTATCCGGATCGCGATGCCCGGAAATGGCGCTTGCGATTATCGAACGCAATGCTGCCGGTGCGCCCGGCTTCAACAGCCGATAGGCCCCTATCGCCGCAGCGGCAGCGGCAGTTTCGTCGCTGGCTTCGGCTGTATATAGAATCACCGGTGGCCGCGTCTGCCAATATTTGCAAAGCGCCTCGTAAACTGCATCGCCGCGGGCATCGTCATCAAGCCTGTAGTCCATCAAGACAAGATCAGGCGCAACCTCCGTAGCATTCCGGGCGTCTTCTTCGCCACGTGCATCGGTGACGTCCAGTTCCCACCTTTCGAGCAGCGCGCGCGAGGCTGCCCGCGCGGCGTATTCATTGTCCACGACCAGAACCCGTGCATTGGACAGTTGTGCAGTCGATCGCGGAACACGCTGCCGCTTTTGTGCAATCCGCCATGATGCCACCGGCATGTGCAGGGCGAAGCAACTACCTTGCCCGGCCGTCGACGTGGTTTCGACTTCGATTTCGAGCAATCCGGTTATGCGCCGAACAATGGCCAGACCCAGGCCGAGACCTTCGCGATCAGCAGTACCCACGCGTTGGAATTCGTCAAAAATCCGTGCGACATCCTCCGGCGCAATTCCGCGCCCCGTGTCGTAAACGCACAGGCGGATGCTATCCCCTGCACGCCGCACACCAAGCAATGCGCCACCGCTATCGGTGTAGCGGATGGCATTGCTGAGCAGATTGCGCAGGACGCTGGCCAGCAGCGCGCGATCGGTTTCGACCCAGGCGCTGGTGCGTACCCGCCGCAGCGCAATCCCTTTCGCCTGTGCCTGAAGTGCGAATTCCCGGCAGACATCTTCGAGCACATCATCGAGCGATACGGTTTCGAGTTTTGGCTCGATCCCGCCACCATCGAGTTTCGAGATATCCAGAAGCGCCCGGATGAGCCGGTCGGCCGAAGTAATCGATCCATCGAGATCGCGCACCAGCTTACGCGCAGGATCGTGCTCACCGATTTCCTCGCCGAGAGCAGAAGCAAACAGGCGGGCCGCATTCAGCGGCTGGATAAGATCGTGACTGGCCGCTGCAAGGAAACGCGTTTTTGATCGGGTCGCCTTCTCAAGCGCCGCATTGGCATCGCTGAGTTGCCGCGTGCGCTCGGTGACCTTGTTCTCGAGTGCCTGTTCGGCACGCCTGTCGGCAGTGATATCGATATAGGACGTAACGTAGCCGCCGCCGGGTGCCGGATTGCCGATAATGCGCATGATCACGCCATCCGCCTGCTCGCGTTCCAGCCGGTGGCGGCGTCCGGCACGCATGTGCTCGAGGCGACGCTCGATCTGTTCCTCGATCTCGTCTTCGGAAGTGTTGCCGCGTCGCAGATTATAGCCGATCAACTTGGCAATCGGCGTACCGATCGAAGCCAGCTCCTCGGGCAGGTCGAACATCTGAGTGTAGCGGCTATTCCACGCAACGAGGTTCATGTCGGCATCGACAACCGCCACACCCTGGTCGATATTCTCGATCGCAATCTGGAGCAGGTCGGCGCTGAAAGTCAGGCGGCGGCTTGTCTCGTCGAACATAGCGACGACATCGGCCAGAGGGACAGGCTCCCCGCCTGACCAGGAGGAAACCAAAAGTCGAGATGAGGACGACCCGACCACGCCGGCGATGGTACGCTCGGCCATTGCAAGGACCGTCTCATCAGCGGGGTCGCTGTCCTGATAGGGGCGAGGCAAACCGGCCAGAGCATCTTTGGCCCGATCGGGTCCGACGACCTGCGCCAACAGCAAGCGAATGTCGGCGATGCGCTTGCGCGTGGCATAGGCGGGTAGCTGTCCGGGAACCGTGCTGCCAACAAATACGGCGGCCTGGGCAGCATCAACCAGCGAGGGTCTGAACAGGGCAGAACCGAACCAGTAGATAACCACATTCGCGCCGAGGCTGAGCAATACGCCCGAAACCAGCGGGTCAGGGTGGACCAGCCAGACCGGCGCGGTTCCGGTCGCTGCCGGGAAGATGAGCAAGCCGAGCCAGAGCCCGAACCCCATAGTCAGGCCGGCGAGCATTCCGATACGGTTTCCGTGTCGGCTGACCATTCCCAGAACAAGTCCCGGGGCAAATTGTGCCGCAGCTGCGAATGCAAGCGTTCCAAGCCCTGCCAGCGTGGTGGAAGCTCCGAAGCTCGCGTAGAACAAATATGCCAGAAACAGCAGCGCACCGATCACGATGCGTCTTAGAATGAGCAGGGTCGCTGCAAGCCGGGTGCGATCTCCTTCCCCGCTCAGCGCTCTCCGGAACAGGACCGGAGCGAGCAGGTCGTTAGAAATCATTGTCGAAAGAGCGACACTGGCGACCACGATCATTCCCGTCGATGCCGCAAGCCCCCCTATGAATATCAACACTGCCAGCGCCTCATTCCCCATCGAAAGTGGCAAGGCCATGACGATGGAATCGCGCGGCACTTCTGGCGGCAACGCACTAATGCCGGCCAGCACGATCGGGACAATCACCAGCGAAGTCAGCGCCAGATACGCAGGAAAAACCCAGCGCATCGATGGCGTGGTGTCCTCTCCGGGCGCTTCCACGAAAGCCATATGGAATTGTCGCGGCAGGCACAGTGCAGCGCAGGCTGCCAGAAGTGTCAGGATGCCGAAGCGCAGATCGACCTGGCCAAAATTGAATACCGTCGACGCCGGTATCGAAGGACCATCGGCAAGTACAAACAACGCGGCCACGGCCAGAGCCACCAGTGCTACCAGTTTCACCACCGCTTCAATTGCGATCGTCAGAACCAATCCGGCATTGTCGCCGGCTCGGTCGGCCCGGCGTGACCCGAACAATATCGCGAACAAGGCCATGCTTACCGCTACGGCCAGAACCACCTCGTCCATGGCGACGCTCTGTTCAAGCGACGGATCAAGCGCGACAAGCGAACTGCCGACCGATTGGAGCTGGAGCGCCATATACGGCAACGAACCGACGGTCGCGATCACCGTGACGAGTGCAGCAACCCCTGCGCTCTTGCCGTAGCGCGCCGAAAGGAAATCGGCGATCGAGGTGGAATGCTGGGCCTGTGCCTGGGCCAGCACCCGTCGCACCAGCCCGTACCCAAGCGTGAAGACAAGGATCGGACCCAGATAGATCGGAAGGAATTGCAGACCATCTGTCGCAGCTGTCCCAACACCTCCGAAAAACGTCCAGCTGGTGCAGAATACCGCAAGCGAAAGGCCGTAGATCCAACCGCTTTCCCGCAAGCTGGGGGCATGCGTCGACTTGTCACGACGAGCGGCAATCCAGAAAAGAGTGCCGAGATAGATGGCACTGGCAATAATGGCGATCGCAATAAGAATACGCCTGTCCTTCTACCCTGACCGATGATGCTAGCTCAAAGCGGCGATGATGCAAACAAAGGGGCGGCGCCTTGCAGCACCGCCCCTCCGTTTGGATTGCGCGAGACAATCAGTGCGCGTGCGCTTCGCCTGCACCGCGCGGTACGCGGATGCTGTCGACCAGACGGCGCACGTCCATCGGCGTACGAGCGGTCATCTTGGCAACCACGATGGCGACGATGAAGTGAAGCACCATGCCCACAACGCCGATGCCTTCCGGCGAGATACCAAGCAGCCAGTTCTCCGCCACATTCGCCTCCGGGTTCGCCAGCTTGAAGTAGAAGATATAGCCGAAGGTAAAGGCGAGGCCTGTCACCATTCCGGCAATCGCTCCTTCGCGGTTCATGAACTTCGTGAAGATGCCCATGAAGATCGCTGGGAACAGGCTTGCCGCAGCAAGGCCGAAGGCGAAAGCGACCACCTGTGCCACCCAGCCCGGCGGGTAGATGCCAAGATAACCGGCCACGATGATTGCCGCCGTCGCTGCCAAACGCGCCGCCAACAGCTCTCCTTTCTCCGAAATATTCGGCCTGAAGGTCGATTTGAGCAGATCGTGACTGATCGAGCTTGAGATCACCAACAGCAATCCCGCCGCTGTCGACAAAGCCGCCGCAAGGCCGCCAGCTGCCACCAGGGCTATCACCCATCCCGGCAGATTGCCGATTTCCGGGTTGGCGAGCACCATGATGTCCCGATCGACGTAGACTTCATTCTCGCTGTCGGCGTTGGGCGTATTGGTGACTTCGCGAGCCCCCGATGCGGCAGTTCCTTCAGCGAATACCGGTGCGCCTTCAAAGGCATCACCCGAGCGGTACTGCATCACGCCGTCATTGTTCTTGTCCTGGAAGGCGATGAGGTCATTGCTTTCCCAGTTCTTGAACCAGTCAGGTGCCTGTGCGTAGCTCGTCTCGTTCACCGTATCGATGAAGTTGATACGGGCAAATGCGCCCACTGCCGGAGCGGTGGTGTAGAGCAGGGCGATAAACAGCAGCGCCCAGCCGGCCGATTTGCGCGCATCTGATGCTTTGGGCACGGTGAAGAAGCGCACGATCACGTGCGGCAGACCCGCCGTACCGACCATCAGGGCCAAGGTGATGCAGAACACGTCGATCATCGACTTGCTACCATCGGTATATTGCCCGAAGCCCAGGTCGGTCAGCACCAGATTGAGCTTCTCCAGCACGTATAGCCCGGAACCGTCATTGACCTGCGACCCCAGACCCAATTGCGGAATCGGATTACCCGTGATCATGAAGCTGAGGAAGAAGGCCGGCACCATATAGGCGAAGATCAGCACGCAATATTGCGCGACCTGCGTATAGGTGATGCCCTTCATCCCGCCGAGCACCGCGTAGATAAACACGATCCCCATACCGATGATGACGCCCCAGAAAATCGAGACATCAAGAAAGCGTGAGAACACGATCCCGACGCCGCGCATCTGGCCTGCGATATATGTAAAGCTGATGAAGATCAGGCAGATCACGGCAACCACACGCGCAGTCTTGGAATAATACCGCGTGCCGATGAAATCGGGCACGGTAAACTGGCCGAACTTGCGCAGATAGGGTGCCAGAAGCAGTGCCAGCAGCACATATCCGCCGGTCCAGCCCATGAGATAGACAGAAGCGTCATATCCGAGGAAGGCGATCAGGCCTGCCATGGAAATGAAGCTTGCCGCGCTCATCCAGTCGGCGGCGGTTGCCATGCCGTTGACGACCGGGTTCACCCCGCCGCCGGCGACATAGAATTCCTTGGTGGATCCGGCGCGAGACCAGATGGCGATACCGATATACATCGCGAAGCTGAGCCCCACGAAGATGTAGATCAGGGTTTGCGTTTCCATCCTACTGCCCCCTTCAATCGTCGAGGTCGTACTTGCGCTCAAGCGAGCGCATCTTGACGACGTAATAGAGGATCAGGGCCATGAAGATGTAAATCGAACCCTGTTGGGCGAACCAGAAGCCAAGCGGATATCCGCCGAGCGAAAACTGGTCGAGCCAATCGCGGAAAAGGATGCCGGCGCCGAAAGAAACGACAAACCAGATCGACATCAGCGTGAGCAGTAATCGCAAATTGTCACGCCAGTAGGCGTTCTCGGTGGCGTTTGTTTCGCCCTCATCGGCCTGACTTGAATCAGGCGGTGTTTCGTCGACCATCGGTCCCCTCCTTGCTTTGTTTTTTCGCAGCCCAGTTCGGCAGCTTGCCCGCAAGGCTAGGAGGATGCCCGGCATACGACGAGAGCGACTTTAGTATGAGACTAGCGAGAGAGTGCTTCGAGCCGGCCCAGCCGCGTGTCAGCGGGCATTGTGGCCAGCTGCGCGAGCAGCAGTTCCGCTGAGGCAATGGCATCACCCAAAGCGTCATGCACCCTGTATTCGGGCAGGCCATAGCGCGCGCGTGCTGCTCCAAGGCGATAAACCCCATTACCGACTAAGGATGGAGCGAGATGTCGCTCGAGTTTGAGCGTGCAAATCGCCCGGACCGGAAGCGTTATTTCGAACAGTTTTCGGCAAGCTCCTTGCAAGGCTGCTGTCTCGACATCAGCTCCGTGCGCCACGAGGATACGGCCGGAGAGGCTGGCGATCAGGGGCAGGATGACTTCGTGAAGCGCTTGTCCGGCCACGGCACGATCCTCGCCGATACCGTGAATTGTCACCGCCCTGCGATCCAGTTTTGCCGCGCAGTGCACATCGGCGACTTGAGCGAGTTCCAGCGGAATCGAACAGGCGTTGAACGGCAACCAACCAGCCTGCAGGATATGAGCATCTCTTTTCAGTCCATCGAGTTCGAAATCCAGTGCAAGCAATGGCGCTTCGATGACAGGCAGGTCCGCATTCGGCCAGGCCGCGAGGGCATAGCGGCGCAAGACAGGTTCATCCAATTCAGCCAGTCCGCGCAAGGCACGTTCGAATCGCCACCGTGCGAACATGTCAGGCGATGCCGCCCGCGAAGTTGCGTCGCAGCGAGTCCAGCCCGCTCCTGATGACCTTGAACGCGTCTTTCAGGTAATCGCGCTCCAAGGGGGAAAGCGTGGCCGGGGCGATCAAATTGTCGGGTTCCGCCCCGCCGCGCAATTGTTCGGCCTGGTGGCGAATGCGCAATTCGTTCACCAGCAAGTGCGCGTCCTCAAGGCTTTGCGCATCGCCCTTGTCCATCCGGCCTACTGCCGCGAGCGCATGCAGGCGTTCCCGCGTGCCGGTGGCGACAATTCCATACGCAAGTGCCTGGGTGCGCGCGATATCGATGATCGGCATGATTGCCTGCGCCTTGGCGTCGAACACCTTGGTGCCATCGGCCGCGTTCTCCAGCACGAGATTGCGAAAAATGCCAAGCGGGACCCGGCTGCGTTGTGCATCACGCGCCAGGTAACTGGCGAAGATCGATGAGGCCGCTGCCATTGCGAGCACATCCTTCCGCAATTCCTCGACCAGCCTCCGCTCGCCGTGCACACAGCGCATGTCGAAGAATATCGTCGCGCGCAGGATACGGTCTTCATCCGGCCGTTCGACCCAGTCCGCATAACGTGTCCGCCAATCGCTGGCAGTGAGCCGCTGGTCTGCATTTTTCGCCATGATACCGCCCTTGCAATAGACGAAACCGCAGGCGTCCAGCAGGTCGGAAATCCGCGCGCCCAGCGTCCCGAAATAGCCCTCTGCAGCCTCATCCCCCCGGTCGGAGATCACAAGTCCGTTATCCTGATCGGACCCGACCAACTGTTCCTCGCGCGCAAGTGAGCCAAAGACGACCAGAGCATAGGGCACAGGCGGTGGGCCAAGCTCGGCCTCGACCAGTTCGGCGGCCCGGCGATGAACCGCCTCTCCCAAGGCCGAGGTAAAGCGCATGGCATGCGCCGCCGACAGTCCCTGCCGCACCATTCGTGCAAAACTGTCGGGGATTCGCAGTGCCGCCTTCACCAAGGCGTGAGGCGTTTTGGCCCGAGCTATGGCCATGCCGGTGTCGATGGCATTATGACCCAGGAATGCGAGTATATCCGTCGCGCTGACGATCCCTGCGAGTTGCCCGTTCTCGTCGAGAAGGGGGATATGGCGAAACCCGCCCGATGCCATCAGCGCCATCGCTTCACCCACACTGTGTTCGGCGGAAAGCGTTTGAGGATCGGGCGTCATCACACGGCTTACAGGTTCGTCTCCTGGAAGCCCCGCGGCCAGCACACGGTTGCGCAAGTCCTTGTCTGAGACGATGCCGACCAGTAGCTCCCCTTCGCACAGCGGTAGCGTGCTCACATCGTGGTCGCGCATCAATTGCGCGGCAGCGCGGATTGTCATGCCTGGAAGGCCGGAGACGAGCTGCTGCCTGCGCGTCAGGCTTGAAACATGTGTCGTGTCGAGCTTCGAATGACCTTCGGTTTCACGCTTGCGCAGTGCGTGCCGGATGCGTGCGGACTCGTCTTCGGCGAAGTATTCACGCACCACCGGATGCTCTTCGCGTAGCGCGAGAAATTGTTTGCCGGGAAGCGCATAGACCAGCGTGGCTTCCAGAGCCTGCACTGCATTATGTATCTCACCGCCGCGCAGCAGCGAAGGGTAGGCAAAACAGCTTCCAGCCGCGAGCCGTGCAGTCAGTTCCTCGCCTGCCAGTCGCAGTTCCACAGCGCCTGACCGGACAATGAAAAGCCGGTCATTGTGCTGCCCCGCTTGCAGGATCATCTCATCAGCTCGGTAATAGAAAATCGTGATCTTGCGGGAGAGCGCAGCCAGGACGTCTCGGCCCAAAGCGTCGAACGGCGCAGTGGACGAGAGGAAACGGGCGATTTCGGCGATTTCCTGTCCCATCCTCCGACCATACACGCACAAGTGGGCGTGCCAATTCGACCTTGGTCGCAGCCGGGATCAGGATTTATCCTGCCTCGCTGACCCAGTCCTTGCGCAACGACGGCCCGGCCAGTGCCATCAGCAATGCCGCAACGAGATAGAGGACGAGCGCATAGAGCATGGAATAGCGCAGTGCCTCATCGCCGTAGATCGGGGTGAGCAGGTCCGAAAAGGCTCCGAGCGCGTAGATGCCGCCGCCAAGCCCGATGAGGTTGTTCATCAGCAAGAACAGGGCCGAAGCGGTCGAGCGCGCTGCAGGAACAACCAGATGCTGGATCGCCGAAAGGACCGGGCCGAGCCAGACATAGGCGAGCGCTTGCGGAACGAGGAACAGCAGGAAGGCGACCTGTGCATCGCTGCTCGAAATTCCCGCAGCGAATAGCGGCGCGCCCAGCAGATAGGCAAGGCTGGGAAGCCAGGCATAATAGGCGCGGTCACGGTTGCCCAGACGGTCTGCAATCAATCCGCCTGCAAGCACACCGACAACGCCGCCGATGAGCAGAACAGCGCCGAAGAATTGCGATGCCTGCACAAGGTCGTAACCGAAGCTGCGGATCAGCAGGCTGGGCAGCCAGAAGGCGATGCCATAACCCAGCATCGACGACATCGACGCACCGAAGGCGAGGAACCAGAAGGATCGCTTGCGCGCGAGGACTGCGGCGGTTTCCTTGAGTGTCGGCTGCCGGGATAACTCCTCCGCTTCGCCTTCAACAGGAACCGGCTTGATCTTGTCGCGCACCAGGAACTTGAACAGCGGCACGATGATCAGGCCTGCCAGGCCAACGGCAAAGAACGCCGTGCGCCAGTCCACAGTCGCCGCGATGTAGCCGCCCATCAACACGCCCAGCCCCGATCCGATCGGTATGCCGAGCGAATAGACCGACAGCGCGGTCGCTCGCTGCGAACTGGGGAAATAATCGCCGATCAGGGCGTATGATGGTGCCACCCCGCCCGCTTCGCCTATGCCAACGCCAAGCCGGGCAAGGAAGATGTGCCAGAAACTGGTCGCCAGCCCGCACAGTGCGGTGAAGCCGCTCCACGCAGCAAGCGAGACGGCGATCACCCAGCTCCGGCTCGTGCGGTCGGCCAGTGCGGCCAGCGGCACCGCCATTGTCGAATACAACAGGGCGAAAGCTATCCCGCCGAGCAGGCCCATCTCTCCGTCGCTCAATTGCAGATCGGCCTGGATGGGAGCTGCGAGGATCGACAGGATCTGCCGGTCGACGAAATTGAAGATGTAGACCACCAGCAACATCGCAAGAACGGTGTTGCGGTGCGGGTCGCCCTTGGCAGGTGTGACTGCCGCTGCTTGGTTCGGGCTCACCCGTAATGCTCCTTCAGGAAGGCGGTTATCGCCGCCACTGCGACCGGTTCGTCCAACAACGGGGCGTGACCGCGATTTGGCACATCGGCATGATCGAACGGCCCCTTGTGAAGTTCCTTCATCCGGGCGACCGTATCGAGTGTGAGCAGATCCGACAATGCGCCGCGCAATGCCAGTACCGGCGTTTCGCCCAGCATCTGCCACAGTGGCCACAGGTCTTCCTGCGGACCGTCGCCAATATCGGCAAAACCTTGAGCGATTTCCGGGTCATAGGCGAAGGCAAGCCGGCCATCGGGCAAGGTCCGGCAAGTGCGCCGCGCCCATGCCATCCAGTCAACCCCGGCAAAATCGGGGAATGCCTGACCATTGATGTCGGCGCAGGCGCGCGCGGCTTCATCCCAATCGGCAAAGCTGCTGCCACCACCGACATAGCTGCCGATGCGCGCCAGACCCTCGGGCGCGAGTTCGGGACCTATGTCGTTGAACACGATCGCAGGGAATGCGCCGGGCTGCATGGCGTTCATCACCATCGCCATCAAGCCGCCCATCGACGTGCCGATGATCGCCGGGTGCTCGATTTCCAGACTGGCGAGCAGTGCGAACATATCGCCCGCGTAGATGTCGGGCCGGTATTTCGCCGGATCGGGATCATCCTGCGACAATCCACGCCCGCGCTGGTCGGGCACGATCAGGCGATACCGGGGTGCCAGATGTTCGGCCAGAGGCTCGAAATCAGCACTGTTCCTGGTCAGCCCGTGCATCATCAGCACGGGTTTCCCATTGCCGCCGTAGTCGCGTGCAAACAGCTTAAGCCGTCCGCACGCGCTGGTATAGCGATGCTCGCGATACTCCATCATGCTTCCATAGTCCTGTCCGCCGGAATGCGGATCAGAATTCTATGGTTGCAGTGACATAGACCTGGCGCGGGTTGCCGTGGAAGGCGGTCAGTGTGCCCTCGGTACCGAGATTTGGCGTTGGTTGGCCGTTCGTCAGCACCGGAGCGCCGGTGACCGGATCGATCGCGATGAAAGTATAGCCTGATGTGCGGTAGATCCTGTCGGTCAGATTGCGGCCATAGAGGCCAATGCTGAAACCGCTGTCGTCGTTGTAAACGATGCTCGCATCGACAAGTGCATAGCCGCTCTGGTCGAGGAACGGGTTCGGGATTTCGAACTGCGTCGTCGAGCTGCGGTATGACACGGTGCTGCCGACATAAAGATCGCCATTGCCCGCAGGCGTGCTGTAGCCGAGCGTCGCGCTTCCACTCCATTCAGGCGTATTCTGCACTTCGCGGAAATCGGAAACGTCAGTCGGCGTGCCAACGATATTGGTGATGAATTCAGTGTATTCGGCATCGATCCAGCCGAGCGAGCCGCTGAAGCGCAACTCATCGCCGGATGACATCATGTCGCGGGCAAGCCGTGCGCTGGTCTCCAGTTCCAGACCCATGAATTCCGCCGCACCGGCGTTCGAAACCACGCCGCAGAACGTTGCGACACCGCCAACGTTACAGGCGACCGAGCCGGGAATTTGCACATCGGTATACTCGGCATAAAAGCCGGCCAGCGCGATGTACACCGCATCATCCAGCAGGCTGCCCTTGTAGCCGACTTCGTAGCTGTCGACCGATTCCGGTGCGAAGCTGAGGAAGTCAGCCACTTCAGCGTCGGTCGGTGAACCAGGGATGGCAGCAGGGGCATTCACACCCACGCCGCGCGGATCAAAACCGCCGCCCTTGAAGCCTTGCGAAAAGCTGGCGTAGATATTGTGGTCAGGGGTCGGCTGGTAGCTGAGCGAAACGCGCGGGGTGAACTTGTTGAAGTCCTCCGATCCGTCGAAATCGGTACTCGGCCCGGTGCCAAAGAACGGAACGCCGGCTCCGCCGAATACCGGGGACCCACCGCCCTGATAGTTCTGGCGCAAAATTGTCGCCGAGCGTTCGTCCCAGGTGTAGCGACCACCCAGCGAGAGGCTGAGCTGATCGGTAATGTCGTAGGTGAAGTCGCCGAATACAGCATATGTCTCGGTGTCGACATTGGCCTGTGTGAAGGCCGTGAAGCCAGCAAATGTCGTGAACAGCCGCACATCGAACTGCGTGTCTGCAGCAGCGTTCAGGTAATAGGCGCCGAACAGGCCGGTGAAGGGCCCGCCATCATCCCAGATCAGCTGGAGTTCCTGGCTGGTCTGTTCGTTGTTGTAGAACGCAGGCACATCAAGATCGACCGCAGGCAATGCGTCGAAATCTATCGGAGAGGCGCTCTGGTCTGCGCGGTACGAAGTGATCGAACGCAAGGTCAGCGCATCGGACAGGTCGACACGGGCATTGAGGGCGATGCCATATGCTTCGACATCCTGCTCCGGATCGACAAGGCCGCCGCGCGTGTCGAACACGTTATCGAGTATGGGCGCTCCTGATGCGCCGCCGACGATCAGGCGATGACCGCCGCGCGCATTGCTAAGGTCGTGCGTGTAATCGCCCGAAATGCGCAGCAGGTAAGGCGCGCCATTGCCACCGACTTCAATAGTGCCGCGCGCCGCCCAAATGTCCTTGTTGTAATTGTCTTCGCCGGTCGTGAGGTTCTCACCAAAGCCGCCGCGCGAAAGCCGGGCAACCGATGCTCCGACACGGACAGGGTCGGCGATTGGAGCGGAGACTGTCACCACACCTTCGGCGCGGTCATATGAGCCATAGGTACCGCGCAGGCGCAGGCTGAATTCGTCGGGCAGTTCGCGGGTAACATATTTCACCGCGCCGCCAATCGTGTTGCGGCCGTAAAGCGTGCCCTGCGGACCGCGCAGCACTTCGATCCGCTCGACATCGTAGATATCGAGCACGGCAGCCTGCGGGCGGTTGAGATAGACATCGTCGAGATAGATGCCGACGCCCTGCTCGAAACCTGAAACCGGGTCCTGCTGGCCGATCCCGCGAATAAAGGCAGAGAGCGTCGAGTTGGTGCCGCGCGATTCCTCGAGCGTCGTGTTGGGAGTGATCTGCGCGATGTCGGTAATGTCGACCGAGCCGCGACGTTGCAGTTCCTCTTCGCCGAAGCTGCTCACTGCGACAGGCACGTCAACCAGGCGTTCTTCACGGCGACGTGCGGTGACGATAATCGTCCCGCCGGTGGCCGTTTCTGCTTCCGGATCGGTCGCGCCGCCCTGCTGGGCATGAGCAGGCGTAGCGAGCGCTGCAAGGACAATGGCACAGGCGGCGGACTGCCGCAGAAGGGCTTTCGACATCAATTCTCTCCCGATGAACTCTTGTTCTCGGACAACCCAATATTGAAACCTGAACCAACTTTCAACTTTAATCTTTGCGCATTGTGCAAAATCGCGTTAGCGCCGTGACATGGCAGCAACACCGACAACCGAAGCGGATCAAAGCAAAGCACCGCGCACGGCGCGAGGTCGGGAGACGTTGCGCAAATTGCTTGATGCAGCGGCGCTCGAATTTGGCGAAAAGGGTTTTCACGAGGCGTCGATAAGCGCGATCACCCGCCGCGCCGGAACAGCCCTCGGCAGCTTTTACACATACTTCGAAAGCAAGGATGCGATCTTCCGCGCCCTGGTGAAAGACATGAGTGCGCAAGTGGCGCGCGAGGCCGGCGAAGCAGTCGCACCAAAGACCGATCCTTTCGAGATCGAGCGCGCTGCGCTGCAATCCTTCCTCGACTTTGCGCGCGAGCATAAGGAAATCTATCGCATCATCGATGAAGCCGAGTTCGTCGATCCGGCGAGCTTCCGCGAACATTACGAAACGACCGCAGCCCGCATCCTCGACCGCCTCAAGAAAGGCGAGAACGAGGGAAAATTCCGCGAAGGTATGGACGAAGCGCACGCCTGGGCATTGATGGGCATGAACGTGTTCTTGGGCCTGCGATACGCCGTGTGGTCTGAAAGCACCGATGCGGAACGCATTGCAGAGCTGGCGAACACGATGCTGCGCCAGGGTATCGGCAGGAACGGCGACAAATCCTAAACTGCGGAGCTGAACCTTCGCGCACTGTCTTGCCGATAGGGATCAAAACACGCAGCAATACTGCGTGCATATGGCAGGGAG
Source organism: Erythrobacter alti (assembly GCF_037996805.1). Classification (NCBI taxonomy): domain Bacteria; kingdom Pseudomonadati; phylum Pseudomonadota; class Alphaproteobacteria; order Sphingomonadales; family Erythrobacteraceae; genus Erythrobacter; species Erythrobacter alti. Next base: position 21,392 of record NZ_JBBNAX010000010.1, on the reverse strand, counting down.
GATTCCGGGATAACGAACATCCCGCCGGCAAATTCAAACAGTCCTGCTCGTGCGAAAGGTTCCAGCCGGTCCTGTGCGCCCTCCATGATCGCATGATCGACCCGCGCCCGTCCTTGGCACAGTAATTCTTCGATAATTGCGCCGCGCCGACGATCCTCAACCGTGCGCACCTTGCCGCGAGCAACCGGCGCCTTCCCCTGGGATAACAACATTCGATATCGCCCGGCATTTTTTTCATGCTGCGCCAACAGGTTCGGGAAGGAACTGATGGCAGATGCTCCCAACCCGATCAGCGTGGTCGCAGAATCATCGGTGAAACCCTGGAAATTGCGGTGAAGCTCACCTGCCGTTGCGGCCCTGGCAAGCGAATCGCCTGGCAAAGCAAAATGATCGAATCCTACGGGCACATATCCCGCATGGACCATGTTGTGGTAGCCGAGCGCAGCCATGTTGAACCGCAAGAGCTGATCCGGAAGATTGCTGCCATCGATCTGGCGTTGGCGTGGAATCAGATGAGGTACATGGGCATATCCAAAAAATGCTACCCGGTCCGCGCCCAAGCGCTGCGCCATGTCGAGCGATGAAGAAACATCGTCCAGATTCTGGCCAGGCAATCCATACATCAGATCCAGATTGAGCGAGCCAACCCCTGCCTTGCGCAACAGTTCTACCGCCCTGTCGATCATAGCGACAGGCTGGATGCGGCCAATCGCGCGCTGCAATGACGGGGCAAAGGTTTGCACGCCAAGCGAAGCATGGCTCACACCAATGGCGCCCAGCACGCCTTCCCATTCCTGTGTCAGGCTACGCGGGTCCAGCTCAATCGCGACGGTCGGACTATCGAGCGGGAATTTCAGCGTCAGTTGATCCATCAAGCGTATGAAATCGACCGGATTGATGGCATTAGGGCTGCCCCCGCCAAACGCAATGCGGCGCACCCGCGCACCCGCTGGCAACATCTCCGCAACCAGCATGATTTCCTTGTGCAGCGCATCCAGATAGCTGGTGAGGCGCGTCGCTCGATTGGCAGCCGCGGTGTTGCATCCGCAATACCAGCATATCTGATCGCAGAACGGGATATTTACGTAGAGCGAAACGTCGCCAGTGGCCGTCGAAACGGCGTCGCTGAAGTCTACCTGTCCTACCTCGTCACCAAACTCCGCAGCGGTGGGATAGCTGGTATAACGCGGGACGGGCGAAGAAAGGAGTTCTGCATGATAATTCCACATGCAAACCTGCATCGCTCGTCCGTCAGTTCGCGTCATTGTTCTGGGTCAAATGACCCGGATCGCTTGCGCGATTGACAGCCCTTGGCACAACAGGGCGTACTCGAGGGGGCTTCGGGTAATTGTCGCTCGACGGGGACGTGCGCCGTCCCGCCATTGCACATCATCATTTCAAGTATCAGCGCACCGCCTTGTTTCGCCGGGACTGGTCCGGTTACGGCCGGAATTAGTGCGGCAAGTGCAAATGCGAGAGACGCGCCGGTCATGAACCATCCCCGTCATCGTCGTCTTCGTCGATCAGAATTCGCGAGGCCGCGCCCGCAGGATCGTCGAACTGGCCGCTCCGCAGCGCCCAGAAGAAGGCAGCCAGTCCGGCCAGACCCAGCAACAAGGCGATTGGCACGAGGATCAGCAGGCCGTTCATCGCGCCGCCCTCACCAGTCGCAGCGAATTGGCCACCACCAGCAAGGAGCTGGCAGACATTGCAATGGCAGCGACCAACGGCGTTACGAAACCGAATACTGCCAAAGGCACGGCAAGGACATTGTATGCAATTGCGAGAGTGAAGTTCTGCTTCACAACGGTCATTGTCCGGCGCGATGCGCAAACAGCGCGAGGAATGGAGAGCAGCGAATCCTGGACGAAAACCATATCGGCTGCCTGCAATCCGACATCGGTGGAAGAGCCTGGTGCCATGGAAGCATCGGCTGCAGCAAGAGCCGGACCGTCATTGAGCCCGTCGCCAACCATCAGCACGCTGTGCCCGGCGTCGCGTTCAAGGCCTACGATTGCCTGCTTTGTCGCCGGATCTACTTCTGCCTCCGCGGCAAGCCGTAAATCACTGGCGATCATGCCAACCGCTTCTTCCTTGTCACCCGACAGGATCGTGCAAATCACGCCCATCCGGTGCAAGCGATCCAAGGCTTCCACGGCATCGGGCCGCAGAGCATCGGCAAAGGTGATAAGCCGAACCGGCGCAGCGCCGATGCTCAGCGCCACGGCAGAACCGCCCCCTCCTTCGGGACGGCTCAGTGCGACGTCTTGGCCGTGGTATTGGGCGAATACACCGATCCCGGGACGCTCTTGGACTTCTCTGATCGGCGCAGCCTCGGTCGACATCGCCGCAAGGGCCTTGGCAAGACCACGCGAAAGCGGATGGCTGCTGTGCGATGCCAAGGCTAGCGCGATGCTGCGCTCTTTGGCTTCAAGCGACTTGAGCGCCACATCGTCCGGCACGGGACGGCCCAGCGTCAGTGTACCAGTCTTGTCGAGCAAGGCGCGGTCGATGCCGGCAAGCCTTTCCAGGGCGGTGCCGTCTTTCACCATAATGCCTGCGCGCATCAGCGACCCGCTCGCCACGACCTGCGCTACCGGAACCGCAAGACCCAATGCGCACGGGCAAGTGATGATAAGAACCGCGACCCCAATCACGAGCGCTTCATACAGACTGGCGCCGGCCACCAGCCAGCCGGCAACCGTGATAGCGGCGAGTGTATGGACGGCGGGTGCATACAGCCGTGCCGCGCGGTCGGCGATGCGGACATAGCGACTGCGATTTTGCGTGCTCGCTTCCATCAGTCGGGCGATTTCGGCGAGCGTCGTATCGCGCCCTGCATGGCTGACACGGATATCGATGGGGGAAGAAAGGTTCAGCATCCCCGCCAGCGCTGTTTCTCCTACGGCAACATTTACCGGCGCGCTCTCACCCGTCAGGATCGACTGGTCGAAACGGCTGCCACCCCTTACGACTTCACCGTCAGCAGCCAGTCGTTCGCCTGCTGCCACGCGCATCACCATGCCGGGTTCCAGCCGCTCTGCCTCCAGCCATGCAACCGTGCCATCGCCGTGTACGATTGTCGCGCCCTGTGCTGCCTGGCTGAGCAACACATCCACCCCTGCACGCGCCCGATCGCGCATCATCGCATCAAGTACGCGGCCCGCCAGCAGGAAGGTCAGGAGCATCAGCGCACCGTCGAACCAGGCGTGACGCCCTGCGGTAACGACCTCGTAGAGGCTAAGACCGGATGCAACAATCACGCCGATGGATATCGGCACGTCCATGTTGGTCGTCCCGCGACGAACTGCGCGCCACGCCGAGGAAAAGAAGGGGCGGCCGGCAAAAGCTATCGCGGGCAACGCGATAAGGGCCGAAAGCCAGTGAAACATCTCTCGCGTAGAGCCTTCGGCACCCGACCACACGCTGACCGACAGCAGCATGACATTCATCGCCGCAAAGGCCGCGACGGCAAGCGGCGCGAGCAATGGGCGCACGGCAGAAGGCGCATTTGCGGAGTCATTTCGCCGCGGCTGGGCCTCGAATCCGATTCCGCCCAGCGCCTGCGTCAAAGTCCGCACCGGCACCACTTCATCGTGCGTAACCGTTACGGTTCGCGACGTAAGATTGACCCGCGCTGACAAAACTCCCGGCACCTGCGCCAGAGCACTCTCGACCTTGCTCATGCAGCCAGCGCAATGCATCCCGGGCACGGCCAACTGTGTGCATTCGGGAGCAACCTGGGGAGCGAGCGCCTCGGCCATTATAGTTCGACCTCGCTGCGCCACGTGTGGGCGTGATCGGTCAACTCCATCCGAACAAGCCAGCGCCCGTCGCCGAGTGTCTCGCGTGAAAGAAAGCTGCCATCTGCCAGCCGGTCAAACTCGAGTGTGCGCGGCTCCTCACCGCCAAGCGGATGACGAGCCGCCGCGCGTAGGTTAGCAGGGGACGATGGGCCTATGGCTTGCACTGTCAGGCGTCCATCATCCCGCCAACTTGTCGTGACTTCCCATCCGAGCTGTTCCTGCGCCGCGGCCTCTTCGAGCCAAGTGTTGTAATTCTGGCTGGCAACGTAGGAATTTTCGACAACCACGCCGCCGAAGGTCGATGTCGCGCGCTGCGCCATGGTGAAATTTACCGCCGCAACAGTACCAAAAAATGCCACGAGGATGCCGGTCATGTGATAGCCTGTGAACCTGCGCGCCATTATTTGTCTCCGGGTGCCGTGAAGCTGGTTTCAACCGCGTCCTGCTCGCGCTGCTCATCGAGCGAGGTCACGGTGAAAGTGAAAATTGTCGCCCTGGTGTCGCTAGGGGCGATCACGTAGGCGCGCACAGGCAGCGTCGCATCGGCGGGTACGCTAAAGACTTGCCGCACGGCAGCCTCGTCGCGCCCGATAGTACCCGTCCAGAAGGTGCCGGCGTCCAACCCGTCGATGGCAACCTCCATTTCCCGAGGACGGCTTTCCATATTGCGCAAGCGGAGAGTGTACGCGTTGCGGATCGAACCGTCGCTCATCGGCATAAAGGGTGGGTTGCGGTCAGGCGAAACGGTCAACTCGGTGTGCGTGCGCGCGCCCAATGCAAACAAAAGGGCGAGTCCAATGGCGCTCCAGATCCCCAGGTAGATCAAAGTGCGCGGATGCAGGAGGGTCTTCCAGACAGGCCGGGGCGTCTCGCCGGCAGCTTCTGCCTTGCAATCTTCGAGTGTCGCATAATCGATCAACCCGCGCGGTCGCCCGATATCGGCCATGACCTTGTCGCAGGCGTCGATGCACAGCGCACAGGTGATACAGCCGATTTGCGGGCCTTCGCGAATATCGATGCCTGTCGGGCATACCTGCACGCATTGCATGCAATCGATGCAGTCGCCGAAGGCATCTGGCGTCTTCCTTGCTTTCTTCAGGCTGCCCCGCGGCTCGCCGCGCCAGTCCTTATATGTGACGATCAAGGACTTCTCATCCAGCATGGCAGACTGGATACGCGGCCATGGGCACATGTAGATGCACACCTGTTCGCGCATGAACCCACCCAGCGCAAAGGTCGTGAGGGTCAGGACTGCGACCGTAGCGTAAGCGACAGGTGCTGCCTCAAGCGCGAAAAATTCGCGAAACAGGGTCGGCGCATCGGCAAAATACAGGATCCACGCACCGCCGGTAGCAAAAGCAATAAGCAGATAGATCGCCCACTTTATTCCTCTCCGCGTCAGCTTGCCCCAGGTCCATGGAGCGGCATCAAGTCGCATGCGGGCATTGCGATCTCCATCGATAAATCGATCCACGTGCTGGAAAAGATCGGTCCATACCGTTTGCGGACATGCGTAACCGCACCAAGCGCGCCCTACTGCACTGGTGACTAGAAACAGGCCGATGCCAGCCATGATCAACAGGCCGGCAACGAAATAGAATTCGTGCGGCCATATCTCGATACCGAACATGTAGAAACGGCGGTTGGCGAGATCGACCAAGACCGCCTGATCGGGTGCGTATGGTCCGCGATCCCAGCGAAGCCACGGGGTCACATAATAGATCGCCAGCGTGACGATCATCACGAGCCATTTGAAGCGGCGAAAGGGTCCATCGATACGCTTGTTGTGGACCGTCTGTACCGCTTCATACAGCTTCTCGGATTGCGGATGCTCAGGGCTGTTCATCGACCTCGACCTCGGGGTCTGCGGCGACGTCTACAAACCGCTCACCTCCGCCGAGCGAATGGACATACGCCGCCAGCATCCGGATCGTGACCGGATCGAGCCGCCCTTCCCACTTCGGCATCATGCCCATCCGAGGGTTGAGGATTTGCTGCGCGACTGCCTCCCGGCTGTTCCCGCGTAGCCAGACTGCATCGGCAAGGTTCGGCGCGCCCAACGCGCGATCTCCCTCACCGCCGGGACCGTGACAGGCTGCGCAATTCTGCTCGTAAAGCTGAGCACCCTGCGTGCTGGGATCGGCGAGTCCGCTTAGGGACAGTACGTGGTCGGTCAGCGCATTCAATTCGGCTGTCCCGAACATGCCTTCGTAAGCGGGCATCTGGCTCTGCCTGGTCTCATCCGCGCCGGGTTGCCTTATCCCATGCGTCAGCGTGTATTCGATTGCACGGATGTCTCCGCCCCACAGCCAGTCATCATCGTTGAGATTGGGATAGCCCAGTTCCTGACTGCCGGCCGCACCCGATCCGTGGCACTGGACGCAATTGACCAGATAGGCCGCACGCCCGCCAGCAACGGCTTTGGCCAACAGCGTGCTGTCTTCAGGCAGGCGTTCCAAAGGAGTATTGGCAATCTGCTGGCGAACATCGGCGCGCGCCAGTTCGGCGGCGGACATTTCCTCGGCCAGCTGACCACGGCTGGTCCAGCCGAGCACACCCTCTGTGGCCTTGTCGATCATGGGCCATGCCGGGTAGGCGATGACGTAGCCGATGCTCCAGACAATCGTTGCGTAGAAGGTCCAAAGCCACCAGCGCGGCATCGGCGTGTCGAGCTCTTCGATACCATCCCATTCGTGGCCAACAAATTCGGTGTTGGTGGCTTCATCCTTGCGAGGGCCGGGCTGACGTTCATTCGCCATTGTCTTCGTCCTTGAAAATCATGTTGGCAGCGTCTTCATGGTGGCGCCTGACACCCGGCCGAAAGGCCCAAAGGCCGAAGCCCAGCCACAGCACCAACATCGCCAGCAGCCCCCAGCTGTCGGCAATCTGCCGCAGCACTTCGTAAGTGGAATGCTCGCTCATCGGCCCGTCTCCGCAGCGAGTTCTTCCTGCGCAGCAGCGCTGTTCACATCGACCAGCGTGCCCAGCATCTGTAGGTAGGCGATCAACGCGTCCATTTCGGTCAAACGGTCCGGATCGCCATCGAAATCACGTATTTGCGCCTTGGGATAGCGGTCCAACAGGTCACCCGCCGGAACATCGGGATCGCCTTGCGCGACGAGGTCCTGCGCTGCCATCGCGATGTCTGTTTCGCTGTAGGGAACGCCGATGATCGCAAGAGCTTCCAGCATCGCATCTGGGTCGGTCACTCGTAGTCGCGTGTCCGCCAGGAACCCGTATTGCGGCATGATGCTTTCAGGCACCACGCTCTGCGGATCGACCAGGTGCTGCACGTGCCACTCGTCCGAATAGCGACCGCCTACGCGCGCCAGGTCGGGCCCGGTCCGCTTGGAACCCCATTGGAAGGGGTGGTCATACATGCTCTCTGCGGCGAGCGAGTAATGGCCGTAACGTTCCACTTCATCCGGAAACGGGCGGATCATCTGGCTATGACAGACATAGCAGCCTTCGCGTATGTAGATGTCGCGACCGGCCTGTTCGAGCGGGGAATAGGGGCGCATCCCGTCAACTTCCTCGATCGTATTGTCGATCCAGAACAACGGCGCAATTTCCACGATGCCGCCAATGGCGACGGCAATCAGCGCGCCTACGCCAAGCAGGGTGACATTGCGTTCAAGCCGCTTGTGGCCGGTTACGGTTTCTTCAACTACGGGATCGGTCATGATGAGTCAGTCCTACTCGGCCGGGACAGCTACTGCGGGGCGATCGGCTTCGGGGTCGTATTCGGCTTGGGACATCGGCGCTTCGTCGCGCGTCTTGCCCAGGATGGTGGCCCAGACATTGATCACCATGATTACCGCGCCAGCGAGGTAGAGCAGCCCGCCAAAGGCACGCAGCACGTACATCTCGAACAGTGCCGCAACAGTATCGACGAAGCTGTTCACCAGATATCCGTCGAGGCCGTACTCGCGCCACATCAACCCTTGCGTCACACCTGCAACCCACATGCTGGCGGCGTAGAAAACGATGCCGACCGTCGCGAGCCAGAAGTGCCAGTTGACCATCCGCAGCGAATAGAGACGCTCGCGCTTCCACAGGCGAGGCACAAGGTAATAGACCGCTGCGAAGGTAATCATTCCATTCCAGCCAAGCGCGCCGGAATGCACATGGCCAACGGTCCAGTCGGTATAGTGGCTCAGGCTGTTGACGGCTTTGATCGAAAGCATTGGCCCTTCGAATGTGCTCATGCCGTAAAAAGCCAGTGCCATCACCATCATACGGATGATCGGATCGGTGCGGACCTTGTCCCATGCGCCGTTCAACGTCATCAACCCGTTAATCATCCCTCCCCAGCTCGGCATCCAGAGCATGATCGAAAATACCATGCCAAGCGTCTGCGCCCAGTCGGGAAGAGCGGTATAATGAAGATGGTGGGGTCCGGCCCAGATGTAGAGGAAGATCAGTGACCAGAAGTGGATGATCGACAGTCGATAGGAATATACTGGTCGCTCAGCCTGTTTGGGTACGAAGTAGTACATCATGGCGAGGAAGCCGGCGGTCAGGAAGAACCCGACGGCGTTATGGCCATACCACCATTGCACCAACGCGCCCTGCACGCCGCCGAACACCGGATAGCTGCGCGATCCCAACAAGCTGACCGGCACGTCGAGATTGTTCACGATATGCAACATCGCGACAGTCAGAATGAAAGCGAGATAGAACCAGTTCGCCACATAGATATGCGGCTCCTTGCGCTTGACGATGGTGCCGACAAAAACGATCAGGTAGCCGACCCAGACTGCCGTCAGCCACCAGTCGACATACCATTCCGGCTCGGCGTATTCCTTCGATTGCGAAATGCCGAGCAAATAGCCGGTCGCGGCAAGCACGATGAACAGCTGATAACCCCAGAACACGAACCGCGCGAGGCCCGGAAACGCCAGTCGCGCCCGGCAGGTGCGTTGCACCACATAATAGCTCGTGGCGATCAGGGCATTGCCGCCAAACGCGAATATCACTGCACTGGTGTGCAGCGGGCGGAGACGGCCGAAGTTGAACCAAGGTTCGATATTGAGGACCGGGAAGGCAAGTTGCAACGCGATGAACAGACCCGCGAGGAAGCCAGCCATGCCCCAGAACACCGTGGCGATTACGCCCCAACGAACCGGATCATCATCATAGCGCGACGGGTCTGTCGGCATGCGCAGCACATCGCGCGTTGCCGCATCGAACTCCGCGCGCCAAACAGTGGCAACCAGGGCAACGCCCGCCGCCATTGCGATTATGACCATATGTACCGCGAATGCCGTATCGTGCGCCACACCGGCTATTGCCAGCGCGGCGAATATCAGCACGAAGAAGATCCCCGAGCGGGTGAGCAAGGCTTCCATTTGATTATCCGTCCCTGTGTTTCGCCACCACCGCTAGCGATTCTGGACAGCCGTTCGTTGATCGGGATCAAAAACATCATTTCTGTGGAATGAAATATTTGTTCGCGGTCCTTGCGCCAGATCAAAGCCAGCCAGCACAACCCCTGCGAATGGCCCCTCGCCAGCATGGCAGGCCACGAGGGATGGTCGGTGCGGCGAACAGGAGTGAGACGATGACGAAAATACCGCTGTGCAAGCTCGGTGGAACCACTTTGGCTGTCGCGTTTGCAGCCTTGGCCTTCCCGGTTGCCGCGCAAGATGCCGGAGACTTTCAGGTCAAGCTGCTGGCTACAGCCGTCCTGCCCGATGGCGAAATCGACCAGGTCAATTTCGACCTGGTAGGGCTGCCCACCGGAACCCAGACCGAAGTCAGCGACAATTATGTCCCAACACTTGCGATCGAATACTTCGTCTCGCCCAACTTCTCTGTCGAAACGATCTGCTGCCTGACGCAGCATGATGTCGACGGCGTGGATGGTGCGGCTGGTACCGAACTGGTCGCGGATGGATTGCTGATCCCCGCCACTTTCACCTTGAAGTATCACTTCAACCCCGGCGGCGTGTCACCTTATGTCGGCGTCGGTCCGACCTATTTCCTTTGGATTGACGATGAACCGGGCGAAACTGCCGTGGCCCTTGGAGTGGATGATTTTTCGTTCAGCGACGAACTCGGCTTCGCGCTCCAGGCAGGTTTCGACGTGCCAATCGGCGAGAGCGGCTTTGGTGCCTCGATTGACGCCAAGCGCTATTTCGTGGGCACTACCGCCACCTGGTATGCCAATGGCACGCCGGTTATCGAAACCGAGCACAATTTGGATCCTTGGGTAATAAGCGCAGGGGTTTCTTTGCGCTTCTGAAGGCAGTCGGCTGGCTGACCACCCGGTCAGCCCGCCATATCATCCAGCGCCGTGCGGTCGACAATTTCGACTGCGCGGCGACTTGGCAGGTCAATCACGCCGGTGCGGCTCAATGCCATCATCTGACGGCTGACCGTTTCGATCGTGAGCCCCAGGACATCACCGATCTGTTGACGAGAAAATGGCAGGTCGAACTGCTTCAGCGGAGCTGGATCTGTCCCTTCGTCGCAACCGGCAACCGCAAGCCGTTCGGAAATCTCCAGCAGGAACGTCGCGACCTTTTCCTGCGCATTCTTGCGCGAGAGAAGCAGCATCCACCTGCGTGTGCGGTCGAGTTCGGTTAGCGTGCGTTCGAGCAGCTTGTGCTCCAGCTTGGGATGCTCGGCCGCAAACCTGTCGAAATCTGCTCGAGCGAAAACGCAAACCTCGGCATCGGTAAGCGCAGTAACCGAGTAATCCGTAGACCGGCCGAAGGGTCTGCCGATGAAGTCGGACGGATACACCACGCCGACTATCTGTTCGCGTCCGTCTTCGGTCCCGGCACTCAGCTTGAGCATTCCGCCAACGACATTGGCAACGAGAACCGAATCCTCGCCCTCCCAAACGAGCGATTCACCAGCGACAAGACTGCGCTTTCGACCAATGTTGTTCAGTAGACCAACTTCGGTAGCATCAAGGCCGGAGCAGATAGCCGTGTTGCGCACGACGCAGGTTTCGCATGAAGACATCTGGGTTTGTTAACAGCGAAGCACGAATTGCTCAATCAGCATTGGTCTAGTCGTTTGGTCGCACACCCGGCTACTCGCAAGACACCCAACGCTGTGAGCGCTGTTTCAGCTTTCGATACGCAAGCTATCGCTTACAGGATCATAGCGAATATTGAGCCCGCTGCGCCTCAGGAGGTCGAAGGTCACAAACTCGCCTTCCGATCGGATCCGGGAGTGAAGCTCTGCTGGAAGAACCTGCCGCAGATCCGCCGATGAAAGATGCAATTGCGAATTCTGGTCGATCGAAATGCTGACAGTTCCGACCCTGCTCCCATTGAGGCTAACGGGCTTGGCCACCCGGATGTCGCCTGCTCGCGGGCCACCGGCATTTAGGTCGTAATCAATGGCGAGCAGTCTTTGGCCACCAGCAAGAATGACCTCGTTGCCCGGAGTGGCCGATGATCGGAGTTGCGACGACAATTGTCGCGCGCCGTCCTGACCATCGGTGCCGGAAAGTGCGCCGTCTTCCGACGTAGTTGGTCCGCTTGATTCAGTGTCGTTGCTCTCACTTTGACCGGCGGAATTGGAGATCGAGAAATAGGGCGCAGGTCCGGACGGAATCTCTGAAAGCAGGAAGCTTTGTACGTAGGCAGGCACCGTCGGCCCAAGCCTGTTTGCCACTTGCACGCCGACCAGTACCACGATCAGCAATCCGAGCGAACCTGCGGCAAGGATGTTCCAACCACCCCAACCTCCGGCGCGATCGAGGCCATGCTCTGTCCGTAAGGAGCCCAGTTTCACTGCTTAATTTCCCCCTGTCCCAAGCTAAGCACGCATTCGAAGGTATGGCAATAATCGACACAAGATAACAAAATTTAACCCTTTGATTTTGCTAATTTTTGTCATGGTTTAAACCGCGTTAACTAAGTCCAACTACCTAGCTTTATCGAGTCGCGCCGCATCAGGCGGGCATGACAGGAAACTGGAACACATCCGCTCGTCGGAAACGCACCTTTGCCAAGATGCTTCTTGGCGCTTGCGCATCGGCCTGCCTGCTTCCCGCAACCGCGCAGGCCATCGCAATCCCGACAACGGCGCAATCGGCCAATGCCAGTCCATTCACCTGTTCCGGCCAGATTATCGCTCCGGCCGCCGCCGCAGCCGCGAGCGCCGATGATGGTGTCACCACCAAGAGCGAAGCCATACTTGGCGGGCAACCCAGCGCGCTTGACCTGATCCGCCAGCAGCAATCAGGTCTGACGAATTCGCCCGCACCGGCGTTGGCTGCAAGCGCCGCGCCGCAAGCGACCTTGCCGCACGGCACACTGCCGGCACCGGGCGCGTGCTTTGTTTCGGCCTCGCTGTCGATTGACCTGCCGTCAATTCCCGCGCTTGCGGTCTCGAATGCAGACGACACATTTCTTGGTAGCGGACGCGTGGGTATCAGGCGCACACCGTTCAACGATGACTGGCAAAGGGTGTCGGCAACACGGCTCAGCGCCAACCGTGCCAGCAATTTGCTCGGAACCGGCGGCGATATGAGCGTAGAAACTCTGTCGTTGGTCAATCGCTGGACCAACCGCCGCATTACCCATGTCGACGATATCGCCCAATATGGTGCGCGCGATTACTGGGCGACTGCGGAAGAAACATTGACCTCGCGGACCGGCGATTGTGAAGATTTCGCAATCCTGAAGTACCAGATGCTGGCCGCGCTCGGCTTCAATCGCGGTGACATGTATCTGACGCTTGCGCGTGATCTGGTTCGCAATGCCGACCATGCCGTGCTGATCGTACAGGTCGATGGCCGCTACTACATGCTGGACAACGCCACCGATGTGCTGCTGCCAGCCCATGTCTCACATGGCTATCGCGCGACGATGAGCTTCAACACGGAATCGGCATGGCTTCACGGCTTTGCCAATCAGGTCACGCCTCCTGCGCAGACTCGACAGATCGCCTACCGCTCGGTCAGTGCCCTGTCGAGCGCCCGGGTCACCGGCTTGAGCAGGTAAGCCAGGATACTCTTCGCGCCGGTGATGATCTCCACATCGGTGATCATGCCGGGGACGATCGGGAATTGCTGCCCGTCCTTCTCGATATAGCTGCGGTCGGTCTCGATCAGCACGCGGTAGTAGGCTTCGCGCTCGACCTCGTCATATATGCTGTCCGCTGACACTTCGACAACGCTGCCTGACAGGCCGCCATAAGTCGCGAAATCATAAGCGGTCACCTTGACGTTTGCCGGATCTCCAACAGCGACAAAACCGATGTCGCGCGGGCTGATGCGCGCTTCCACCAGCAATCGATCGCCAATCGGCACGACCTGCATGATGGTTTCGCCCGCGCTTACGAAACCGCCTTCGGTAGTGACCTGCAGATTGTTGACGATGCCGTTTGTCGGAGAGCGCAACTCATTGCGGTCCCTGCGCGCCGATGCCCCGCGGATACTTTCCTCGTTCACTGCAATCCGCGTCTCGACCTCGCTGCGCTCATCGAGAGCCTGTTGCCGAAAATCGAGCCGCGCGCCCTGGAGATCGGCCTGCGCTTCGCGTATTGATGCCGACGCACGCGCAGCCGCCTGACGCGCCGCCGACAGCCTGCCGCGAACATCAACGAGTTCGCGCTGTGCCGTCAGCAATTCGGTCTGCGGCACAATGCCCTGCGCGGCGAGCGGTTGGAGCATGTTGACCTGTTCCTGCGCGAGGCTGACGCTTTGCTCCAGCGAGCTTGCGGTTGCTTCTGCCTCGCGCAAATCCCGGCGACGCTGTTCCACTGCGGCAGCGAGCGCGCTTTCCCTGCTCCGCGCTGTTGCCAGCCGCGCGCGTTGGAGCCGCTGTTCCTCGGCGCAAAGGGAGCCGGCTTCGCAGCCCATCGCAGACCCTTGCGCTTCGCCTTCAAGACGCTGTGCGCGCACGGATAGACGGGAATTTTCCGCCTCGAGCTGGCCCAATTCAGACGAAGCCATGCTGTCATCCAGCCTTACGAGAACTTGCCCCTGCTCGACCCGCTCACCGCTGCGCACAAGAATGTCGGCGATTACTGCAGGCTCGGAGGGCTGCACAAGTTGAGCCTGGCTCGACGGGATCACCCGCCCCTGTCCGCGAGTGATTTCGTCCACCTGGGCGAAGCTCGCCCAAATCAGCAGTAGGGCCAGGGCAAGCGCGCAAATCGCGATCAGCTTGCGATTGGCATCCCACCCGGAGATGCGATCTCTAATGCTCATGGCTGGCTACCCGAAACGGCTCCTCTCGCCTCGGGAGATGACACTGACCTCCCCTGTTCTTCCAGCGCAGCGCGATAGCCCCTGCTTGCTGCTGTCGGATCGGGAATGGATAATTGCCATCCCGTCGATGGATCAAGCCGCCCGCCAACGTCATTGTCCGCCCGCCTGTCGGTCGGATCACGCGGAGCAATCGCTGCAACCGCCTCTACCATTTCCTGCGCATCCTCTTCTGCCGCGAAACGCGCAGGATTGAACGACGGATGGAATTCCCGGCCAAGCCAGCGTGCGCTGAAATAGGCTGCGCGACCCGCACGGCCGGGCAGGCGATAGAAAATGTGGCGGCCTTCGACATGCACTTTTTCAAGGCGGAAGGCCCAGTACGGCAAGACGTAATCGGCGTGATAGTGGGTCGCAGTACCAACGGCTTCATCGACATAGCCGGCTAGCGCCGCCTGCGCGACTTCACGCGACTGTTGCCACAAATGCGCCAGCGGACGCCGTGCCAGCGAGCCATCGCATGTATAGCTGAACTGGCACACGGGCGCGGTGAAGCCCTGATAAACCACTCCGCACACCGATGAGGGATAGGCCGGGTGCGCTACGCGGTTAAGAATGACCTGTGCCACTCCCCGCTTGCCCTCGCGGCTTTCGTTCGCAGCTTCGTAATAGATTGCTTCGGTCAGGCAGCCGAGTGCCGTCGAATGGCTGGCAGTGCCCGCCGTAATTGCCCGAAACGGTCGCATCGTATCTGTCAGACGCGCTGCCATCGGAATACCTGCGTTGCGCGCCTGCGCGCTATCGGCATCTTCGAGCAGCAGGGATTCGCCCTGCACCGTGAAATCTTCAAGTTCGCGCGCCAGCTTTACGGTAGCTGCCCGTGCTGCCTCCCGCTCTGCCATGGCTTCTGCGGGATGGATTATCGAGGTGGACGGAGCCGACAGGAAAGCCAGTGCGGCACCGCAGGCTGCCAGCTTGAAAGCAGTTCCGGGCGCTTGTGCCAGAGAGGTAAAGATTGCGGTCATCACGGCACTATCCCGACTTGCCCGGAAGGGTTCTCAGGATTTCCGCCTTGGGACCATCGGCCACGATACGGCCGTTGTTCATCACGATGATGCGATCGCAGATGTCGAACAGAGCGGGTCGGTGGGTAGCGACCACCAAAGTCTGCCTGTTCGACAGCACGCCCTCCAGTCGTTGAACCAGCAAGCTTTCGGTATTGGCATCCATCGCGCCTGTCGGTTCATCGAGATAAAGCAACTCGAACGGGGACACAAAGGCTCGCGACAGGGCGATAAAGGCACGTTGGCCACCCGAAAGCTGCCTCCCCTGCTCGCCCACTTCGCGGTCGAAACCTGCCGCATCACGCGCAAGATAGGCGTCCGCGCCGCTTTTGCTGAGGGCCGCGATCACCGCTTCGTCGGTTGCACCGGGGGAGCCCAGCGCGATATTTTCGCGGACGCTGCCGGTGAACAGATTGGCGTCCTGACCCACAAATCGGAACGCGCGGCGCAGTTCGGAAGGGCGGAACTGGCGGCTGTCGATCCCTTCGATCGTCATGGCCCCGTCGTTCGGCGGATACAAACCGCACAATACCCGGCCGAGCGTCGATTTGCCCGACGCCACCCGTCCGACGATAGCGACGCGTTCGCCCGGCTGGATGGCCAGGTTGATATTATCGAGCGCGTTCACAGGACTGTCGGGATAAGCGAAGGACAGATTCTCCATCGCAACCCGGTATCCATTCGCTGGCGAAGCGGGCAGCGACATGCTCCCGAATTGCCTCTCGTCCTCCGCATCGAAAAGCTGCTCGATGGAATCGAGCGCTTCGCGGGCTTGCCTCCCGCGTGTGAGCAGGAATGCGATCTGTCCCGCCGGCGCAAGCGAGCGAGAGGCCAGCATGACGATCGCGATGATCGCACCCATGGTGATCTCGCCTGCCGCGAACAGATAGTAGCCGCCGACCACCAGCGAGACGCTGCTGATCTGCTGGAAAGAGGATGCCAGAGCGACGGCATTGGCGGATATACGGCGTAGTCGCAGCTGCGAATTGCTGCCGACCTGCGACAGCGAATGCCATTTGCCGAGCAGGCGGCGCTCTCCCGAAACGCTTTTGAGCGTTTCCATTCCGGCAATCGATTCAACAAGGACCGTCTGCTGGAGCCCGAGGTCCGCCTGTGCATCGCGTGCAGCGTCTGCCACCTTGCGCTGCAACACCAGTCCCGCGATGGCCATCAGGATCATCGCCACGACCGGCACGAGCGCAAGCCATTTGGCGATGTATGCAATCACGGCGATAAACAGCACCAGGAATGCCATATCGACCATCAGGACAATCGTGGTCGAGGCGAAGAAGTCGCGCACAAGGGCGTATTCGCCCACGCGAGAAGCCAGTGCCCCAGTACTCCCCCGGCGACCGCTCATCGGCGTGGAAAGCACGCGCGAAAACAGCTTCTGCGACAGGCGCAGGTCCAGCTTCCTCCCGATCTGATCGACGACATTGGTGCGCGCCGTGCGAAGCGCGAATTCCAGCGCGAAGGCGAGCAATACGCCCGATGCCAGCACCCAGAGCGATGCCTCTGCCCGGTTCGGGATGACGCGGTCGTACACGTTCATCGAAAAGATCGGCAGCGAGATCGCAAGCGAATTGATCAGCAGCGATGCGAGCAGGACGGGCCGGAAGGCCTTCCGTTCCTTCCGCAGTTCGGACCAGAACCAGTGATGCCTGCCCTTCGCGTGCCACGGCGCGTCCTTGTCACGGAGGCGGTCAGGATTGGCGATGACCGTGATGAGCTCGCCTGCATAAGCTGCATCGATCTCGGCTGCCGGCTGCCAGACTGGCTGCTGCGCTTCGGCGGGAAAGACGAGCACATCCGAACCCGAGATTTCCATTATCGGAAGTGCGATATCGCCTTCCATGCGCGCGATGGCAGGATAAGCTTCCGGCTTGCGTGGCAACCTGCTGCCCGTCAGCGCCTCGTGGTTCATACCCGCAAGATCCAGCGCCGCAGAAGCCTGGTGGAATGGCAAGCCACCCGCCGCATCTCGCGGAAGGGTATCGAACAGGGCCTTGGGGTCGGGCAAGCCGAAATGACCGGCAAGCCGCGCCAGTCCCAGAATCAGCGGGTCTGTTTCAGCTGATCCGGCAAACTCTCCTGAATGATACACCCTGTCGCTCCTCGGGTGTCGCTATCCCCTAACTGGGATTGCGACGCCTTTGCAATTCTGCAGGCACCGATGGACCGTAATCGAAACGCTCACGCTCCATCATGCCAGCACCTGCTCCGGGAGACACATTAAGCGCTTCGAGGAACTGATTGGTTGCTGCCAATACTTGATATTGTGCAAAGATTTCGGAGAAGCGCGAGGTTTCGCGGCGCACCTGGGTGTTGAACCGGGTGTTCTGCGCATCCAACACATCAAGCAGCGAGCGTCGTCCGATGTTGAACTGGCTGCGATAGGAAAGCAGCAGATCGTCGCTGACCTGCGACTGCCGTTCAAGCGCCGAACCGATGGTCCCCTGCGTGGTCATCGCGGTCCATGCGTTGGCGACATCTTCTTCTGCCTGGCGCACCCGGTCATGCAGGCGATAGCGCGCCTCGCTCGACCGGCGAACCATTTCCTGCACCTGTGCTGCGCGCCGACCACCGTCGAATATTTGCCAGCGAACATAGACGCGGCCCTGCACATCATTGGTTTCGCCCTGGAAACCGTCGATATCATCGCCGATCCGTCCGCGCACATCTACACCGATTTCAGGCGCCAATTCACCGCGCGCCGACATGACCATGGCATTTGCCGCATCGACATCTGCCTGCGCCTCGCGAACCAGGGGATTGGCCGTACGGGCGAGACCGATTGCCGCTTCTTGCGTGGCGGGCAGCAGTTCGGAATAGGCAGAAGGCAGGTTGACGCGCGAAATGTCGAGGCCGGTCAGACGTCGCAATGACGTACGTGCATTCTGCAGATCTTCATCGGCCTCGGCACGTAGAACGAGCGCTGCTTCCGTACGCTCCTCTGCTTGCTGCAAATCGGCAATGCTGATCGATTGCTGCTCGACGCCTTCCGCAAGGTTCGCGGTCATCTGCTGGTGGAACATGACGTTATCGGTCGCAGCCGCAACGATCCGCTCCTGCAAAAGTATGTTGAGATATTGCCGCGCCACTTGAAGCGCGATAAATTCCGACCGCTCGACCACACGAAGCGATGCCCCGTCAACACGCGCTGCCTGGCGCAACAATTCGCCGCGACGACGCCCGAAATCGACAACGGTCCAATCGGCACGGACCTGCGCTTCGAGCGGATAGAGCCAGTCATCAGCAATGCCCAGCGTACGCCTGGTCGTGTTTTCGAGCCTGCGTGCGCCTGCGGAAGCTTCCACGTCGATTGTCGGAAAGTACAGCGATTGCGCCTGTTCCCGTTCGAACTGGATAGCCTCGGTATTCATCTGGGCCTGGATGATTTCCGGATTCGACGCAATTGCACTTTCAATCGCGTCCAGCATGGAAATCGTGCCGCCGTCCGATTGCGCCATGGCTGCCGTCGAACATGTTGTTAGAGCAACAGCGATTGTGAGTTTGCCTAGAGCATTCATCTTTCGATCCCCCCGATCACTCTGCAGAAATTTCAACACGACGGTTTTGCGGGCTGCGTGTCCCGTCGGGCAATGGCACTCTCGGGTTGGACTCCCCTTGCCCGCCCACTTCGATCCTGACGCCGCCGATGTTCCGGCTGCGCAATGCCGCGGCAATTGCGTCTGCACGGGCCTGTGAAAGCCTCAGATTGTATGCGTCGCTGCCTGCCTGGTCGGTATGGCCGACCACCGAAAGCGCGGTCCAGCCACAGGCCGGAATGCTTTGCACGACAGTGTTGAGCGTGGACCCGGCATCAGCCCTGACGTCTGCCGAATCAAAGTCGAAGAACACCATTCCGACAATGTCATCGTCGCACTGGTCTGGCCGGCGCGCCGGTGGTTGTGGTGGCGGAATGACCGTGACCGCCGGCGCCAACGGAACATCGCTCATGCGGTCGTAAGCGTTGGCACAATTGCCGATGCTCGTGGCATCGCGGGTCGAAGATTCCATGAATCCCAACGCGATGGCGCACTGCACCTTGGTTTCCAGCGCCCACAGATACCGCGGATCATTCGCAGAAATATAATTGTCATCAAGCGAAGCGGCGAGCCCGGCTTCGTATCGCATGGTCAAAGCATCGACCAATGCTGAATCACCGAGCCCGGAAAGGCTCGAATTATCCTGGGCCAGCGCGCTGGCTGGCAGACCAGCTACCCCAACGACGGCCGCACCTATACCTAACATTGAACATGACAGACGCATGTTTCTTCCCCCCAAATTTCCCCGTTAACCATGTATTACAGCAGGTTCACCCCCTTCGTCCATTGAAACTTCGGAGAACGGTGTCGCGAAGGGCACCGTATGTCCGTTGACTTCAGTGGAGAGAAGGCTGGCGAGCTCGCCAGCGGATATCTCGGCAACCTCGGCCCTGACGGGTGAATCACCCCCGGTGAACTGATCGATCAGCGCGTCGATGGCCTTGCCGGCAAGCGCATCAGACATCGTATCGCCGGCAATTTCGTCACCCACAGGAAGCGTGGCAGCATCGGCCAGCGCTTCGGTCTGATCGAGGATCAGCAAGGCTTCCATCATCGCGGCTCCCTCGCTCATGTTGGCTCCGGTAGCGAACGCGGCGTCCGAAACGGCTCCGGTACTGAAATCCTCCATCGTGAAGCTTGCGGTTCCGGAAACGAAGACGTCGCCATCCGCATCCGAGTAACCAAGTCCGTCGGAGAGGAGATCGATCGACGTGATGCCCGCATCGGAAAGCGTAACAAACTCGCCTTCGTCGGCCACTGCATTCAAATTGCTATCGAGCCAGATGCCAAAGCTTGCATAAGAGGCATCATTGGCATCGAGCACGCCATCACCATTCGAGTCATGGAGTGCCGCAACTGCTTCCAGATCGGTCAGACCATTGCCGCCGAATACAAATTCGGAAGCATCGGTGACTAATCCATCGCTGTTATAATCGAACGCCAGAATCGCGCTTCCGGCAGCAACCCAGGCGGTCTGAGTCTTTACGCCATCGCCATTGTAGTCGTAGGCGAGACCGGCCGTGATCGGAACGAAAGCATTGCCGCCCCCATCGAGGTCGAGGACAATCGGCGGCACTTCAACAATGCCATCTGCATCAAATTCGATATTGATCGCATCGGGAACGACCACGGTATCACCGTCGCCATCCACGATCTGCAGGTCGAAGTCGGCAAACAGGTCTGTACCTTGTTGGGATACTTCAATCGTCAGTTCGGACAGCGAGAACTTGCCATCATTACCGCTGGAAGATCCGCGCACATTGTCAATTTGAATCGCGGTATAGCCGTTGGCGGTATTTGTCAGGATAGACCAGTCCGAAGGCAAATCCCTGATAATTACGCCGGCGGCAGCCGTTCCACCGAAAGTTACGTCGACGGTAGACCCACCAACGTTGGTGGAAGAAGTTGAAACTTCAGCAACCAAATTGCCCAGGCTGTTGTAGATTTCTACCGAAGTGATCTGCTGCGCGACATCATCGCCCGCCGGGTCAGCGCCGCCACTATCCGTCTCGGGAACGGTCGGGTTAGGATCCAGCAAGGCAACGATCTTGATGCCGACGGTGCTACCGTTCGAAATCTGATCAATCGTGAATTTGAAGCCATTGATGACTTCGAGACTTGTGGTCGAGAAGGTGTCATCCGAATTGCCACCTCCGTTCGGGAAATAGGTGAAATCACCGAAATCGAACCGGATCCCGTCGGGGAAGCTGATGAACTGGCTGCCCGCAGCGATGTCATCCGAGTCGCTGTTGACAGTCGTTGCGGTTCCACGCGGTGTCACCGCCAATTCAAGGCTGCCTGCAGTTGACGAATCGATGAGCTTGAACGGCGGGTTGCCTGCAGTACCACCGGACAGATCGGCGAAGGCAACGCCCGATCCATTGTCGAGTGGAGCAGTGCCCATTTGAACAGTGTAAGTGCTCGCACCCTGCTGGAGAGCGACGGTAAAGACCAATTCACCCGTGCTGCTTCCTGCCCGCGCTTCAAGCGTCTGCCCCCCATTGGTCAGCACCAGCACGATCGGATCGCCGTTCGATGTCAGCGGCGTACCACCAGTATCGGAAAGGGTAGTAACCCCGCTCGTGATGTTGGCAAAGCTGACAGATCCCGGACCATCTGCACCGAAATTGTTGAGGATGTTGTCGTCGATATCAAGGTGCAGCGGTCCTGCTGCGACCTCGCCCGGATTGTTGAAGACAAACGCGGGGTCAGGCGTGAAGGCACTCGGAACATCGTCGATGATCGTCACATCGATCGAGCCTTCGAAGGTGTTGCCGCTGGCATCGGTCACCCGGTA
>NZ_JBBNAX010000009.1:0-159190 GCF_037996805.1 Erythrobacter alti | reverse complement strand
GAGGCATAACCGTCCGCACCCGGGCTATCCACGCCGAACCCGTCATCGTCGCTCAGCACATTGCCGCCAACGCTCGCTCCCTCGCCAACGCTGTTCTCGTTCGCCGTCGCACTCGGAACATCGTCGATGATGTCGATATCGAGCGAATTGGTATCGGTCGAACCGTCCGTATCGGTCGCCACAACAGCGAAGCTGTCGGTGACTTTGTCTTCGCCCGAGAGCAGGTGATCGTCAGTATTAGCCGATAGGACGAATTCGTAGCTAACCGTAGCGGCGACGACATCGCCTTGTGCGTCCATGGTGGTCGAAACGCCGATGATCGTAAGCGTTCCGTAGTCGCCCACGATGGTGACCGGATAGGTAACGCCCGCGCCGAATATAGAAGTGCCATCGATGGAAAGCGTGGCGAGGCCGTCAACACTCGTGACTCCGAAAGTCCCCGATTGGGTTAGTGCGGAATTGTCTGGGGAACTGCCATCTGGCAAATCGTCCTCATCGACAGTCTGTTCTGCGCCTTGCAGGCTGAAACCTGTCATGACAACCGGATCGTCTGCGCCATTGATGGTGAGCGTTACCGTCGTCGTGCTTGTGTCGCCGTCGCCGTCGGTCAGCGTGTAGGTGAATACATCTGTCAGCGTATCATCGGCATCAAGGCCCTGCACCAGCGGATCGCTATTGTTGAGCGAGTAGATGTAGGAGCCATCCGCAAGGATTGTGATCGACCCGTATGTTCCGGCGACAGACCCGCCGACGTCCCCCGATACCGGGCCTGCGCTCGTGCCTGCGACAACGCCGGTGACAACGGCGCCATCAGCACCCTGCACATCGGCAACGCCATCGGTGGCATTGGCATCGGGGATCGCAATATCGACGCCCGTGATTACATTGCCGCTGGCGATGGTCGGGCCATCTTCAGTGACGGAATCCGAGTCCGGTTTGGCAGCGGGAACATCGTCGATGATCGCGATCTCAAGGATGTCAGTGCTGAAATCACCGTCCTGGTCGGTGACGACGACGGAGAAAGCATCCGCTGTCGTATCGCCATTGGTGTTCGTAGTCAGCTCGTAAGTGTAGCCAATTTCGCCATTTGCAACGGAATCAATAGTCAGCGTTCCAAAGACGCCATTTACCGTTTGTCCTACGGTCGTAATCACGATGCCGTTGATCGTCACGATGGCAGGACCATCGGGAGCGGTAAACGTGAAGGAACCGGAGGTAAATTCACCATCGGTCGCGGCGGCTGACCCCGGGAACGGGCCGTCGAGGCCCGCTTCATCGACAATCGTGCCGTCTTCACCTTGTGTCGGAAGATCGAGCGTGGTTGGGGAATCTGCGATCGAGATCACCAGATCGGCATTGGCCTGGTCCCCGTCACCATCGGTTATGACGTAATTGAATGTGTCAATAACGCCGCCTGGCGTGCCGGCATCGCGCATGTAACTGAAAGTTCCGTCAGCCGCGATAGTGAGCGTGCCATAGGTCCCCTGAACGACCGTGCCAGCACTGCCGCTGCCGCCCGTGCCTGAATAGCTGGTTACGGTCGCGCCATCTGCACCCTGGGTGTCGTTGGCCAGCACCGAACCGCCGACCGGGCCATATTCGCCTGCGGTCAATCCGGCTGCGTCATCCTCGGCGCTTGGTGAGTCATCGACAATCGCGATCACCAGCGAAGTGCTGGCTGTGTCGCCATCGCTGTCCGTAACCACGAGGGCGAACGTGTCGCTATCGGGGTCGCTCAGCGTGTTGTCCGTCAACGTGTAGCTGTAGCTGTAGGCTCCGCCAACGACCGAGATTTCCAGCACGCCCTTGGCTGTAACAACCGTGCCGCCCCCGGTGACATCCTGGCCGTTGACCGTCAGCGATCCGAGCGTGTCGCCGCCAGTCGTGATCGCTATCGAACCCGAAGCGATTTCGCTGTCACTGGCAGCATTGGAGCCTTCAGGCTCTCCGGCGCGTGCAGGCAGGCCGGACTCATTTACATCGTCGTCACCTTCGACATCGATTGTGGGTTCGGAATCATCGGCGAGGGTTATCGTTACTGTCGCAGTGGCGACATCTCCGTCACCATCGGTGATGCTGTAGTCGAAGGAAACCTGTCCCTCTTCGCCCGGCGCGGGCGTGTAGGTGAAAGTGCCATCGCCATTGTAGGTGACTGATCCGCCGCCCTGGAGCGATCCATCGACGAAGGCTATCTGGTCGAGCGCAACGCCGTCAGCGCCCGCCGTATCATTGGCGAACACATCTACCGTGATAGGTGCGTTCTCATCCGTGCCCGCCATGCCGGAATCATCGAGAGCGATGGGCGCATCATCGACAATAGTGATCGTCAGCGTGTCGCTGGCGGTATCTCCGTCCAGATCGGTCACCGAAATCTCGAAGCTGACCGACGTATCATCGCCGCCGGTATTGTCTGCGAGCGTGTAGACGTAGGTTATCGAGCCGTCGCCGCTGACCGGGTCATAGGTGAATGCCGTAATTACCAGCGTGCCGGTGGCATCCGAGATGATCGTCTGCGGCAAATTGTTCGGGTCGATGGGAATGCCATTGATGCTGACATTGTCGAGGCCGTCGACCGAATTGAACGTGACTGTTGCACTGGTCGTCTCGCTCGGATCACTGTTATTTGCAGGATCATTGTCTGCAATCTCGCCTGTTCCCGCCGTTTCGTCATTACGCACCGGCAGTCCGGCTTCGTTGACGACAGTTCCCTCTCCCGTTTCAGGAATGAAAGTGATCAGCGTGGGACCGTCAGCGATTTCGATTGTCAGGACCGCGCTGGACGTGCTGCCGTCCTGGTCGACGATGGAGTAGTTGAATGTCTCCTCGACGCCTCCTGGTGTATTTACGTCGCGGACGTAGGAGTAGGTGCCATCGGCATCGAGTGTCAGCGTGCCATATTCCCCCTGCAGCGTGCCGCCCGGATTGGCGTTACCGCTGGCATTGGAGAAACCTGTGACACCGCCTTCAGTCGGGTAGTCATCCGCACCCGAAACGTCATTATCGAGCACATTCCCGGTGATCGGCTCGTGATTGCCGACCGGATCCACGCCCACATCGTCAGAAGCAATCGGCCCGTCGTCGACAACGCGGATTTGCAATGTCGCGCTTGCTCGGTCACCATCGGTGTCAATCACGGTGGCTTCGAAAAACCCGTCGAATTCCTCGGCCAGCGTATTGTCTTGCAACGTATAGCTGAAACCGATTTCACCGGTCGCAAGATTGATGCTCGTGATCGTCAAAGTGCCGACAGGCGAGACAAAAGTCTGGCCAATGGAGGTGATCTCCACGCCATTGATCAGGATAGCCGAAAGGCCGTCGGGCGAGGAAAATACGATCGTTCCGCTCGTAGTCTCGCCATTCCCGGCTGCATTGGTTCCTTCAGGTTCGGAAGGGTTGGCACGTGCAGGTAGCCCTTCTTCGAGGACCGTCGCAATCGCGTTGGAAACGCCTACCGGGTTGTCCGGCGTTTCGATGACGATTTGGGGATCTTCATCGTCGATGAGATCAGGGATGATTTCCTCTTCGACGCGCGCTGTCTGCGGAAGCTCGGTATAGGGAAGCAAGTCACCGAGATCGAAAGCGGACTGGATCGCGCCGGGGTCGGTTGCGAAATTTCCGCCAGAACTTGGTGTCAGGCCGGCTTCGGGTTCGGGTTCATTGCCGACAAGCAATGCGGCGACGTTGGCGGGCGGAATGGGTGTACCGTCCACAACAAGCTGTGGCACAATGATCGCGCCATCGGGGACGACGATACGGGTGCCATCTGCAAGGATAATGACCAGATCGCGGCCATCGAAATCCAGACTGTCGATGGTCTGCCCTGACGGCAGAACGACGGTGTTGTCCGATCCAGCTGGAATGACCTGGGCTGCCTGCATGGGCGCCTGCGCCGATGCTGATTTGGTGGGCCCCTTTGTTGCAGCTGTTTCGCCAACGCCTTCGGCGTCCATCATGCTGCTGTCAAAGCCGTCTAGTTCTTCGCTCATGTTACCCCCCGGTGTGCGGTCGAAGACTCCCCAAAGCCTCCAGAACCACGAATGCACGTTAAGGGTCGCTCAATTTCGAGAGACCTCTTCGCAAGCAGAACACAACAGGAATCAAATATGGTTTCAAGCTTGTTAAGCATTTGATTTGAATCATGTCATTCGTGATTTAATGGAGCGCGGCCAGAAGAAACTTCGGTAACGTAGTGATTCCCAATCATAATTCGGCAAAGCTCGATGTCACTTCAGGGGAACCACTGAGGACGGCGGCATCGGTCCTGTGTCACGAAGGCACAGGTGGTAAATCAAATCTTCGTGAATATCGGCGCCCCTCACATCGCTTTTTCAATCCCGCGAGACGCGAGTCGCGAGATCGGGTTACCCCCTCAAAACTCTCGAATTTCTTCAAAATCGACGCGCCCGATTGCCGAGTTTGCTTTGACAGTGTTGAAGCACTGTCACATGCTGGCCCGGCATGAACATGCGTAGGCGAGCTGATCCAAAGGGGGGAATCAGTGCAGTTATTCATCGTGAGTCTGATCACGACTGGCCTGGTGGTGGTCAGCTTTGCCATACATTACATCGCCTTGCGATGGTGCGCCAATGTCGTGAAGCGCGGTGTTGTCTTTGTGAAAAACAGGCCGATGCTTTTCGTTCTGGCCATCGTTTTCATCGCCCACCTTGCCGAAGTGATGCTGTTCGCATTCGCATTTTACCTGATGCACTGGAACACCGACCTTGGCAGCATTGCCGGCTCGGGCGCGATAGACAGCGAAAACTTCGTCGATTATTTCTATTTTTCTATAACCACTTATACCACGCTGGGAGTGGGTGACCTGATACCGACGGGGGCCGTACGGATCGTGACAGGGGTCGAGGCGCTTGTTGGACTGGTGCTCATCGCCTGGACCGCATCCTTCAGTTACCTGATGATGGAAAATCTCTGGACCGCAGAAAGGGAAGCGCCGTGAAGCCGGTGCGGCCGCAACAACCGGCGTGTCACTTGTCGCTAGCGGTAACCGGACATCGCCATAGCAACGCGGTTCTCGAAGCCAATCTGACGGAAGTGGAAGCGGTACTCTCCGACCTGTTCGACCACATCGACGCGAGAATGAATGCATCGCCGCATGTGCTGGGCGAAGTTCGGCTCCACAACCTGCTTGCCGAAGGTGTCGACCAGATTACTGCCCGCTCTGCGCTTGAACGCGGATGGCTGCTCGTCGCGCCGCTTCCATTCGGCAGCGATCTGAACTGTGCCATCAACGCCATGCCCACGACCGCGAGCGACGCACGGGCGCTGGCGCAGGGTGGCGAAGCGCAGGACGCCGACGTGCAGGCGCGTGCCACTGCTTTGAAGGAGCTGGTTGGAAAAGCACGTGTTTTCCAGCTTGCCGAACAGGACGCGCTGATCGAACAGCTCTATCTTGCCGCGCTCGAGAAGCCGACCGATTTTGCTCGCCAGAGGGCATTCGAAGCGCAATCCAATGATCGGGTGGGCATGGCCGGTCAGATCATGATCGAGCGCGCCGACCTGCTGATCGCAGTATGGGACGGGAAAGTCTCGAACCTGAGGGGAGGAACCGGACACACGGTGATCGCCGCTCTGGAATGCGCTTGCCCGGTCCTGCTTATCGATCCTGCAAATCCGGAATCCTGGACAATTCTCACACGGCCCGAAGACGTGCTGACAAGGCCAGGCAATGATATTGCCGCACTCGATGCCATAATCGACCGCTCGATCAATATCGTGCCCGAAGGTGCCCGGCTGCCGATTGATGCCGAGCAGTGGCACGGTAACAAGAGCCGCATCTGGGGTCTGTATCGGTGGCTCGAGAAAACCTTCTCAGGCAGTGCGCGGCCCGCTGCTGCTGCAGACATCACAAGTGCTGAACCCGGCAGGCCAGTCAGCGAAGCAGCGCGCGATTTGCCGGTTGTCGATGCCGCTCAACTGGAGGCGATCGAACATGTCATAGAGCCGCAATTCGAGTGGACCGATGGCATTTCGAGCTGGCTTTCCGATGCTTACCGCAGCGGAATGTGCCTGAACTTCATCCTCGCCGCCTTCGCCGTGATAATCGGCGCCGCTTACCTCCCGCTCGAGCTTGCAGCGCAGAAGTGGATCTTTGCCAGTATCGAACTCCTCCTGCTGCTGTTGATCGTCGCCATCACGCTGATTGGGAAGCGTTATGACTGGCACGGACGCTGGTTTGAAACCCGCCGGGTTGCCGAATATCTGCGTCACGGCCCCATCATGATCCTGCTCGGAGTAATCCGGCCTGCGGGCAGATGGCCGCGCAGCGAGGGTAGCGACTGGCCCGAGAATTATGGACGCCACAGTTTGCGCAGCACCGGCCTGCCCGAGATCACCCTGAGCCAGGCTTATCTTCGTGAAGCTGCGCGGACTCTCCTGCTTTCTCATGTGCGTGACCAGCAGGACTATCACACAAGCAAGGCCAGGCGCTTGCTGGAAGTGGATCACCGGCTCGACAAACTTGCCGAAACGCTCTTCATTCTGGCGATCATATCGGTCTCGATTTACCTGGCTCTGAAGCTTGGTGCGACGGTTGACGTGCTACCTTACGCATGGCCGACAGCGGTTTCGCTCACGCTTACCTTTTTGGGTATCGCCTTGCCCACTTCAGGGGCGAGTATCGCGGGCATCCGCTTCTTCTGCGACTTCGAACGCTTTTCCGCCATTTCGCAGGTCACGGCAGGCAAGCTGTCCGACATCGGTGACCGGATCAGCCTCCTGCTAGATGGGCCGGATGATGCGATAAGCTATCGGACGCTGCGCGAAGTGACGCACGGCGTCGATGCCATCGTGGTGGAGGAACTCGAAAGCTGGCAGGCCGTGTTCAGCGGCAAGCATATCTCCCTTCCGGCATGACGATGGCTGCGCCCTGCACGATTACATGGCATATTGGCCGCAGTATCGATTGGATGGGCACAATCTGATGACCGCTAACGACGAACCAGAGTCCGGAGACAGCCGCGATACCAGCGTTTTCGTAAGCTATTCGCGCGTCGAGCAGGAACATGCGAAACGCGTCATCGACCTGTTGGACGGGGCCGGGTTCACCGTCTGGTGGGACGGGATGCTCAAGCCTGGCGTAACCTATGTCGAATCTACCGAAGAAGCGCTTGAAAGTGCAGAAGCGGTTGTCGTCCTGTGGTCCGCCACGTCGGTAGGGTCGAACTGGGTTCGCGACGAGGCAATGAGCGGACGCAATCGACACCGCCTGGTTCCGATCTCGCTCGATGGAAGCATAGCGCCGCTCGGGTTTCGCCAGTTCCAGGCGATCGATTTTTCGAACTGGAAGGGCGGTCATGATGATCCTGCCGCCCGGCAATTGGTGCAGGCCGTTGCCGAGATGCATGGCCGTGAGTTCGTTTCGAAAGCACCTGCCCGTACCGCAGGCCCTGCCCGTTTCTCACGCCGCGCAATGCTCATCGCCGGAGGCGGTCTGGCTGCAGTAACGGCGGGCGGATTGGCTTTCTGGAAAAGCGGTCTCTTGGAGCCCGCAACAGCGACCAACAGCATCGCTGTCCTGCCATTCCGCAACCTGAGCGGCGATACCGAGCAGGAATACTTTGCCGCCGGACTGGCAGAGGAATTGCGCGTCATTCTTAGCCTCAACCCGCAATTGCTGGTGGCAGCGGAAACTTCGACCCGCATATATGAAGATAGCGAAGAGGGCCTTGATACGATCGCGGAGCGGCTCGGTGTCGCCTACGTGCTGGAAGGGGCGGTGCGCAGGACAGCCAATCAGGTTCGCGTGACGGCTCGCCTGATAGAAGTCGCCAGCGGGTTCGACGTTTGGTCACAGGTATTCGAGCGCGATTTCGACGCTACGCTAGAATTGCACAGCGACCTTGCAACCAGCGTGGTCGACCAATTGTTCGCATCCGAGGATGTAGGAGGGTCCATAACCGAACGCCCCGGCGGCACCGGGAACAGTGAGGCGCTCGACCACTACATGCTGGGACTTGCACTGTTGCGGCGGGCGGAAAGCGAAGAGATGGACCGCGCAGCCTTGCGCGAATTCGAACGCGCCATCGCTATCGATCCCGGTTACGCCATAGCCCATGCAATTTACGGCTGGGGCCTGATGCTGGTTGCCGCCTCCCACAGTTCGGGCGCCGAGTTGGCCGATTTCCGCCAGCGTGCGGAGGCTGAGGCACGCGAAGCAATCGCATTGGCTCCAAACGCTCCCGAAGGTCACGCAGCACTCGGCTATATCAAGTCAGCTTCGCTCGATCTACGCGCCGCCGAGGAGCCTTATCGCACCAGTTTCGATCTTGGCTTTGGCAATGCCCAGATCCTCGGCGCATTCGCGCAATACAGCTCCAACATCGGCGATTTCGACGCTGCTCGGGACGCGATTGCACGTGCCGAGCGGATCGATCCGCTCAATGCGCAGGTGTTCCGCAACGCCGGGATTATCGAATTTGCCGCACGCAATTTCGACGCTGCGAAAAGCGCAGCGCAGGCCGCCCTCTCGCTCAATCCGGACGTCAGCTCGGCCTGGAGCATTATTGGCGACATCGCGCTGCTGGAAAACGACCTAGAGGAAGCCGGCGAGGCCTATGCGAAGGATACAGCCGACCTGGTGAGGCTCCGGGGGCAAGCGATCGTCGCGGATCGTCTGGAAGGGCGCGAAGCAGGGCAAGCCAAGCTGGACGAACTGATTGCGCGATATGCTGACAACAGCCTCTACCAGCAGGCGCAGGTACTTGCCGCCAGGGGCGACACCGAAGCGGCGCTGACAGCGCTTGAAGCGGGATTGGCGAAGGAGGACCCGGGTCTTATGCGGACCGGAGTAGACCCACTGCTCGATCCGATTCGACAAGAGCCCCGGTTTAGGGCAATCCTTGCGTCCCTCGGCCTTCCAGAGGGCGAGTAGTGGACGATAGACGGGGGAAATTCAGATGAAAAAGATCATTCTTGCAAGCGTCACCGCAGCATTCGCGCTTGGTCTTACGGGTTGTGCTGAAGAAGCTGAAGCGCCGGCGGAAGAAGCGGACGCCTATGAAGCTACCGCTGATGTGGCCGATCCGGCCATGGAAGGCGATGCCATGATGGAAGACGAAGCCATGATGGAGGATGACGGTGATGCCGAAGTCGAAGCCGTCATCAATCCCGATGGCGATGCGGGCGGCCCGATCCCGGCGAATTAATCGCAGATTGCCGATCCAGAGGGATCGCGCGCAGCATTGTCATGCAATCCTGATCAGTCCCTCTGTGGTCGGTTACTCGCGACCATAGCCTATCGAGGGGGGACAGGTGACATGATTGGAAAAGCTCTACTGCCAGTACTGCTGGCCGTTCCTGCAGTTGCGATGACTGCGGGAACGGCGAGCGCGCAGGACGTCGTATACGAGCCTGAGCTGCAAGACTTGCCCGGTGCTGAAAGCGAGGACCGCCGCTTTGATGATTTGATCGCCGAACTCCACCCGGATGAGGACGAACAATTCCGCCTTTTCTACACCGGGCTGACAAGCGACCGGCGGGTTGCCTTGCTCGAATTTTCAGAGCGGCTTGACGTAGGCCATCGCGGTATTCTGGCGGCGAACTTGCTTTCGGAAAGTCGCGAAGCGCAAAACGCCTTCCTCGATTTCGTCGGCTACCTCGGCCACGATGCGCGCGAGTTGCTCGTCTCGGGCGCGGTAAAGAGCAACCATCGCCAATGGCCAACGCTGATCCGGTACACACGTGATGCACCACATAGCGAAGTGGCTTGGTCGCTGTTCGTTTCACATGCGAATCCAGGCTGTCCTGTACCGGCATATCCCGGAGTATCCGAATGGGCCGAAGACCCTGCCCCAAACCCGTTGATCGGATCACCCGATTTTGATTCTGCACAGCCAGCTGCGTTGCAGGACGATCTGGATCGCCGAGGCGCAACCGACTCTTGGGAAGGAGAGCCGCCACCCTGCTCCCAGGCAACCTTTGACTTTATGCGCCAGTGGAACACGCCGACTCGCCGGGTTATCAGGGGCCAGGATGTCGTACGCGGAGATGCTCCATGGCAGGCGCAGATCATCCGTTCCGCGACAGGGTTGAGCGAACATAACACCGCGCTACGCCGCCGCAGTGAGATCGAACATTCCGGCCGACATTTCCCCGACTGGGAAAACCAGCACATATGTGGCGGCGTCTATCTCGGCAACCGCTGGGTACTGACTGCCGCGCACTGCTTTACCGATGGCGCCGAGGACCGCTTCGGTGAGTTGATGCGTGTGAGGCTTGCCATCACCGATGCGTCTGCAAGCAGTCAGGCATACGAGGTTTCCGCTGTCGTCATGCACGGCCAATACAGTGGGCATAGCAATGATTATCGCCACGATATTGCGCTGGTGCAATTGGCAGCTCCCGTTCGCGACGGCAGGGTGCGAACCGCTATCCCGGCAACACGCACCAATCGCGAAAACGACGGAGCAGGCCCGTTCGAATTGACCGGTTGGGGACTGACCAGCCCGACCGCCAACACCGCCACATTGCGCGATCTGCGAGGGCGCCCGCAGCGTTATTCGCGCATCCTGCAGCGCGGTGAGCTTTTCGTTCGCAATTATCGCACCTGCGGCAACACCGGGCAATGGAGCGGTAGAACGATCTGGCCGGGGCAGCTATGTGCTGGCTCCGATGCAGGTGTTGATGGGTGCCGCGGAGACAGCGGCGGCCCGCTGGTCCGCAACACCCCTGCCGGACGCGAGCTTATCGGGATTGTGTCCCATGGACCGGGTTGCGGATTGCGCGACACCGCCAAGATTTTCGTCGACGTCGGCTATTACCGCCACTGGATCAGCCAGGCGATGGACGCAGCCCGGTCAGGACGCGTGGTCCGACTGCGCTGCAGCGTCGGTAATACATCGCGATGTTAGGCGCGCTCGTATGTCTGTAGCCCTGCTGATTTTGCGAGTGGCATGGGGCGGGATTTACAAACCCCCGGCAAGAGCGCAAACCATGTCCGATCAGGGGACTCACGCCGCCGGTTTAGGAGCCGGATTGGCCCAGCGGATCTTCGCAAGTCTGCAAGTGCAGAAGCTCCGCGCCAGCCAATAACGGGCGTCCATTCGATTAGGGTCGTATTTGAGCGTAGCGACCAGCGCGTACCCCCGCGCTGGAACGCCAGATGTGACGCATCCAATGGGGAGGAGACGGAACTATGGAACAGCAAGCGAAAATGCAGACGACACAGGGCGCACAACAGGAGAGGACGCTGACGATCAAGTGCACGCCAACGTTGGTCTGGTATGCCGCCGATTCAATCGGGGCAACCATGGCTTATGAGGAGACAGCTTCAAATCCGAACATGCCCAACGCGGTCAATCCCGTTACCGGCGACATCAGCATCCGGCATATGCCGCAAAATGCGAGGTTTACGGATAATATCGATATAACTCTGGTCCTCGATACCAGCCAGCTGAAGGATCAGAATGGGAACCCGCTGACAGGCAGCAATGTAGCGCGCTGGGCTTTGCCTTCAGAAGGCGGGACCTATACCGAGCCTAGCGGCCAGCAGAAGCACTTCGGTTATTTCTGGTTCTGCCAACTCAATGATGCCGCGCATCGCGCTTACGACGCGTCGAAGCCGGTGACGATCGACGGCATGGAGGTCGCGCGCACAGACGACCTGCATATCCTTATCGATGATGATACGCCCAGTACGGCACCGGCCTATGCGTTTTGCATGGCTTTCGTGCTGCCGGAATACAATAATTACTACATCACCATCGATCCGGTCATCAGCAGCCGAGGCGTTGGCAATGAACCACCCATGATGCTCAACGACTAGAGCTACAGGACCTCGGTATAGGCGGGGTACCGAAAACCCCGCCTATCCAGCCGCGATCGCATTTCGGCAGCTTCTTCTGCACGACCAAGCCGTGTGTAGAGCACAAACCGCAGGTATTCCGTACTGGGTGAAACAGGCACCAGGTCGAGCGCTTCACTCCAAAGTCCGTGGGCACGATCGCGCCGCCCTAATGCGATCTGCACATCACCCGCCAGGCGGCGAACTTCCGCTCGCCATGCGGCGGACTTGTTTCCTGCCTCGCCAAAGTTGACTGCGAGCCGTGAGAACCTTTCGGCCGCTGGCAAATTCTGATTGGCCAGCGCCAGTTGGGTTTCGTTTAGATATGCAATCGAGCGTAGTTCTCCTGCCCACTCCGTGTTGGTTTCATCCATCGCCAGCATCTCTCGAAGGATTGCACGGCCGGCGTTTAATTTGCGTCGACCATCAGCAAGTTGATCGGACAGGATATAAGCCGAAGCATAAGTAAAATTTGCCCGCACTCCTGTCTCCATCCATGCAGTGTTCTGCGGATCGAGTCTTCGGAGTTCGGCATTCAATTCCAACGAACGATCATAGGCAGCCATCGTCTCCACCAATTCGCCTTGGTTCAGATGCTGTCGGCCGACATATTGCAGCGCGACCGATAGGCTGTTCTTTGCCTGGGCATTGTTCGGGTCGCGTTCCAGCAAACCTTCATAAAGCCGCACCTCTCGGCGGTGTAGTTCAAGTGCTTCTTCATATTTGCCAAGCGAGTCTTTGGTCATCGCCAGCCAATTGATCGTAGTTCCGAGTTCGACCTGGCGTCCCGGATCAAAACCCTCACTCGCGGCAACCGCCTCGATCCTCTCCAAACCTGTCGCAAACGCAGGCTCGGCTTCTTCGTGGCGTCCCTGTTCGCGCAGCATCACTCCGATATTCGTCTCCGCGTAGGAGCTTTCGAGCTGCCAATCCGTGTTGTCGGGATCGAGCTCCACAAGCCGCGCTGCCAGGCGTTGATATTCGCGAAATTGGCTCTCGGCTTCCTCCATTTCGCCACGGGCATAGGCGATATATCCAACCCAGAAGACGCCTTGCGAATGATCGAAAATGCGCTGCTGGTTGTCGGGGTCGCGGGCGAGTTGTTCCCGGGTAGAAGCGGCTGCTTCGCGAAAGGCGCGCAAGGCCTCTTCGCTATCGCCGCGCAGATTGCTGATCTCGCCCACCAGGTGCAGCGCCCTTGCCCGCCTGCCTAGGGCGTCGGCATCGAGGCTGCCAATGTTCTGGCCGGCATAATAGGTCAGC
Source organism: Erythrobacter alti (assembly GCF_037996805.1). Classification (NCBI taxonomy): domain Bacteria; kingdom Pseudomonadati; phylum Pseudomonadota; class Alphaproteobacteria; order Sphingomonadales; family Erythrobacteraceae; genus Erythrobacter; species Erythrobacter alti. The sequence continues at coordinate 146,130 of NZ_JBBNAX010000009.1, read as the reverse complement.
GCCCGTTCGCCCACCACGTCCAATGCATCGAGCCGTCCGACAGGCTCCAGCTTCTCGCGCAAGTCGGTGAGCATGAATTCGACGAGGCTTTCCGCCTCGTTGCGTTGCCGTTCAGCCTCAGTCCGGGCCTGTACGGCGACCCAGGCAAGTCCGCTCATCACCAGAGCCAATGCCACCGATGCAGAAACCACGATGCGCGTGCGGATCGTGCGCCGACGCTCATCCCGATTGACCAGTTCGTCAAGCCCGACGCCAAGCATTGCTGCGGCAATTTTCAGCTTGGCGCGGCGCTTCCCATCGCCCGTGATCCGCGCATCGGCGGCCAGCGGGGCATCGGCAAGGCTGTCTCCCAAGGTAAGATCAGAGCCGACCCGGTGCGTCAGCGCCTTGGGGAAGCATTCGGCATCTGCGCTACCCGGCTCGCCATCGACGATCAACGCCAGCACCTTGTCCGGATCGCGATGCGTCTTGAAGAAGGCGATCTCGCGGTCGACCCATTTGGACTGCGCCGAATTGGGCGAGCAGATGACGATCAGGAATTCGGAAGCCACCAGGGCCTTTTCGACCGCATCACCGATGCTGGACCCTGCCGCCTCTTCCTCCCGATCCTTGAAGATGGGATTGATGCGCGCGGGCACCTTGCCGTGCGCGCCATCCTTGCCGACCAGCGCAGCGGGCGTGCGATAAGTCTCCAATTGCTGGTGAAGCCAGTTTCCCCATTTGGCATCGGCCCAGCTATAGCTGATGAATGCCCGGTATTTGAGATCGTCCATGGCTGCCCCCTTGCCGCGCCAACGACAGGGGAATGATTAGCCCAAAAGACCGGAACGACCAAATGGCTTAAGCGCGCCTAGTTCGCGCTCCCGCGGATCAGTGCCATGCGAAGGCATTCGCACACCACCTCATCGCGCTGGTTGAGCAAGCGGTGCTTGAACGTCACTATGCCCGAACCAGGACGCGACTTGCTCTCGCGCTTCTCGACGATTTCGGTTTCGGCACGCAAGGTGTCACCGATGAAAGTCGGCTTGGGATGGACAAGCTTGTCGTATCCCAGATTGGCCACCAGCGTGCCCAGCGTCGTGTCGGTTACCGACAGCCCGACCATCAGCGCGAAGGTGAAAGTGCCGTTCACGAGAATTTGGCCGAACTCGCTCGCCTTCGCCGCTTCCGCATCAAGATGAAGCGGCTGCGGGTTGTGCGTCATGGTAGAGAACAGGAGATTGTCGGTTTCAGTCACGGTGCGACGTATGTCGTGCGTGATCGTTTCACCGACTTGCCACTCTTCGAAGAATTTCCCTGCCATTTGAAGCGCCTATTCTGGAATAATCAGTCGAGCTTTGCCTCACCCCATGGTGGGGATGAGGAAGGCGTTGGAGCCGTCTCCGCCGCCATCGGGCCAGCGCTGGGTGATCTTCTTGGCCTTGGTCCAGAAACGCAGGCCTTCCATGCCGTACTGGTCGGCATCGCCAAAGCCCGAACGCTTCCACCCGCCGAAGCTGTGGTAGCTGACCGGCACGGGGATCGGCACGTTGATGCCGACCATGCCCACGTTCACGCGGTGCGCAAATTCACGCGCGGCGTGGCCGTTGCGGGTGAAGATGGCGACGCCGTTGCCGTACTGGTGATCGGAGGGCAGGCGCAGCGCCTCCTCGAAATCCTTGGCGCGCACGATCTGTAGCACGGGGCCGAAGATCTCTTCCTTGTAGCTTTCCATGTCGGGGGTGACATGGTCGATCAGCGTCGGGCCGATGAAGAAGCCTTTCTCATGACCCTGCAGCGAGAAGCCGCGGCCGTCGATCACGATCTCGCCGCCTTCATTCTCGGCCGTGGTAATCCACTCTTCCACCCGCGCCTTGTGCTCGGGCGTGACCACCGGGCCATAATGCGCCTCGGGATCGTTGGAGACGCCAATGCGCAATGCATTGATCGCGGGGATCAGCTTTTCGCGCAACCTGTTGGCCGTGTCTTCTCCAACCGGCACTACAACGGGCAGCGCCATGCAGCGCTCACCAGCCGAGCCGAAGGCCGCCCCGGCAAGGTCATTCACCACCTGATCGAGATCGGCGTCGGGCATGACAACGCCGTGGTTCTTCGCGCCGCCAAATGCCTGCACCCGCTTGTTATTCGCGGTTCCGCGCGAATAGATATATTGCGCAATATCGGAGCTTCCGACGAAGCTGATCGCGGCAATATCGTCGTGATCGAGAATGGCATCGACCATTTCCTTGTCGCCATGCACAACCTGCAGCAGTCCCTCGGGAGCGCCGGCTTCGAGGAACAGTTCGGCCAGACGCACCGGCACGCTCGGGTCGCGTTCGGAGGGCTTGAGGATGAAAGCGTTGCCCGCCGCAATCGCCATGCCGAACATCCACATCGGGATCATCGCGGGGAAGTTGAACGGCGTGATGCCCGCACCGATGCCGAGCGGCTGGCGCATCGAATAGACATCGATGCCCGGTCCTGCACCATTGGTGTATTCGCCTTTAAGCGCCTGCGGGATACCGCAAGCAAACTCGATCACTTCGAGCCCGCGCTGCACATCGCCCTTGGCATCGTCGACAACCTTGCCGTGTTCGCTGGCGAGCAGTTCGGCGAGTTCCTGCATATTGTCTTCGAGCAATTGCTTGAACCGGAACATCACCCGCGCGCGGCGCTGCGGATTGGTCGCGGCCCATTCGGGCTGCACCTTCTTTGCAGTCGCCACCGCCTTGTCGAGCAGTGCGGCATCACCCAAGGCGACTTCGGCCTGCACTTCGCCGGTCGAGGGGTTCCAGATCTTGTGCGTGCGCCCCGTGCCAAGCGAACCCGCTCCGCCCGAAATGAAATGGTCGATCTGTCGCATGGTGTTTTCCTCGTTTGTCAGGCGCGCATTTGCGCAAGCCTATCAGCAATAATTTCTTCGGCGTCAGCCACTATCCGTGCAACCAGATCGGCACAACTGGGAATGTCGTGGATGAGCCCCTGGATCTGCCCAGCCCAGATCAGGCCAGCGTCAAGATCGCCTGTTTCCAAAGCGGTGCGACCCTTGGTTCCCGAGACGAGCGGTTGCACTTCGGCAAACTCTGCGCCCGGACGATTTCCGATCTGCACCACTTCTTCCGAAACGCTGTTTCGCGCCACGCGGCCGGTGTTGCGGAACTGGCGGAAAATCAGGTTGGTGGCGCGCTCGTCATTCTCGACAAGAAAGCGCTTCACATCCTCGTGTATCGGCGCCTCTTTCGTAGCGCAGAAACGGGTGCCCATGTTGATGCCGTCCGCGCCCAGCGCCAGCGCAGCAGCGAGGCCACGTCCGTCGCCGATACCGCCCGAAGCAAGCATGGGGATTTTCACCTTGTCGGCGGCAGCGGGGATGAGGATCAGGCCGGGAATATCGTCTTCCCCCGGATGGCCTGCACATTCGAACCCGTCGATGGAGATGACGTCCACACCCATCCGCTCGGCCGACAAAGCATGGCGCACCGCCGTACACTTGTGCAACACGATGATATCGTGCTCCTTGAAGTGGTCGACATGTTCCTGCGGCTTGTAGCCGGCGGTCTCGACGATCTTGATACCGCTATCGATGATTGCCTGGCGGTATTCGGCATAGGGCGGCGGGCTGACGCTGGGGAGGATCGTCAGGTTTACGCCAAAAGGCTTGTCCGTCATCGAGCGGCATCGGTCGATCTCGCGGCGTAACTCGTCCGGTGTGGGCTGGGTCAACGCGGTCAGGATTCCTAGCCCGCCAGCATTTGACACTGCTGCCGCCATTTCGGCGCGGCCCACCCACATCATGCCGCCCTGCACGACCGGATGTTCGATCCCGAGGAGTTCGGTGATCCGGGTCTTCAGCGCCATGTTACAGGGCCTCCACGATCGTCACATTGGCGATGCCGCCACCCTCGCACATGGTCTGAAGGCCATAGCGTCCACCGCGCGCCTTCAATGCATGCACGAGTGTTGCCATGAGCTTGGTGCCGCTCGCCCCGAGAGGATGGCCGAGCGCGATTGCTCCGCCGTTGACGTTGAGCTTGGCGGGGTCGGCATCGAGCGCCTGCAACCACGCCATCGGGATCGAGGCAAACGCCTCGTTCACTTCGAACAGGTCGATGTCATCCAGCGTCATGCCGGCCTTGGCGAGCGCCTTGCGCGTTGCCGGGATCGGCTCCTCAAGCATGATGACCGGATCGCCCGCGCTGACCGAGAAATGGTGCAGCCGCGCGATGGGCGTGAGGTTGTGATCCTTTAGCGCCTTTTCGCTCACTACCAGCACACCCGATGCACCATCAGTCATCTGGCTGGCGTTTGCCGCGGTAATCGTACCACCTTCGGTGATCGGCTGGATTTCCGCCATCTTCTCCATCGTACCGCCGCGCCGCACACCCTCATCGGTGTCGACAACACCATTGGCCGTTTCGACCGGGACGATCTCGGCTTTGAATGCGCCGCTGTCGATTGCCGCCGCCGCCTTGGCATGGCTTTCCAGTGCGAAGGCATCCATCGCCTCTCGCGAGAAGCCGTATTTGTCGGCGATGGCCTGCGCCCCGTGGAACTGGCTGAACTCCGTGACGCCAAAACGCTCCTGAATTGCCTCCGACCACGGACCGGTTCCGATGCCGTTCGCCAAGTGAACCTGCCAGTTGGAATTCATTGGGACGCGGGTCATGCTTTCCGCGCCCGCCGCAATGACCACGTCCTGCGTCCCCGACATCACTGCCTGCGCTGCGAATTGCAGTGCTTGCTGGGAGGAGCCACATTGCCGGTCGATCGTCACTGCCGGAGTGGATTCGGGAAGGCCCGAGGCAAGTACGCAATTGCGCCCGAAGGCGAAAGCCTGCTCTCCGGCCTGTGTAACGCAGCCGAGGATTACATCCTCGACAGCCGCGGGATCGACACCCGACCGGTTTACCAGTGCGTCAAGCACGCTCGCGCCGAGGTCGGCAGGATGGACATCCACCAATCCGCCCTTTCGGGCACGGCCGCCTGCGGTGCGGGCAGCTTCGACAATATAGGCTTCGGCCATGTTCTAATTCGCTTTCTCGAAATCGGGTTTGCGTTTTTGAAGGAAGGCAGCGACGCCTTCGGAGTTTTCGGAACCGCGTGCAGCTTCCATCATCGATTGCCGTTCGCGTTCCAGCTGCGTGGCATAGTCGGATTGCAGGCTTTCACGCAGCAAGGCGCGCGATCCGCCGATGGAGGACATGGCGGAGGTCTTGAGCCGATACGCCATCGTTTGTCCAACCGACAACAGGTCGTCATCTTCCACCACCTGCGTGACCAAGCCGATAGCGCCTGCCTCGTCCGCTCCGACCTTTTCATTGAGCAGGATCAACCGCTGCGCCTGCCGCAATCCGATAAGGCGCGGCAGTAGCCAGCTCATCCCGCCATCCGCGGTCAATCCGATACCGCCGTAGGCAGCAAGAAAGCTCGCCGATTTGCCGGCGATCACGACATCGCCTGAAATAGCCATGCTGAAACCGGCACCGGCAGCAGGACCGTTGACCAGCGTGAGCAGCGGTTTGGGCATTTCGATCAGTGCGACAAGAACCCGGTGCAGCGCGGCGATCAGATCTCCGAGCATATCGGGAAGGCCGTCTCCGGCGCCTGCCATCGATGCGATATCACCGCCAGCGCAGAACAGACGCCCCGCCCCTGTCAGCACGACGCAGCGCACCGCATCATCGGCGGCAAAGTGATCGACCGCCTTTGCCAGTTCCTTCACCGTCGGGATATCAAGTGCGTTGCCGACATCGGGACGGTTCAGCGTGATCGTCGCAACGCCATCGGTGATGGACAATATGATCCTGTCTTCACTCACCTTGCCGTTTCCCTCGTTGCTGCATACTTCGCTCTTAACTCGCCAGAAGCCGTAGCGGCGCATTATTTCCCCTGCAATTCCGATATCGCCAGATCGATATTCGCAATTTCCGCTTGCGGGTGGCGGCCATAATCGGGCCTAGCGACCTCATGACTGACGGGCTCCAGACGTTACGAAGCGAAATCCGCGAATGGTTAGCATCAAATGCGCCGCGCGATTGGCGGAGCAGTGCCGACACGCATGAGGCATTCGTGGCCCAGCAAAGAGCCTGGTTCTCGAAGCTCGTCGAAGCTGGGTATGCGATACCCCATTGGCCTGCAGAATGGCCCGGCGGCGGTCGCAGCCTTGCAGAGCAAAAGGTAATCTACGAGGAACTGGCGCGCGCCGATGCACCCCGCCTGCTCCTGTCCTTCGTATCGACATACCATGCCTTTGCCACCCTGCATGAGTGCGGCAGTGCCGAGCAGCAGGAGCGCTATCTTCCGGCCATTCTCGAAGGCGAAACATGGTGCCAGGGCTTCTCCGAACCCAATGCCGGATCGGACCTTGCCGCCGTATCAACCCGCGCTGTGCGCAACGGCGATGTATATGTCGTCGACGGCCAGAAGGTCTGGTCGACAATGGCGCAATATGCCGACCGATGCCTGTTGCTGGTGCGCACGTCATCCGACGGCCCCAAGCAGGCCGGGATGACCTATCTGCTGATGGACATGAAAGCGCCTGGTGTAACGGTGCGTCCGATCGACCAAATCCAGGGGGATGAAGAATTTGCCGAAATCTTTCTCGACAATGTCGAAATTCCGATAAGCGAACGCGTCGGAGAGGAAGGCGAAGGCTGGGCGGTTGCGCAGGCAACGCTGGCATCGGAACGTGGCCTGACCCTGATGGAACTCGCCTACCGGATGCGCGGCAATATGTTCCGCCTTGCCGATACGATCCGCGCAGCAGGTTTGGCAGAGGATGCGGGCATCCAGCGCGATCTTGGGCGCGTGGCCACGCAGGTCGATGCGGTCTGCGCGCTGGCGGACCGCTTCCTCGAACGGCGCATGGCGGGGCAGGAAGCCATCGGTGACGCATCGGTGGTCAAGAACGCATATTCACGCGCGCTGCGAGCCTGGGCCGATCTGGGCCTGCGTGCAGGCGGTGTAGATGCGCAATATCGCGAGGCGATTACGTTCGGCGATCTCAACACCGGCAACTGGATGGCCGATTTCATGAATTCCTACGCCTGGACAATTGCGGGCGGCAGCGAGGAAGTGCAACGCAACATCATCGCCGAACGACTGCTCTCCATGCCCCGCGAACCGAAGGGTTGGCAGCTATGATCGAGCTGGAGGAACTCCGAGACGCAGCGCGCAAGGCTTTTCCGGTCGACAAGCTCACCCCGCCGCGTGACGCATGCTGGCAGCTGGTTACGGAGATGGGCTGGTTGATGATCGAGCTGGCAGAGGATCATGGCGGCCTGGAGCTTGGCCGCGCAGCCGCAGCAGCCGTCCATTTCGAGCTCGGCAAGGTTCTTCCGGCCGTTCCGTTGGCTCCCGCATTGGCTGCGTTGCAAGGCATTGCAGCATCACCTGAATTATCCGACCGAAACGACTGGATCGAACGCATATGCGGCGGTGAATATATCTCGTTCAACATGCTGCCGGGCACTGCCGCAACGGACGAGAACGCGTCGCTGAACGGCCGGGTTGCTGGCGTATTCGAAGCCGACATGGCGAGTCACGTGCTGGTTGCTACGCGCGGCCGATATGACCTCGTGCCCACCGATGCAGAGGGCGTCACTGTCGTCGAGCGCGATCTTTGGGATCCGAGCCGCCGTATTTTCGATCTTGTTCTGGACGGATACAAAACGACACCGGAACTCGTCGTCGCTCTGGGCGAAGATGCCGTGCAACTCCACGATGCCATGTCGCCCACCGTGCAACTCGCCATAGCCGCAGACAGTCTCGGCGCTGCCAATGCGCTGTTCGATATGACGGTGGATTATCTCCAGACGCGCAAACAATTCGGCCGTCCGCTGGCACTGTTCCAGGCGCTCAAGCACCGCGTCGCGGACTTGAAAGTGAAGCTCGAATCTGCCGAGGCGCTTTTGTGGAGCCGCGTCGATGCCGATGCGACAATGCCAGAACTCGGCGCGCTCAAGGCGCATTGCAACGCCGCTTTCCGTGACGTGGCGGAGGAAGCGATCCAACTTCACGGCGGCATTGGGCTGACCGAGGAGCATCCGTGCCACCTGTTCCTCAAACGCGCATTGCTCAATTGCACGCTGGCGGGCGATACGATGTATTGGGAAGGCGCGACAGGTCGCGCGCTGCTGGCTCAGACCTGAAAAATGAGCCGCCGCCAGACTGGCAGCGGCTCACTTCAATTTCAGGCCATCATGTCCTTGGCTGCAGCCACCATGTCATCGGGCTGGACGATGAAGGCTGTCTCAAGGTTCTTGGCGAACGGCACGGCGCATTCGGGGCCGCCCAAGCGGCGCACAGGTGCCTTGAGGTTACCAAACAATTCCTCGTTCACGGTTGCAGCGATTTCAGCACCGGGACCGAAATTGCGGTTGGCTTCGTGTGCAACCAGCAATCTGCCGGTCTTCTCGACAGACTTCAGCACCGTTTCCTTGTCCCACGGCGAAATCGTTCGCAGGTCGATTATCTCGGCGGAGATCCCCGCCTCGGCAATCGCTGGTGCGGCCTGCAATGCGCGCACGGTCTGCGCAGACCAAGTCACGATCGTCAGGTCGCTTCCTTCCTGCACGACTTTTGCCTTGCCGAGCGGGATCGGACCATCATCTTCGGGCATGTCATGCGGGACGAAGAACGTTCCACCGGCTTCCACAATGATTACCGGATCAGGATCGTTGATCGCCGCCAGCATCAAGCCCTTGTAATCCCCCGGAAACGCCGGGCAAACCACCTTGATGCCTGCAACATGGGCGAACCAGCCCTCGAGAAAATCGGAGTGCTGGCCAGCTGTCTGCCAGCCTGCGCCGGTCATTGTGCGGATAACCATCGGTACGCTGGTCTGGCCACCCGACATGAACCGCAATTTTGCCGCATGGTTCACAATCATGTCCATCGCGACAGTCGTGAAATTCATCATCATGATTTCTGCGACCGGCTTGTATCCCGCCATGGCGGCGCCGATGGCCGCCCCGATGATCGCCTGTTCGGTGATCGGCGTCGACTTGACGCGGTCGGTCCCGAACTTGGACGACAAGCCCGCGGTAATACCCACGATCCCGCCGCCTTCCTTGTCGGCGACGTCTTCGCCCAGAACCAGCACCTTTGGATCGGCTTCCATAGCCTGGTGCAAGGCTGCGTTGATCGCCTGTGTGGCGTGCATTTTTACTGGCTCGCTCATGCCGGTATCTCCTCGGCAAATACATCCCGTCGCAGTTCTTCCAGTGAGGGCAATTCGCTCTCGAGGCCGAAGTCGCGGGCGTCCTCCACTTCCTTCTCGATGTCGGCCTGCAAGCTCGAAAGCTCATCTTCGGAAGCGTGGCCTTCATCGATCAGTCGCTGGCGCAATGCCGGTAGCGGGTCGGCAGCCATCGCCGCCTCTTTCTCTTCCTTGGTCATGTATTTGTCGTCATCACCGATAACGTGGCCGCGGAAGCGGAAAGTCATGCATTCCAGCAATGTCGGCCCCTCACCCGCACGGGCGCGGTCAATGGCGACCTTGGCATGTGCAAACATGTCGTCAGGGTCGTTACCGTCCACGGTATAGCCAGGCATCCCATATCCGGCGGCGCGCTTGGAAATCTGATCGACCGCAGTCGCATCTTCGTAGCGCGTATGCTCGCCGAAGCGGTTATTGGCGCAGACGAAAATGACCGGCAATTTCCAGAGTGCAGCCATGTTGAGCGATTCATGGAACGCGCCGATATTGGCGGCGCCGTCACCGAAATAGGCGATTACGACGCGGTCGCTGCCATCAAGCTGCGCGGCCCATGCCAGCCCGTTCGCAATCGGCATGGAAGACCCGACGATGCCGGTCGTCACCATGACGCCCGTTTCCGGATGGGTGAGGTGCATCGCCCCGCCCTTGCCCTTGCAGGTTCCGTCAACACGACCGGCAATTTCAGCCCACAGCGGACGCAGCGGCATTTCCTTTGCCACCATGTCCTGGATGCCGCGATAGATCGTGCAGATTTGGTCCTCGTCGCTAAGGAAGTGCGACACAGTTGCCGGGATCACTTCCTGACCGCGCGCGGAGTAATACGGCATCGTCAGCCGCCCCTTGCGCATCGTGGAAAGGATCAAATCTTCGTTGCGTTCAATGCGCAGCATGCGGCGGTAGATATCTACCAGCGCACTGCCATCGGGTTTTGGTGCGTTGCTGAGATCGGTCATCGAGCCCCTCGGCGGTTGTTGAAATTGCCTCAAAGCATCCCTTGCCCGCACGGCTAGGTCAATCGCGCAGCCCGCGAAACGACAGGTATCGCTGCGGCGTTGGCTGGTGAGGTCGCAAGCGTCGGATTACCCGCGCGTCAACGACTCGAAACTCATGTGCAAACGGGTCAGTTCGGTGCGAGCTATACGCCACGCCCCGTCACCGCATCGCCGGTAGGTCTCGCGGTAATGGCCGAAACCGGTCAGGCTCTTGCGCCCGACAGCCTGTGCCTTCGCTTCGTCCCAGACCACGTGATCCTGCATCGCCCAGATCGCTTCGGCAGTGTCGGGGTCGGTCAACGCAATCTCCGGCGAATGGACCTGGTGCACGGTAATGGCCTTGCCGATCGCGGACTTCACCATTGCCACCACTTGTTCTCGCCCTTCGACCATCTCACCACCCGAGGCGCGGGTATCGAGCACGACGCCATCGGTGAAGACATCGGCGTAACCCGCCCAATCCTTGGTATCGAGACAGCGGCAATAGCGCGCCTTTGTTTCGCATATGGCTACGTAGTCGGCGAATGCGGGTGCCGGCTCAGTCATTCTGGCCGCCATGGTCGCTGTTCAGCCCGGCTGCATGGCGCGCTGCGATATAACCGAAGGTGAGCGACGGACCGATGCTGGAGCCAGCACCGGCGTAGACATTTCCCATGACCGAGGCGCTGCTTGTACCTGTAGCATAGAGCCGGCCAATCGGCGTGCCGTTCTCGCCCACGACCTGACCGTTGCTGTCCGTCACCACGCCGCCATAGGTGCTGACATCTCCGGGAATGACCGGTACGGCATAGAACGGCCCTCGTTCAATGGTCCCGCGCGAGCGCGCATCGGAAAACGGATCTCCGACAAAGCCGCAATTGTCATATTCGCGCTCGCCCCGGTGAAAGTCCTTGTCCTCGCCGGCCTGAACAAAGCCGTTCCACCGGCTCACCATTGCCGAAAGCTTCGCAGGATCAATCTTGATACTGTCTGCAAGCTCTTCGAGCGTATCGGCCTTGTGCAGGTACCCAGCTTCGATCCAACCGTCTGGAATGGTCTTGTCGATATATTTGTCGGCAACCTTGTATTTCTCGACATACTGGCGGTCGAAAATCGCCCAACTCGGGATCGCGGGTACGCTCTGGTTCCGCTTGCGCATGGTTTCGCAGTAAAGCTCGTAAGACCCGCCCTCGTTCATGAAACGCTCGCCTGACTGGTCGACCAGGATGGCGTGCGGCTTGCCTGTCATGCCTTGAGCACCGGGCGCGACATAGGCCTGCTCCCAGCCGGGTGAGAGGGTCGACTGGTACCCGACCATCTGGTCCATCTGTGCCAGCTTGCCGCCGACCCGGTCCAACTCCTCGATCATCTCGCCAGTGTCGCAATCTGCCGCTTGCGTCCATTCTACGCGGGTTCCGGGTGCGTATTTGTCCCGCATCGCCTGATTGTGCGCAAACCCACCCGCGTTGACGAGCACGCCAAGCCTGGCGCCGATCCGCTTTCGCTGCCCTTCGGTCGAGGTGACCACGCCCGCGGCATTGCCACCCTCGATAAGCAGCTCTTCCACCGGAGCCTGCAACCTTATCTCGATGCCCGCATCCAAAGCTGCCTTGAGCAACCTCCCTTGCAAGGCCGCCCCGGCAGTAGTGTATTTGCGGCCCAGCAGCTTATCGCGGATCGTGCGCAAGGCGATGCGGCCCATGATTTTCTTAGCACGTGGATTAGTGCGGGCGTGGCCAGCCTGCATCCCCTCTTCCAGCAACGCATTGAACGGAGCAAAGCCTGGCCTGATCTTGTCGGAGTACTCGCCCAGTTCCTTCAGATTGAAGGGCAGCGCGACGACGGTCCGGCTGGTTTTGCAAGCGCCAGGTAGCTCATCGTAGTAATCAGGCCAGAAAGCAGGACCACGACGCAGAGCAACGCCTTGTTCGCACAGGAAATCGATCGCCTTGGGCGCATTCGCAAAATAGGCACGGCGCTTTTCCTGTGAAGTTCCGGGAGCGTCGCCGCCATCGAGTTCTTGCAAGGCGTCGAGATAGGTCATCGCTGCTTCGATACTGTCGGGCTCCCCGTCTTCGTGCATGAAGCGGTTGTTCGGAATCCACATCACGCCGCCGGACTTTGCTGTGGTTCCACCGAAGAAGGGGCTTTTCTCGAGAATGACGACCGACTTGCCCGCCTGCTGCATGACCAGCGCGGATATGCAGGCACCCGCGCCGCTACCCACTACCACCCAGTCGTAAGTCTCGTCGAATTTCGCCACGCTCTGCTCCCAGACAAGCTTTGGGCGAACTAAAGCCGATCAGGTGCAGAGGTAACAAGGTTTATCGCCCCGGCGAGCTTTGCATATCGCTCTGGCGTGATAGGAAGTCTGCATGAGCTTGCCCGAACTCGAAACGATCGAATTGCGCCGCGACGGGCGCTTGCTGACCATCGCCTTCAACCGTCCTGAAGCGATGAATGCCTTCGACAAGACTATGCATGATGAACTGCCAGCAGCACTCGATTTCGCCCGTGAGGATCAAGCCTCGGATGTCATTGTCCTGACCGGCAACGGAAAGGCTTTCTCCGCCGGTGGAGATTTCACGCATATCCAGAACAATGCCGCCAATCCTGCGGACTTCGATCACGAAATCACAATGGCGCGGCAGATCGTGGAGACACTGGTCGACATCGAAAAGCCAGTTGTCTGCGGGCTTAACGGACATGCCGTGGGCCTTGGCGCGACGATCGCGCTGCTGTGCGATATCATTTATGCCAGTAGCCACGCGAAGATCGGCGATCCGCATGTCAATATCGGTCTGGTTGCGGGTGACGGGGGCGTGCTGGCCTGGCCGCAGCGCATCGGCCTGACTCGCGCGAAGGAATACCTCCTGACAGGAGAGTTGATCGGGGCCGAAGAGGCGGTGACCATCGGCCTGATCAATCGCGCCTGTCCTGCTGACGAGCTTGAGGGCGCCATCACGCAATTATGCAACAATCTGCTCTCCAAGCCGCAATTTGCGCTGCGCAAGACCAAGGCGCTGACCAATCTCGAATTGAAGCGGCTAATACCGTTGCTGTTCGAGCCGGGCATCGCGTGGGAAGCGGAATCAGTGCGCGACGCAGACCACCGCGAAGCGATTGCCGCGCTGGTCGAAAAGCGCGAGACGAACTTCCGCCGCGACTAAAGCTGCGCTTTTGCCAGAGCGAGCACGGCGGCGAGATCATCCGCCGCAGACGGGATAGCCTTGCGGAAGGTGGCGTAGCCGTGGATCGTCCCTTTCGCCTCGTGATAGGCAACCTCGCAACCCGCCGCCTTCAGCTTCTTGGCGAACGCGCGTCCCTGATCCCGCAGTGGATCGTGACTGGCAGTGGCAATCACCGACGGCGCCAATCCGGCAAGGTCTGACTTGAGGGGGCTATGACGCCAGCTGTCGGCATCGCCAGCATAATATTCTTCGAACAGCTCCATATCGTCGCTGTCGAGGCCGTAACCGTCACTGAAAGCATGGACACTGGGATAGTCGCCAAGAGTGTCGGTGCCCGGGTAGATTGCAATCTGCTGCACTACGGGCTTTGCTGCGGGATCATCGCGAAGAGCGATGGCCGTCACCAGCGCGAGATTGCCCCCTGCGCTGTCGCCACAAAGAATCAACCCGTCAATATCGAGTCCAAGCTTTTCGCCGCTTTTGGCAATCCAGCGCGCCGCGGCTTCGGCATCGTCGGGTGCAGCCGGCCAGGGAAAGCGCGGAGCCAGCCGATATTCGACCGAAACCACCGGAAGATCGAGTGCACGCGCTATTTTTGCGCATAGCGGTGCGTGTGTGCCTATCGAACCGACACAGAAACCTCCGCCGTGATAGAACACGACAACCGGCCCCGTATCGCGGTGTTCTCGTGGATCGAACAGGCGCAGCGCGATCTTTCCGCCTGTTCCACGCATGGAAAACTTACGATCCACTGCAAGATCGCCAATCGGCAAGTCCGATCGCACCATCAAGCTGGTTGGCATGAACCGGATGAGGGTGAGAAAGAAGCGGGAGAAGCGTGGCCGGGGATGCGCTTTCAGTTCGTCCAGAAAGGCCTGCACATCCGACCGAACAGCCAAGTCATCCGCCATCGCATCGCTCCATCCCGTTTCGGCGAAAACTATGGCTGTGACGGGGTCGGGTCAAACGATCGTCGGCGATTGAACCAGCAATCGCCATGGCGAATACTGGCTGTCTAAATCGGCCTTGCCTTGCGGCATCGGCGCGCCTGACCCAAGCATTCGAAAAATTTGAACGGAGCCCCGCATGACAGTTGCACCCGATGCCTTGTTTAAGCCCTTCAAGCTCAAATCTTTGGAGCTCAAGAACCGCATCGTCATGGCTCCAATGACGCGCGGATTCGCGGTGAATGGGATCGCTGGGCAACCGCAGGCTGATTATTACCGCCGCAGAGCCGAAGGCGGTGTCGGGCTGATCCTCACCGAGGGAACAGTGGTTGACCGGCCTGCCTCGCGCAACGAACCGGGCATCCCGTATTTCCATGGCGCTTCGCTTGATGGCTGGGAACAGGTCGCTGATGACGTTCATGGCGCGGGCGGTGCGATTGGCCCGCAGATCTGGCACGTCGGCTCCTGCAAAAGCAGCTCTATGGAGTGGGAGCCGGATTTCCCATTCGAAAGCCCGTCAGGCCTCTTTGCTCCGGAAAAGCCGCGCGGCAGGCAGATGAGCGAAGAGGACATCTCCGATACTATCGCAGCGTTCGCCCAAGCAGCGCTTGACGCTAGGCAGCGCGGATTTGACTGTGTCGAGGTACATGGTGCCCATGGCTATCTGGTCGATCAGTTTTTCTGGGACGGGACCAACCAGCGAAGCGACAAATGGGGAGGACCTACGCTCAGGGAGCGATCCCGTTTCGCCGCCGAATTGATCGCCGCCATTCGAAGCGAAGTGGGCGAAGATTTCCCGCTGATCCTGCGCGTCAGCCAGTGGAAACAGCAGGAATTTACAGCGCGGCTGGCCGAAACACCTGACGCGATGGCAGAATGGCTGGCTCCGCTCGTTGAAGCTGGCGTCGATATCATTCATTGCTCGCAGCGGCGCTTCTGGGAGCCGGAGTTTCCCGAGATCGACGGCGTCAATGGCCTCAACTTCGCAGGATGGGCAAAAAAGCTGACAGGTGCCGCTACCATGAGTGTCGGCTCGGTTGGCCTAAACAACGATTTTCTCACCGTGTTCAGCGAAGAAGGCGTGTCGGAAACCGCCGGAGTCGACGCTTTGCTCCAACGAATGGAGCGCGAAGAATTCGACCTGATTGCAGTGGGCCGCGTACTGATCACCGATCCCGAGTGGGCAGCCAAGGTACAAGAAGGTCGTTGGGACGACATACACCCATTCGACCCCAAAACCCTTGCTCAACTGGTCTGAACGGCAAGCTCAATACCCGCGCGTATCGACCCAATCTTCCTTTTCACCCGGTTTGTAGGTTTTGCCAGGAGTATTGCCGGATGAAGTCTTGAGATCGAAACCAATCGCGTCCGCTCCTCCTTCAATGCCAACACCGAATGCCGCTAGCGCCCAGCTGGTCATCACGTAGTGGCCGACTGTGAATACCAGATCCATCATCTGCTTCGTGTCGAATTCGGCCGACAAGGTTTCCCATGTGGCGTCCGAGACGTTATTCTCGTCGATCAACTCGTCGACCGCCTTGATCACGGCATCTTCGATCTTGCTCCAATCGCCGCCCTCGGGAAAATCGCGGATTGCCGCAATCTCTTCCAGCGTAAGGCCGGCATTCATCGCGTAGCCGACATGATTGTGCCACTCGTAAGCCGAATTGGCTTTCACGGACACGCGAAGGACGATGATCTCGAGAATTCGCGTCGACAGCGTGTTATTCATCAGGAAGTGCTTGCCCCAGATGTTATAGACCTTGCCGAGGTCCGGATGGTTTCCCATCACGTTCATGACATTGGTCTTGGAGCCTTCTTCCCATGCATTGGGTTCACCCCAGAACGCGAAAACTTCACGGTGGTCGTCGGTCCACTGATCTTTCGGCACATGGCCGATGCGCTGTTTGATTCCGGTCATAGTCAAAATCCTTCGAACATGATGGCACGGTAAGGGGCGGCCCTGTGCCTGTCAGCTATGGCCGCCTGATATTCGGGGCTGTCGTACCAGGCGCGTGCATCCGCCATGGTCGGGAATTGCAGGAGTACGACGCCGTCTGCGCTTTCTCCTTCGAGCGTTTCGAGCCTGCCGTAAACGGCAAGCGGCGTGATGGAAAATTGCTTCTGCCAGTCGGCGGCGTTGGCGCGGTTGGCAGCGCTGTACCGAGCGAGCGCACTCTCGTCTGCAACCGGCTCCTCACGGGTGAACATGATATAGGCAGGCATTCAGTCCTCCTGTGTGGCAGCGGCATGATCGTCGCTGAAGGTACGGCTAGCGAGCCAGAAACAGATTGCCGCCGGTATGTAGACCAGAAGCGCGAAAGTCAGCGCCATCCGCAGCGATTCTTCGCCAAATTCGGGTCGCAGCCAGTCGCTCAGCGCGCCGACCAGCCATGGCCCGGCACCCAGTCCGACAAGGTTGATGGCGAACATGGCACACGCTGCCGAAGTCGCCCGCGCCCAATCAGGCGCAAGCGTTGTTGCGATATACAGCATGGGTGCGGCAAAGAGGCCGGTCAGGAAGGTCTGAAAGCCCAGTAGCGTGAATGCCATGTTGGGCGTACTGTTCAGCGCCGCAAAGACGAGCATGACGGCCAGTGCGCCCGTAAGGATCGGGGTCCATAGGTAGAACCGCAAGTCCCACCGTCCGAGGTATTCAGCCAAAGGCCCGCCAGCGAGCCGCCCGATGAAAGAGCCGGTCGCGAGCGCCGCGCCCAGCTTGGTCCCGACCTCCAGCGGCTCCAGACCGTGCGTGCGCGCAAAGAATGCGGGGATCCACGCAAGAAGACCCATCCCGATCAATGCCATGAGCGTAGTGCCCACCATCATCAGCGGCAGTGATCGAATGTGCCAAAGTGTCTTCATTGTTTGTCCGAGCGGAGGTTGTCGGTCGGACCCATCAAGACCGGCGCTGCGCGCAGCACGACGCTCCTTGACCGTCAACATAATCAACGGAGCGAGCAACAAGCCGGGAACGCCAGCGAACACAAAGGCCCACCGCCAGCCAAACTCTACCAGCGCCCAGCCTGTGAATGCGAGGCCCAGCCCCACGCCAAGCGATGAGCCAACAAGATAGACCGACATCGCCAGGCCGCGCTGACGCCGAGGGAAAGAATCTGCCAACAGGGCCTGCATCGGCGCGCTGCCGCCAGCCTCTCCCAGCCCGACACCGACCCGGGCGAAGAATAATTGCCAATAACTTGCCGCCGCTCCGCACAGAATAGTCATCCCGCTCCACAGCGTCAGCGCGCCAGCGACGACTTTCTTGCGTGACCAGCGGTCGGCAAGTCGAGCGGCTGGAATTGCGGCGATGACATAGGTTACGGCAAAGGCGAGCCCTGTAAGTAGGCCGAGTTGTTGGTCCGACAGGCTGAATTCTGCTCGGATTGGTTCCACCAGCATGGTGAGCACTTGCCGATCGAGCGCGCTGACACCTCCAACGCTGGCAGCAATGACAAGCAGCCAGATCCGCCGTGGAAGCGATGGCGTTTCTACCTGCGTGGCGTCTTTTCCCAAAAGTCCAGGGTCAGCCGTTGAAACTGCCATATCGGTAATGCCTTGCCGCCCTACATCGGATTAGTGTCGTCAGTGGGCCGTATCAGTATTTGCGAGACATTGGCGCGCCGGGGCAGGCGCAGCATAAACATGATCGCATCGGCGATGTCGGCTGGTTGCATGGCGCCATCGCGCGATACGTGTTGCTCCATCGCTTCGCGCATCGCCGGATCGCTGATCCCATCCGCAACCTCGGTTTCGGTTGCACCGGGTTCGATAATCGAAACGCGCACACCATGATCGCCCATCTCTTGCCGAAGTCCCTCGGTGAATCCGGTCAACCCGAACTTGCTGGTGGAATAGGCTCCCATCAGGCCCGCTGCCCGGCGGCCAGCTGTCGATGAAATGTTTATGATATCGCCCGACTTTCGTGCCTTCATGTGCGGTAAGGCCGCCTTGCAGACATTGATCGTGCCAAACAGATTGACCTCGATCACCCTCCGCCATCGTTCGAGCGACAGCTTTTCCAACCCGCCTGCATCAATCATGCCTGCCGAATTCACGAGGACGTCGATCTGTCCGAAGCGCTCGATCGTTTGACCGACCATGGCAACGGCGTCCTGTTCTAGCGCCACGTCACCCGCAACGACATGAGCGTTCGCGCCAAATTCCTCGGCCAGTCGAGAGAGTCTGTCCGCGCGCCGAGCCGCCACCACGACGTGTGCCCCCGCCGTTGCAAGTGCTCGTGCTGCAGCCTGTCCGATGCCCGAAGATGCACCGGTGACGAGGGCGACCCGCCCGGCAAGATCACCGTGGCTCATTGCTGGTCAACGTCCATATTCCGCGCACCCAGATTTGCCACGACCTGAGGCAGGTCGACGGTCGTTCGGATGCCCGGCGAGGCAGCACAAACGGCGGTCACAGCATTGACGGCCCGATGGGCTGTCAGTCCTGGTGTAAAGGCTGCGTATTCTTCAGGCGCGACCGGGAAGGTAACTCCAACATCGAGCGGCGTGTCACCTCCGACCTTCAAGCGCCAGCCGGACTCCCGCAATTCCCAATCATCGTTCTCGATCTTGTCGGTCGCATACCAATTGGCCCGAAAGCGCAAGCGTGGCTTGCCATCACAGATGCCCGCTACCGTGATTCGTTGCGCAGCGATCGAGCCTTGCGGGATGGTCCCAGCCGCAATCTCGACCGTCTCTCTCGCGGCGGAATATTCGCCATGCGCCTCCCAGCTATCGATTGCGATTCCGCAAGCAACCGCGATCTGCGCCAGCGATGATGCGAAATCCGCTTTCACATGTTCGGCGTGCGCGGGGTGAAATTCGCGCATGGGCTTTCCGTAGCCCATCAGCTCGAACAGCAATTGCGGCGAATTGCGCGAGCCCAGATCGGCGAATTCATCGATGGTCAGGCAGTCCAATCGCCGCGACAATGAAAGAAGCTGAATGGGCAGCGCTTCGGTCACGAAACCGGGGCTGGAGCCCGTGCTGTAGATTGACGTGTTTCCGGCTGAACACGCCTGCTCGATCCGCCGTCGAGCCTCCGGCTCCATCATGGGCGGGTAATGAAAGTCCCCGCGCGTTGTTACGATATTCTTCCCGGATGCGAGAAGGCGGGCAAGCTCGTACACATCGGTGCCCTGGCGCATATAGAGCACGCAATCGGCGTCGAGCGCGACGAGGGCATCTGCGTCGTTCGTGGCCGCTACCCCTATTTCGCGATCCAGGCCGCACAATTCGGCGGCGTCCCGCCCGGCCTTTTCAGCCGAGCTCACCCACACGCCAACAAGCTCCATCGCGGGATGTTCGATCACCGCGCGCAATGACCGCGCACCGATATTGCCGGTGGCCCATTGAATGATTTTCACTCGCTTGTTCATGGCACTACGAACCCCGCTTCTCCGCCCTTTGGGTCAGGCGAATCCTGCTGCCAGCGAACCGAACCGAACGGTCGCTCCAGCCGCCGTCGGACGACCGGGCGGTGGCCTTCCATCAAGTGGAGGGACACCGCCTCCTGCGCCTCCCTGTCGGCAGCCGTGTGACGGTCACGGATGCGAAGATAATCTGCCCAGGTCAGGCACTGGAAGCGCTCGGTCCAGACTTCGGGATCGGCAATGTCGCGCGCAATGGACCAACCGTATCCACCGTTGCGCAACCGCAGAGAGCGGAATGCCAGCGCAGCATTGTAGAAGTCGCGCGCATCATCGGCGGCGACACGGTAATCGACCTCGATGACGACCGGACCCGAACGCATGGTCAGCGCAAGACCGATTTCGGGCTCATTCGCCAGTTGCACAGGCGCCGCCTGTTCCGGCGCTTCTTCCTGTAGCGGTAGAAGGATTGCGATGAGCGGCATCAACAGCATAGCCGCGCCTGATACGACCATGGCAATTTCGACCGTCCAGATGCCCGCCAGCGCGCCCCACATCCAGGAACCGAGCGCGATCCCGCCGGTCATGGCTGAGGCGAAAAGCGATAAGGCCCGTGCCAGAACCCAGCGCGGCGTCGTCAGTTGCACTGCGACATTATACAGGGCGATGACGAGGATATTGGCAGCTCCGATGCAGAACAGCGCCGCGCACGTGAGAAGCAGGTTCGTGCTGACCCCAATGACAATCAGTCCGATCCCACCGATTGGCATCAGCAATCGAGATGAAAGTTCAGTCCCGAAGCGGGCGCGCAAATGGCTAACGAACAATGCGCCCGAAACCGCGCCAGCACCGCCAGCCCCCAGCAATATCCCAAACGTCGCAGCATCGCCGCCAAGAGTATCGCGGGCGATCAGTGGGGCGAGCGCATTGGCAGTTGCGCCGACGAGGCCAAACAGAAAGGCACGCAGCAAGGTGCGCTTCAGTATGGGCGAGTGGAAGACATAGCGCGTGCCCGATAACATCGCCCTTCCCACCCCCTCGGGCGGAAGTCGGGCGGGCAACTGCTCCCTGCGCCAGAAGAAGAATGCCACGAGCAGCGGAATGTAGAGCAATGCGTTAAGGCCGAATGTGGCAGTGGCCCCGAAGGCCAACACGATCACCCCGCCCATAGCCGGACCAAAACTTCGCGCGACATTGTAGCTGATTGTACCAAGCGCGACTGCTGCTGGCAGGTTTGCCGGACTGACCTGTTCGTTGATCGAAGCAGACCAGGCCGGACTATAAATCGCAACACCGACGCCGATCAGGAAACAGAATGTGAGCAAGGTCCATGGCGTCGCAAGTCCAAGGACTGCAATGGTCGCGAGCGTACCCGCCGAAAGCATTGAGACAAGCAATCCGGACATTGCCACCTTGCGACGATCGTACATGTCGGCGAGCGCACCAGCTGGGACAGACGCGATCATGAGGGGCAACATCATGGCGGTCTGGACGAGCGCGACCATGGTCGTGGAACTGCTCAGCCGGGTCATTTCCCAGGCAGCGCCCACGCCAAGTATCAGTTGGCCAAGGTTTCCCAATACGCTTGCCGACCATATGCGACGAAAGGTCCGCTCTCGCAGTGGAGAGAAGGGATTCGATCTGGGTTGAGCAGGCGCGGTGGACATCCTCGGTCAATGGCCCTCCGCTTCCACTGCGGTCAATCTGCCACAGTTCCAAGCACATGAAACATCGCCAAGGCGACCGATACATCGCGGGCGCGTCGCAGAAATGACAAGTTTTCATTTTTTTGTTGACTCGCCGCACTCTCTAATCAACACTGGTGTTCATCAAAGAAGGCGAGTGGGAGAGATTCGCATGCAGACCAGCAGCAACAAGGCAAAAATTGCCAAGCGCGTGATCGAGGTTCTGGACTTTTTCGATCATGATCATCCAACGGCCACAGTGATGGATATCGTTCGCCGTTATGACCGTCCGCAGTCGAGCACTTCGGAGCTGCTTTCGAGCCTCGTGGACCTCGGTCTGCTCTACAAGGACATGTCGACTCGCTCATACACTTTGACCCCGCGGGCAGCGATGCTCGGCTCGCTGACCCAGCCTGAATTCGTCCGCGACGGACGGCTATCCGGACTGGTCGACAAGCTTTCGGCCCAGACGCATCTGTCGGTCGGCGTCTTCGGCATGGTCGGTCTCGAAACCCAGATTTTCACCTGGCACAATGGGGAGCCGCCGCTGAAGGCGACTACAGCCAAGGGCATCTATGGTGGCATGCAGGAACGCATGTCGGACAGTGCGGTTGGGCAGCTCCTGTTGTCTACGGTCGACAAGCAGCGCCGTGAAGGCATGTTGCGCCGTATGAATGCAGAAGCACAGGAGGGCCGCCAGTTCTCCTTCCCCGAAATGGCCGAGCGCGTGGAACGCGCCGGTGATCGCGGTGAGATCGTTGGGCAGATGGGCTTTGGTTCGATTGCCGATGTCTGCGCCGTGCTTATTCCAGATGTCACTCTCGAACGTCCAATGGCGCTCGCCATCGTTTACGAGCCCAAGGAAGAAAACGATCCGGAAGCCTTGCTGGCGATGCTCCGTGAAGCTGTCGCAGTCTGTGCCGACCAGCCCGAGCCCGCCGAGAACGTCCTCTATCCCTTCCCGACGGCGGCCTGATCGCGAGAACCGTGGGTGCACAAAGCGGTACCCGCAAATTCATGGCATCAGGAGGCTGCGATGGGCGGTGAGACGGGCTTTGAGCGCATTCCGCAATCTGAAGTCGACTTCCTCGGCACTAGGCCGATTCCGGCTAAGCCATATTATGATCCCGACTGGTTTGAGCTCGAACGCGAAGCGGTTTTCCGCCGCACCTGGCAATGCATCGGTCACGTTTGTGAACTTCCTGAAAACGGCAGTTTCATCCGCCGTGAAGTGGAAGTCCTTCGCGCATCCCTACTAGTCGTACGTGGAAAGGACGGAGAAATCCGCGCATTCCACAATGTCTGCACTCACCGTGGCACGCAGTTGGTTGAGGAAGCGCAGGGCAAGCGCACCAAATTCTCCTGCCCCTATCACATGTGGACGTATGGCGCGGACGGAGCGCTGATCTCGGCACCCGATTTCGATCAATTCCATGTCGAGAAGGAAGATTGCGCACTGAAGCAGGTCGCACTCGAAATTTGTGCAGGACTGATATTCGTCCATCTCGGCAAGGACCCACAACCCTTGCGGGAATGGCTGGGTCCGCTTGCCGAACAGATGGAAACGCTGCCAGTAGCGCGCGCGACGACATTCACCGAATATTCCTACGAAATCGATGCCAACTGGAAGCTGGCCTATGACAATTTCCAGGAAAACTACCACCTGCGCTTTATTCATTCGCGCAGTGGCAAACCGACATTCTCGGACGATAATCCCTTCGGATATCCTGCCGAATTCGGCTTTCACGGACCGCACCGGACGCAGCAACTCTGGAGCAATCCAGAGGCCGTGTCTCCACCCTACCAGGCGACCGCGTTTGGCCTGATGATCCCCAAGGCGACGGAAAAGGGTCTGATGAACACCGAACATGGGCGCAAGTACTTCGCCCTGTTTCCAAGCTTTTTCATGCTTGGCACGCCGGTGCAGCATTTCGTCCACGTGGTCTATCCGCTCAGCGCCGAGAAATCGCGCGGTGTCATCCGGCTCTATTGGGTCGATGAAGATGGCGATGCGAGCGAGCGATATGCTCGTGAAGCGATTGCGGTGACTGCTCACGATGTTCATTGCGAAGATGTTGATGTGATCGAGGCAGGCCAGCGCGGCATTTCGAGCGGCGCGCTCGATCACATTCACATGCAGACACAGGAAGCGCTGTGTCGCCATTTGTTCAACACTGTCGAGGAAATGGTCGACGATTATCGCGCGGAGACCGGGCAGTGACCGAGCAAGACTTGCCAGAGGGATTCGCTGCACTTGAGCACTTCGTGAGCGACTGGTCGCTTGGCACCGCATTGGAACGAGATGCGCAGCGTGGTGCCAAATCGGCGGATCAGCGACAGCAATTCTACGACGCTTTCACTCCGCGTCTTGGCGAAGCTCTCGCCCGGCTGGACCAGACACCCCTCAATCAACATGACGAAGCAGAGACCAAACTGATGCGCATGGCCTTGTCCTACGCACATGTCGCGCAAGCAATCGAAGTTCAGGGCCCCGACGAAGACCGGCACGCTCGCAGCCGCAAGCGGCTACTCATCACATCAGCCCCGGCGGATCACTGACCATGGACACAGCACTGGCTGGAAAGACCGTCATCATTACCGGGGCGACTGCCAATATTGGCCGCGCAATCGCTCTCGCCTTTGCCGCTGAAGGCGCAAATGTCCTGGGCGTAGGACGCGATGAACAGGCCGGCGCAAAACTAACCGAACTCGCGAGCGAGCGAGGCAACGGCTCCTTCACCTTCTTCGCAGCCGACATGACGGACCCGGATGCCGCCAGCCGAGTGCAAGAGGCGGCAAGCGCAATCGGGCCGGTTGATGTACTGGTCAACAATGTCGGCGGTAATGTAGCTGCGGGTTTCTTCGCCGAGTCCGATCCTGACATCTGGGCAGGCGATCTGGACCTCAATTTCGGCACCGTCCTGCGCATGACCCATGCCGTCTTACCAGGGATGATCGAGCGCCAATCCGGCGCGATCGTCAACATCGGATCAACCGCAGGTCTGGTCGGCGATTACATGCTTCCGGTCTATTCGGCGGCCAAATCTGCCGTGCATGGATTTACCAAAGTGCTGGCGAAGGAAGTCGGCCAGCACGGAGTCCGGGTCAATTGCGTAGCGCCCTATGGCACGATGTCGCGCGATCCCGAGGCCTTCAGTAGTGGCAGCCGCTTCAAGGGCGATTTCTTCGCCCGCCTGTTTGCCGGAACTGCGCCCGAGGATGCCGCCAAGCGTGCGCGCACGACGGTGCTCGAAAGACCCATGGCCTATCCCGAAGAAGTCGCTTCGCTATCGGTCTGGCTGGCAAGCGAGAATGCCGCTTTCGTCACCGGACAGGTCTATCCCATCGACGGT
This sequence comes from Erythrobacter alti, assembly GCF_037996805.1. Taxonomy (NCBI): domain Bacteria; kingdom Pseudomonadati; phylum Pseudomonadota; class Alphaproteobacteria; order Sphingomonadales; family Erythrobacteraceae; genus Erythrobacter; species Erythrobacter alti. The sequence goes on along the minus strand of NZ_JBBNAX010000009.1, from coordinate 121,413 downwards.
GGATCGCTGCTCTGATCCCTACAAACGGCGCGGATCGACGACTGTGCGGACCGGAGACCCCGCTTCGGACATGGTCGAAAGCGCATCCGCCACGCCCGCAAGCCCGATTTCCGCGCCAATCCAGGGCGTGACGTCGATTGTGCCTTCCGCGATGCTGCGCAGGGCCAGTTCCATGTCCTGCGGCTCTTCTCCGCCTGCGAAATGGACCGTCAGGCGCTTGTTCTGGGCAGCAAAAACGAACAGCTCCTCTACTTCCATGCAATAACCACCCATTACGACGCGAGCACCAAAGCCGACCGACTGGATGATCTGTTGCAGGAACCCGGGAAGGCCGACACACTCATAAACCAAGTTGACCTGCCGTCCGTCGAGATCGGGTAGCGGTTCATAAGGAGAGACCGTGCGCGGATCGATGGCGATATCTGCCCCCATCGCAATCGCCAGCGCACGTCGATCCTCGTCCAGATCCGTTGCAACTATCGGCGCGATACCCGCCAGCTTGAGGCCGGCAATGACACCCAGTCCGATCGCTCCGCAACCGATAACCAGAGCGCAATCATCCTTGGTGGGATTGCCGCGCCGGGCGTGCTCAAGGCCAACCGCCAGCGGCTCCGTCATGGCAGCAAGATTATCGTCCAAGGCGTTCGGAATTTCGCTCAGCATGTCTTCGTCGAGCAGCAAGTACTCGCCGAAACCGCCCGGGCAGGCATTGTTGAAGCCAATGACAGCGTGGCTTCCGGATTGGCGCATGATTGGCAAGGATGTAACGCGCCGCCCGGGCTTCACCGGCCGTTTGCTGCCCGGACCATAATCGACGACTTCACCGACATATTCGTGGCCCGGCACAAATGGCTGCGATTGGTCGAGCGATGCATAGGGGCCGCCAAACTTGCGCGACAGATCAATGACGTTCTGTCCGGCGTGGAGGAAATGCGCTTCGGAAGCACAAAGACCGCAGCGATGCGTGCGCACCAGGGCGTGGCCCTTGCCCGGAACAGGGTCATCAAAAGAGCCGACCTGAACCTTGCCGTCCTGAATGAATGCGGCCTTCATGCGCCACTCCCGAGAAATCGATATGAGGGGTCAGTCGCGTCGCGTGAACCGACCTCGCACTTGCTCAAGGCAGTAATTGGCTGGATGGAATCGATGTCGCGAACGGTCGTCCGGTGATCGATCGCCCACAGTCCATTACGCCGTGACCATTTGTCGAGATACCGGCCACACACACGCATTTCCATCAACTGCCCCCCGCGATCCATCGTGAGGTAGGCGACGTGATAGGATTCGCTTGCCGCACGGTCGCCGTCCAGATGGATGATGATGTTGGTGACCTGGTGCGAATGGGCCAGCAAGTGAGCGTGCACCGCGTTTACGTGGTCAATAAAGCCCCGGCCGGTGCCCTGATATACATCCTCGCCGTAATCGGCGGTGCCATCTTCGTGCCAAACCTTGTAGCCGAGGTCTGCGTCCATGCGATCTACGGCACGGCAATAATTGTATATTTGCTGCCGGATTGCTTCCCTGTCAGCCAGTTCGCCGAGCGTGGTGGCCTGATCGCTCATGACGTCTGCGCGTCGAGCGATTTGGTCATGATGTTCACGGCCTTCCGGCGTGGCATGGACCGCAGCGCCTCGAAGCTCTGCTGCAAGTCGGGCGGAACAATGATCGGCCCATCCTGCAGGTTCTCGAGAGCGAAGTCGACGATATCGGCCGGGTCGGCAACCGGAATAGCGCTGTCCTTGCCGAATTCGGAGCGTTGCAGCTTCGGCGTGCCGGTCCGACCGATGAGCAGGCCAGCAACATCGACGCCCATTGGAGTCAATTCAGCCCAAAGCCCTTCTGCAAGCAGCTGCGTGTAAGCCTTGGAAGCGGTATAGACTGCGAGCCGTTTCGACCCGGCGACGCAGCCAAGCGAGCCGACGAGCACGATTGCACCGCGACCGCGCTCGGCCATTCCCTTGCCGACATGCCGCGCCAACAGGGTCTGGCCAACGACATTGAGGTTGATCGTCAACATTGCTTCATCAAGCGGCTGATCGATCAGCGGATAGGGCGTACCTCCCGCGCCCGCGACGTAGATAAGCGAGCCGATTTCCAACCCTTCGGTAGCTTCGGCCACTGTTTGCAGCATATCGGGCGTAGTCAGGTCGACGACCAAGGGTCGGATCTCGACATCCGATGTGCTCCGCAGACGCTCCGCAAGCGCGTCCAGCTTGTCGCCGCTCCGGGCGAGCAGAAGCAGGTTTATTCCCTGAGCGGCAAAGCGCTGCGCGAATATTGCGCCCAGACCTTCCGATGCGCCGGCGATCAAAGCCCAAGGGCCGTGTTGTCTCGCGTCAATCATCGTCCACCCAATTGTTGCCACCGTTCGGGAACGGCCCAGATATATTCGATGTAATGGCCCAGCCAGTCGCGCGCATCGACGTAGCAGAACTCCAGCATTCCCGGCGTTCCGCCGCGTTGTACGATGGGGAATGGGTTCTGCGCGATCTTCGCCATCGCTTCGTCCCAGTCGTCAACCCGGTGGCAGACATGGTGGAAGACCATTTCATCTCCCTCGGGCAAGGCATCGCGATATATCTTGAGCACATCACCGCTGATCGGCTGGATCAGTTCGTAATTGTGATCCTCCACCCAAACGAAGGCAAGCTTCTGGACGCCCTTGCCTGTGCCTTCAGGAGTCCACAGTTCAACCTCGACTTCGGTTTCAAGGATCAGCCGCGTGTCGGCATATTTGCGGAAGGATTCCAGCGCCTTGTCGATGTTTCTGGTGACATAGGCATTTTGGTAATGATGTCCGAACGCCATCGGGTGATCCTCCGTTTCCAAGCTTGCCTAGCATCAAAAGAGGGAGGCAGAACCGCACATGACCGGCGCTTGCCGAGTGATCGCCGAAGCGATGCCCCGAACGCTGGTCAAAGCCCGCCCTCTTCGTCATGACTTATCGGCAAATGGGAGTGAGACATGGCAGACAAACTGTTCGATTGTTCGGGTAAGACCACGCTGGTGACCGGCGGAAACGGGGGTATTGGCCTCGGCTTTGCCAAGGGAATTGCGAAGATGGGCGGCGATATCGCGATCTGGGCGCGCAACGAAGAAAAGAACGCCGCCGCCAGACAGGAATTACTCGATGTCGGGGCAGGCCGGGTCGAGACCTATGTGGTCGATGTCTCTTCTGAAAAGAACATAGTCGACGGTTATGACCGGCTGATGGCCGACTTTGGTCGCCTCGACTGCGTCTTCGCCAATTCCGGCGGGCCTCCGGGCTTCAATTCGGTGTTCGATATGCCGACAGAGGCGTGGCACAGCTTCCTCGATGTCGCCATGCACGGTGCGTTTCACACGCTGCGGGAAGGCGCCCGCCACATGGTGGCGCGAGCCGAGGGCGGTGAACCGGGCGGAAGCCTGGTGGCATGCGGCAGCCTGTCGCTGTTCCGCGGTATGCCGGGCAAGCAGAATTACTCGGCTGCCAAATGCGCGGTAGCTGGCATAACCCGCTGCATGGCAGTGGAATTCGGTAAATACGGCATCCGCGCTAATGTTGTCGCTCCGGGCCTTATCATGACCCCGATGATGGGCGGGGAAGCGAACGAAAAAGCAATGGCCGAAATGTTCGGCCCGAAAGTGCCGGTCGGACGCGTTGGATATCCTGAAGACTTCGAAGGTATCGGCGCATTCCTGTGCTCCGACGCTTCATCATTCCTTACTGGCCAGACCATCACCATCGATGGTGGCGACATGGTTTCAAGCTAGGAATTCCGATGTCCAAGCTGCTCAATATCCACGACGTCAATTCCGTCAGCCTCGACGATTACCAGCGCCCGCCAGCCGGCGCGAAGGATGTCGTGGTGAAGATGAAGGCCTGCGGCATTTGCGGCAGCGATCTCTCTTACATCAAGCACGGTGGCATTCCCGGCCCCGGCAAGCCCACGCCGCTAGGGCACGAAGGCTCGGGTGAAGTGATGGAAGTCGGCGCGGAAGTCGAAGGCGTGACGGTCGGCCAGAAGGTGATCGTGAATCCGATGAACACGCCCAGCTTCATCGGCAGCGGCGGACCTGAAGGTGCCTTCACAGAAGAACTTCTGGTGCGCGATGCGCGACTGGGGGACAGCGTCCTGCCGATCCCCGACGGCATTCCGTACGATGTCGCCGCCATGTGCGAACCGCTCGCTGTGGCCATGCACGGGGTGAACCGTGCCGAGGCGAAGGAGGGCGACAAGATCGTCATCTTCGGCTGCGGTCCGATCGGGCTTGGCATGGTAATGTGGGCCGTCGATCGAGGGTGCGATGTGATCGCGCTCGACCTCGCAGTAGAACGGCTGGAACGCGCGCGTTCACTTGGCGCGCAAACGATCAATCCGGCAAAGGAAGACGTTCAAGCGCGGATCAAGGAGATCCACGGCAGCCACAATTACTTCAATCGCGAGCGGGCCGATACCGATGCATACATCGACGCCGCAGGGGCGCCGATGATCCTTGCGCAGGTGGTCGGTATCGCGAAGCAGCACGCGCGCCACGTTATCACTGCGGCCTATCTCAAGCCCATTGAATTGCCCGCCGGACAAATGCTGACGAGCGAAATGACGATTACGACAGCTGTCGGCTATCCCGATGAGTTTCCCGACGTCATCGCCGCCATGCCGCGGCTTAAGGACACGATTGCCACGCTGATCAGCCACCACCTGCCTTTCGAAAAGGTAATCGAGGGGCTTGGTATCGCGGCCAGACCGGAATCGGCCAAGATAATGATTGAATTCGACTAATCGCTGTGAGTGCCGACGAGCGCGCCCTGGCAAAACCGGATAGTCTGCTCCGACAATGATTGGCGCTCGGCCGGGCTTAGCCGTTTCGAACCGGGCTGCAGCATTTCGGTATGAACGTTTGTCGACACGAGGTTGTAAACGAAGCGGGCAGCCCGGCCTGAATCGCAAACCTGCCAGACTCCGATTTCAATGCCTTGGTCGATGATGCGACGGATCAGGTCGACCAGTGGCTTGATGGCTAACTGAAGCTGGTCTGGCCGCGCCTGTGCCAAACGCAAATGTTCGAGACTAAATGCCGCGCTGCGCCTGTCCCGGCGCGCCAATTCCCGGTCCTCGCCTCCTGCCAGCACTATTGATTGGATAACCAGCGCCAGACGTTCGGATGGTCCGGCAAGATCGCGACCTGCCGCTTCTAATTGCTCCGCTGCATCGGCGAGTGTCTTCTCGAACAGCGCGAGGACGAGATCATCCTTGGTGGCGAAGACATCGTAGAATGCGCGGCGGGCCAAGCCAGTGTGCGCGAGGACAGCACGAATCGTCAGCCCGTCCAGTCCGTTTTCAGCCAGCAATTCGTCTGCCGCGGCAAGGATCGCATGGCGGCGCGCACTCATCGCCTCGGCGTTGCTGCTCTGCCCTTCTTTCCCGTCACTCGCCACGTCAACTCTCCGCTACGGCCTTCCAATTCGCAGGTAACACGGTATAAGACGGGGGTCGAGAACGCTGTTCTCAATCAGTGCGAGAGGCTCCATGGCAAAGGTCACATATATTTCCAGCAGCGGCGCAAGCCAGACGGTCGACGTCGAGGATGGCGAAACCGTCATGCGCGGCGCGATGGAGAATGGCATCGATGGGATTATCGCAGAATGCGGCGGCGGCCTCGCCTGTGCCACGTGCCATTGCTACGTCGATGATGCCTGGGCCGACAAGACCGGAACGCCGACGTCGCAGGATGAGCGTGACATGCTCGAAATGACAGCTTGCGAAATCAAGTCAACCAGCCGCTTGTCATGCCAGATCGATATTACCGAAGCGCTGGATGGGCTGGTGGTTCACCTTCCCGAAGCGCAATACTGATCGAACGGAGGAGAACGTCATGAAAATCGATCCCACGAACCCCGTTCCCCCGAAGGTCAATCGCCGGATGGGCATGGACCAGGTCCCTGACCATGTTCCGCCCGAACTCATTCGACAGTCAGGCCTGATCTATAGTCCGGAATTCCTTTCCGATCCGTACAAATTCTTTCCCGAGATGCACGACCGGTTCCCGCCGATTTACTACGATGTCGGACCATTCGGGAACATGTGGAACCTCATCAAGCATGAGGATGCGCTGTTTGCGCTACGCCATTCGGACTATTTCTCGACCGAGGATGCGACTCCATTTCCTCGCAATCCCGAGGACTATTTCTACTTCATTCCGATCGAGATCGATCCGCCTGACCACCGGGCCTATCGCAATATCGTAGACCCTTTCATCTCGCCCAAGGCAGTGCAGGGCTGGGAAGACCGTATCCGAACGCTCGCCAACGAGCTGATCGACGATGTGATCGACAAGGGCGAATGCGACTTCCCCGAGGCATTTGGCCGGCCCTTGCCCGTGCTTGTGTTCCTCGATCTGATGGGCCTGCCGCGCGACATGTGCGACACTTTTGTCGAGTGGGCCATCGCGCTGCTTCATTCGAACGACCGTGAAGTCATGGCGAAAACCATGGTGACGATTACCGAATACATTCAAGGCCAGATTGCCGAGAAGGAGGTCAATCCCGACGATGGCCTGATCAGCAAGATCGTCCATGCAGAGATTGACGGTCGCCCGCTCCACCCGAAGGAAAAGTTCGGCTTCGTCGTGTTCCTGTTCATTGCCGGGCTCGACACCGTCTTCGCCACGCTGAACAATATCTGGAACTGGCTCGCCAACAATCCGGATCGGGTGCAGGAAATCATCAACGATCCCGACAATATTAACGCGCAGGTCGAAGAGCTGCTGCGGGTGTTCTCGGTCACGTTCTCGGGCCGCACGGTGAAGCAGGACATCGAACTACGCGGCGTGCAGATGAAGAAAGGTGACAAGGTCACCAGCGTGCTGCCTGCATGCAATTACGATCCCGATGTGTTCCCCAATCCGGCGGAGGTCGATTTCCATCGCCCCAAGAAGATCATCCTCGCCTTCACCGTCGGCGTGCATAGCTGCATGGGCGCACATCTTGCGCGCATGGAAGTGAAGGTTGCATTGCAAGAATGGCTGCGCAGGATACCCGAATTCAAGGTGAAGCCGGGCACGCAAATCCAGTACCGGCCAGGCGGGGTCATCGGCCCGGAGACACTTCCGCTGGTCTGGGAAACCTGAGCGCCTTTTTCGTATCGCAGCGGCGATTTGCGCGCAGGGTGATTGATCGCCGCGCGCGCGGCTGCGAACACACTTTCAGTTCCAAGTGTGCTTTGGCCTTGGCCGGGGCGTGAAACCTACAAGGAAAAATCATGTCTGATGTTCTGGGGTATTCCGGCAAGCGCGTTATCGTCTCCGGCTGTTTTTCAGGCATGGGTCGCGCCACAGCCAAACTCCTGATCGATCTCGGGGCCGAAGTTCACGGCATGGATTTCAAGGAGTGCGACCTGCCGCTCGCGTCATTCACCACCGTTGACCTGCGCGATCGCGACAGCATCGAGGCAGGCGTCGCCGGCATCGGCGGCAAGGTGCACGCATTGTTCAACTGCGCGGGCCTGCCCACCTCCTTCCCGGCGATGGACGTCATGAAGGTGAACTTCATTGGCCTGCGTCACCTGACCCAGCAAGTCGTTCCGCTAATGAGCGATGGCGGCGCGGTCGTCAGCATTGCCTCCACCGGCGGCCTTGGTTGGAGCCGCCGCGTGCCTGCCAACATGGAAATTGTCACGACGCAAGACTGGGATGAAGCGATCGCCTGGTGTGATGCCAATGCTGAGACCGTTTCTGAAGGTTATGCCTTCTCCAAGGAAAACGTCATCGTGTGGACCCAGTTCGCCGGTGCCCAGCTGATCAAGCAGGGTATCCGTGTGAATTGCACCCTGCCCGGCCCGACCGAATCCCCGATGATGAAGACCTTCCATGAAGCTGCCGGCAAGGAAACGGTCGATGCCGCGGTCGGCCCCATCGGTCGCTACCAGACGCCTGCCGAACAGGCCGGCGGCCTCGTGCTGCTCGGCTCCGATCTCGCCAGCGTCGTCAACGGCGTGGTATTGCCGGTCGACGGAGGCTTCATGGGCGCGCTCGCTACGGGCCAGATCGACATGTCCAAGCTGATGGGCAAGAAATAACAATTCACATCCCCGATTTCGCAGGAGACGACGCGTGAATTTCGACCTGACCGAAGAGCAGGAGATGATGCGCGAAAGCTTCGCGCGATTGCTCGATGATAGCTGTACGCCGGAACGTCTTCGCAAGGCAGAAGAGAGCGGAATTGACCGCGAAACATGGGCTGGGCTGGCCGAGCTCGGCGCCTTCATGCTCCGCGTGCCCGAGGATGCTGACGGCCTCGGCCTCGGCACGTTCGACGCCTGCGTGCTGATGGAAGAAGTTGGCCGCAAACTTCCATTCGGTCCGATTGCCGAAACGGTGCTGGCGGCGCGCGTTCTGGCCATGCTCGGCGGAGAAGCCTTTGCGGATCAATTTTCCGCTGTCGTTGGCGGAGAGAGCGTCGCGTCGCTTGCCTTCCACGACATCGCCACCAACCCTAAGCAATTCATCGCCGGTGGTGCCAATGCCGATCTGGTAGTTGCACGACGCGGGGATGAGGTGGTCCTTTGCACAGTGCCCGAGAACGCAAGGAGGCCCGAACCCAACCTCGCCTCGGACGGTCTGACCGAGATTGACCTGGCTGCCGCCGATATTGCTGTGCTGGCTACAGGTGACAGCGCGACCGATCTGTTCACCGCCACGCTTGAAGAGTGGAAAATCCTGACCTCGATGGCGCTGGTCGGGCTTGGCAGGCAAGCGCTCAAGCTGGCCGCCGAATATGCGTGCGAGCGCAAGCAATTCGGACAGGAGATCGGCAAGTTCCAGGCGATCAGCCATCCGCTCGCCGACCAGCTTTGCGAAGTCGATTGCGGTAAGTTGCTGACGTGGAAAGCGATCCGCTCAATTGCCGATGGTGCGGACGACGCCGGAGCGCAGGTATCTGCCGCATTATGGTGGAGCGCCAAGGCTGCAGTCGGGACGACCAGCCAGGCCATCCAGACCTTTGGCGGATACGGTCTGACCACCGAATACGATATCTATCTCTACTCGCTGCGCGCACGGTCATGGCCGCTGGTTGCCGGTGATCCGGAGCAATGGCTGACTGAAGCGGGCGATCGCCAATATGGTGACGAGGCTACCGCGCTGCCCGATGTGGGCGAGCTTCCCATCGAATTTGACATTGGCGAGGAAGCGCGCGCCATGATGGACGAGATTGACAGCTTCATGGAAGCCAATGTCACCTCGGAAATGCGCGAAAAATTCCACTACAGCTGGGAAGGCTGGGTTCCCGAACTGCACAAGAAGCTGATCGATGCCAAGTTGCTGTTCCTGTCCAGCCCGGAACTGGGCGGACGCGGTGTCGGTCCATACGCCAAGTCGGCAGCCCGCCGCGCCTTTGAAAAGCATGGCTACAGCAATCCGGCTGCTGGCGTTGCCGAAATGGTCGGCCTGATGATTTCGCGCGCTGGCTCGGACGAGCTCAAGGACGAGGTCCTCTCGCGCATCACCTCGGGCGACGCGATTGCCAGCCTTGGTTACTCGGAGCCGGGCTCGGGCTCGGATGTCTTCGCGGCGCAAACGCGGGCGATACCCGATGGCAATGGCTGGCGCATCGAGGGTACCAAGATGTGGACCAGCGGGGCCAATCTGTCCGACTATGTGCTGATGTTGACGCGCACGAATACCGAAGTTCCCAAGCACAAGGGGCTCACTATGTTCATCGTGCCGCTCAAGACCAAAGGTGTCACAGTACAGCCAGTGCACACTTTCCAGGACGAGCGGACCAACGTCACTTTTTACGACAATGTGCACATTCCCGACAGCTATCGCCTCGGTGAGGTCGATGGCGGTGTGAAGACGATGTCGCTGGCGCTCGAACTCGAACATGGCGGAAGTTTCGCCAATCCGATGTTTGCAACCGTTGAGTCAGCAGAGGAGTTATGCGCCCAACTCGAAGGCCCAGCCGGTGGCAAGCTGATCGAAGCCACTCACGCGCGCCGCCGCCTCATGCGCGCGCGAATCGATGCCGAGGCCAGCCTGCTGCTCGAATATCGCGCAACTTGGGCGAGCGCCGAGAAGAAGCCAAACATGGCCTATGGCCCGATGGCAAAAATGTTCTCCTCCGAGCGCTTTCTCGAAGACGCCCGTGACATGCTCGACCTTACCGCGCCGCTTTCACTTACCAAGCGAGAAGGCGCGGCGGCATTGCTCAACCAATCATACCGCCATGCGCATGGCACACGCATCTACGGAGGCACCAGCCAGGTCCACCGTTCGATGATCGCCGAACGCGCGCTTGGCCTGCCGCGCACTCGCGCCTAGGGTTTGTCCATGAGTGAACAACCGCACCTGCTGACAGAAACCGTCGATGGCGTACTGATCGCTACGCTGAACCGACCGGAAAAACTCAACGCCTTGTCGCGCGAGACGATGGAATTATTCGGCGAAGCAGTCCTGCGCTTCCGCGACGATCCCGAATTGCGCGCCATGCTGATCCGCTCATCGGGACGGTTCTTCTGTTCGGGCGCCGACATGAAGGGCGATGCCGGCCGCAAACCGCCTGAGACGGCCACCGAGATCCGCGAAAATCATCGCATCGGCCTGTTCGGGATGCAGTCCATTTATGACGAGATGGAGCATATCGAGAAGCCTATCGTCTGCGCCGTCCACGCCACTTGCGTCGGCGGCGGGCTGGAAATGGCGTTGTCTTGCGACTTCCGCCTTGCTGCCAAATCGGCAGAATTCTCCTTCCCAGAGGGGCTGTTCGGCGTGTTGCCCGCATCCAACGGTGTCAGCCGCCTCACCCGCCTGTGCGGCCCGCACTGGGCGCGCTGGCTGGTCATGGCGAACCGCAAGGCCGATGCCGAACGCGCGCTAGTAATGGGATTGGTGCACGACATCCTGCCCGACGATGGATTCCACGATGCCGCGCTCGATTTCTGTCGCCACCTGACCAAGAACGATCCTGAGCAGATGGGGGCGGCCAAGATCGCCATAGATCTGGTTGCCGAGCTGGGCCGCGATTCAGCGCGTCACGTCGAGCGAATGGCGAATAGCGGGCTGATGCTCAACCCGGGCTACAAGCGTCGGATCGAAGACTACATCGCCAAGATCGGGAAGAAGTAGGGCCTAGCCCTCGGTAGCAATGCGCGCTCGCTCGTCACGGATGGCGAGTTCAAGCAAGCGGCCCTGCTGGACCAGTGTCGCCCCGCCAAACCGGCGCTGGACGTGCGGCGGATAATGCGCCTTGAGCAGCTCATCGGTGGCAATCGTGACGACCCGCTCCAACCCGGTGTATAGCACGCTTGCTAGGTCGTATTCTGGCCCTTCATAGCCCTCTTTCGGCCCACCCATCTGCTGTCCCAGCAGGTTGACGACCTGTCGGGCAGAAAGGATCCGTTGCGACAGCACCCGCTGCTCATGCTTGTCGGCCATCGCGTTGCGCATGTGGAGCAGGCGAACGTTGCGCTTCCAGAAGCTGTGAAACGCCTGCACGAAAGCTCGGCAATCTTCCCCGAGCGTGTCGTCTGGCCAAAATCGTTCGAGAATCGCGAGATGTTCGACTTGCGTTTCCGCAATGATCGGTTCGAGCACGGTCAGAAACAAATCGGGCAAGTCAGGGAAGTAGTTGTAGATTGAAGAAACACGCAACTCGGCGCGGCGTGCAACGGCGCTGATGGAGAAATCTTCCGTTTCCGGATCTTCAATCAGTTCACGCGCGGCGGTCAGGATACGCTGCCGCGTAATCCGACCTTTGCGGCCGAGCTTCTGGCCTTGCAGATTGGTATCGACTCCCGGATCGGCACCCACGTGAATTCAATCTCCTGAGCGTCAGGCGGCCTGCCCGACAGCTATGACCTTGCTATCGAGAAATTCCTCGATGCCCGCAATTCCCCATTCGCGGCCCATGCCGCTGCCCTTGAAACCTCCAAATGGCAAGTCGCCGGCTATACACATTCCACCGTTCACGCTGACTGAGCCGCTGCGAAGGCGACGCGCTACATTCTCGGCCCGCACCGGATCGGCGGAAACGACACCGCCGGAAAGACCGTAAGGCGTTTCATTGGCGATACGAATGGCATCCTCATCATCCTCGAACGGGATGACGACCAGAACCGGGCCGAAGATTTCTTCCTGCGCAATACGCATCGAATTATCGACATCGATGAAGCAGGTCGGTTCGATGAAGTAGCCGCCCCCCTTGTCCTGACGGGCATTCCCGCCTGCGAGCAAGGTTGCGCCCTCCTCTTTGCCGAGTTCGATATAGCTCATCACCCGTTCTTGCTGCCTTTTCGAGACCACCGGACCCATGATGTGCGTAGGTTCGTCAAAGCGACCCCAATTGTCGCCGAAACCTTCATAACCCGCCTTCAGCGCGGCCTTCGCTTCATCATAACGGGCGCGGGGCACCAAAAGGCGACTTTGAACGGCACAGCCCTGCCCGGCGTGGAACACCAGAAGCGACTGGGCACATTCGCGGGCGAAGTTCGGAGCGTCGTCGAGTACGATCTTGGCACTCTTCCCGCCAAGTTCGAGAAAAACGCGCTTCAGGGTTTGCGCGCCCGCTTCCATGATGCGTTTACCCACACCGGTGGAACCGGTGAAGCTGATCAGATCGACGCGGGGATCGGCCACAAGCTGTTCCCCAGCTGCGGCAGGATCGGAGCCGAAGACAACGTTCAGCACGCCTGCAGGCAATCCGGCCTGCTCCGCCAGTTCACCCCAGATTGCGCCCAGTCCCGGTGTATCGGGTGCGGGCTTGAGAATGACGGTGCAACCGGCGAGCAGCGCGGCGACTACCTTGCCGACATTGACGTAATGCGGGACGTTCCACGGGGTTATCGCCGCAACCACGCCCACCGGCTCGTAAACAATCTTGCGGTGTGAGGGCATGTTGCGAAAATCGCGTTGGCCAAGGTCTTCCTCCCAGGTCACTTCTTCGAAGACCTTGATATAATCGTCCCAGCCCAGATTGGCGTTGTCGACATGCGCCATGGCCACCGCACCGAGCGCTGCGCCTGCCTCGACACGCGACAGCTCAGCCAATCGGCCTTTGTTCTCCTCGAACAGCTCGCGCAGCTTCTTGACCAGTCGCAGCCGTTCGCCGCGATTTTCAGGATCTGCCCAACCGGTATCGTCAAAAGCCCGGCGGGCTGCCGCGATAGCTTCATCGACATCGGCGGAAGACGCGTCGGCCGCCTTGCCAACAACCTCGCCGGTCCATGGGCCGATCACGTCGAAGGTCTTGCTACCTTCGGCATCGCGGAGCTTTCCGTCAATATAGAGCTTGGCATCGGGCAGAGTGGTCATGCCGGGTCTTTCTCGCTTGAATGGTCTGAGTAGGGTCGGTCGCCGTTCAGCTCGATATGGCCAATGTGCATATCGGCCGGCGAGTTCACCACATGGTGAAATGCCTCGGCGACGGACCTGTAATGGGTCAACGGACGGTTGCGGAAATCGATGCCAACCTTAGCGTTCTCGGTTGCGAAGCGGGTCATCAAGTCGATCGGCCAGCTCGAGCCGGTCTTGGTCTCGTCATACATCTGGCCGCAGCGGATCGACGTGACGCGGATCCCTTCGGGTGCCAGTTCGCGATCGAGCATGTTCGAAATATATTCGAGCCCCACCTTGGTGCCGGTATAGAGCCATTGCATCGCGAATTTGAGGCCAACACTTTCGCTGCTGACATTGATGATCTTGCCACCACCGCGTAGCAACGGCAGCGCCTCGCGGGAGCACAGCACCGGCCCGGCAAGGTTGATGCCGACCATGCCCATCACCTGCTCGTCTGTGGCTTCGGCAAGCGAAAATGGCTCATAGGAGGCCGCGTTGTTGATCAGGGCATCGACATGGTCGCAGCGCTTGGCGATCTCGGAAAATGCCGCGCGCACCGATTCCGGCTGGCTGACGTCGCATTCCACCGCGAAGCTGGGTCCGCCCAGCTCATCCGCCACGGCCTGCACCTTTGAAAGGGTCCGGCCGAGCAATACAATGCGGTCGCCGTCGGCGGCAAAGCGCCGTGCGACCGTGCGTCCCAAGCCATCCCCGGCACCCGTGATTATAATCGTTTTTGTCATAGTCATCTCTTGTCGCACAAATTGGTTCAATCGACGCGGCAAGTCAGCCTTTGATGCGCTTGATCGCAGCGGCGATGACGCGCCCTAGCCCGGTGCTGGTCGCGCGAAGTCATCCGGATAGACGCTCAAGTCTCCGTCATAGGCTATGCCGCCCGGCCATTTCTCGTCGCCGCTGATCTTTCGGAAATAGTGCACCGTCCGAGCAAAGGACCCGGCCTTGCTACGATCAGCAAAGGCAATGCCGGATGGGCTGACCCCGCGCGCCCGCGCGCTGAAATCCTTGACCGTGAACAGCAGATCATCGGTCTGCTGAGCGCAGAAGACGAGCTCGCCGCCGGGGCAATAGCGGCGTGGTTCAACCTGCACATCCGCCAACCGACCACGCTTCATGCCCACCTTGCCGGGCACGCAAGAGACCTCCGGAATGTGAGTGTTCTCGTACCAGTGGTGATATTCCTCCTCCATCCCGGCTACGAAATTGGCGAGGATTATCGAGACACCGGAGAATGGGTGATCCGGCTGGTGATTAAGGCTGAATTGCCAGTCCGAATACATCCGATAGGAATAAATCCTCTCGCTCTCGTTCTCGTCATCGATCAGGCCGGAATCGCGCGCCTCTGCGAGCAGCGGCGCAAGTGCGGGCAAATCGATCCGCGGGGCTTCATAGTCGAATTCGTAGACGCTCATGAAGCGCCATGGCTGGGCGATATCGGGCATGATCTGCTCGGGCGTGACTTCGAAGCGGTCGGCGCTGCGAAACCCGCGAAGCCGACCGAGATCCTCCTTGTGCTTGCCATCAAACCAAGCGGCATAGGCAACCGTCTTGTCATCCGGAACATTGTGGAGATGGAGTGTTGTGTACTGTGCCATGCAAATCTTCCCGAAAATCCAGTCTAGCGCCCGGTAACGCCGAACATTCCATCGATCCCGATATTGGTAAACGTAGGCTCACCCTCGCCAAGTGCTACCCACAACAGGTGGTCGACGCGGCCTGGGCCGTCCTGAAGCCAGATGCCTCCGGTCGTTCCCGTCGTGATGTAGTCGCGACCAAAGCGTTCTTCGTGCGCATAATAATGCTCGTGGCCCGCGATCATTGTGTACGGCCTGTCGCCGAGCATCGCCTCGATACGTTCGAAATTCGCGCTGTCATAAATCCATGCTGGTTTGTGCATCAGTACGATTGTCCAGCGCGGCGCAGGATTGGCGCCCAGCACCTGGCGGAAATGCTCGACCTGCGCGTCGCTGATGGCAACTTCCCCCGGCTTTTCGACATTCTCGCGGTCGCGATAGGCTTCGAGTATTCGAGCCTGTGTTCCCTCGGGATCGCTGGCGATAGCGGCTTGCAATCGCAAGTGTCCCTCGACCGCGCTTTCGGGCAGCGGGACAGGGGGGTCTTCGGTCGAGAGACCGAGTATCAGGACACCATCGCGAACTTCGCTCCAGTATGGCGTGCCGCGCCGCTCTGTCCAAATCCGCGCCATGGTTGCGTTGGCGTAATCGTGATTTCCCGGGACCGACAGAAAGCGCGACCCGAAAGGTGCGATCAACGCTTCGATTTCGTCCCACTGGCGCGCGAGTTCGTCTTCGTCTTCGACATAGCCTTCCACCAGATCGCCAACGGAAAGCACAAGGTCGGGCTGCAATTGTTCAATATGCTCCATCGCCCGCTCGAACACGTGCGGACGATGGCCACCCGTCCGGTCGCCGATTACCGCGATGCGTAGCGGGGCGTTCGACTGCTGCGTGGCAGAGGTTGGCCCAAGTGCATCAGTTGCCGCGCAGGCGGCAAGCCCCAGCGTCGCCAGGCCGAGAGTCAGTCTGGCGAGCAAAGCCTTCATATGCGGAAGCCGCGGAGTTGATTGCCGCCGTCGCACAGGATGACCTGGTTGTTGATGAAGCTGCCCTCGTCGCTGGCGAGAAACATGCCGAGATTGGCGATGTCCTCTGCAGTGCCTTGCCGTTTTACCTTCTGCATTGCCTTCAAGCGATCCCAATTGGCTGCTTCCACGCCGACTTTTGAAGCCGGTGTTTCCATCAAGCCGGGCGCAATCGCAACGCAGCGGATTTCATCATTGCCAAACTGGTTCGCCATGGCGTGGGTGAAAACGTTAAGGCTCGCCTTCGTGATGCCATAGGCGGTCTGCGGTTCATAGCTTGCCATGGAACTCTTGTTTATAATCAGCCCCTTAGCAGCCTTCAGCGCAGGACGCACAGCTTCAGCCAACAACAGTGGGCCGAAGACATTGACGGCGTAGAAGAACTGCCACTTGTCCATTCCAAGATCGAAAAAGCCACGCGCGATCTCGCCCATGTGCAGGCCGGCATTATTGATAAGCACATCAAGCTTCGGGTGGTTGGCGACGACCGAACCGCCCAAGGCCTGAATATCGGTTTCCTTGCTCATGTCACAAACATGGCACTCAGCCGAGCCGCCCTCGCCTTCGACCAAGGCTTTGGTCTCGTCCATGCCATCGGCATTGATATCTGCGAGGATTATATGCGCGCCCTCGCCTGCGAAACTCTGGGCGTAAGCGCGCCCCAATCCGGCGGCACTGCCTGTAACAAGGATGGTCTTGCCAGAGAATTTACCTGTCATATCTTGGTGCTCCACTCAGTCACAAATGGCGAAACTTGGGCAGAACACCCTATTCATAACGATCGAACTTGATGCTGGCGAAGCGCCATCCATCCGAAGTCTTGCGGAAGGTGTCGGAATAGCGGCCAACCACTGTCATCAGGCCCTGTCCTTCGCGTCGACGGGATTCGACCTGGATTGTCCAGTCGCCGGTCGCAGTGTCTCCATCAACCTTGATAAGTGGCGAACCGAGCGCATGGATCATCCACTCGCTTCCGCCACCGATCGCTTCGATCATGAAATCGGTGATTTCCTGCGGTCCGTTGAGCATCCTGAAACCGTAGTCACCGACGAAATCGTCTACAAACAAATCGGCAAACTTCGCTCGAGCCGCGTCAGCATCACTGGTCGAGGAATCTGCAGCCAGGCAATAAGTTGCCTTGAGGTTGGCGATTTCGAGTGCGTCCTCGGTCATGCTGGCTCCAGCTCCAGCCGCTTGATCGCCCGTTCCTTGATATCGGACGTCTTGAGCTTGTTTGAACCCGTGAGTTCGAGCTCATCCTCGGTGAAGAACAGGACCCTCCGCGGCACCTTGTAGCTGGCGAGTGTCTGCTTTGTGAAAGCGCGCACGCTTTCCTCCGTGAGGGTTTCGCCGGAATGCGTCACCACGGCCGTCACTACTAATTCGCCTAGTGTGTCATGCGGGATCCCGACGGTTTGACACAACTTTACGCCGGGGCACTTGCGGATCGTCTCATCGATTTCCAGCGGGGATACATTCGCCCCGCCCGTCTTGATGATGTCATTCAGCCTACCTTCCCAGAACAAGCGTCCCTCGGCATCGACATAGCCACCATCACCTGAGCGGAAATAGCCCTCATCATCCAGCGTGTCGGACAAGGGGATGCCGACATATCCCAACATCAAGGTTGGTCCCTTTACTGCGATTTCGCCGCGCTCGCCCAGCGGGACGGTCTCGCCCGACAGGGGATCGATGATTTTGACGAAGCCGCCGGGCTGGGGTTTTCCGCTGCTCCCGGCAATCTCGTCCTCAGGCGTGCCAGAAGGAAATGTCGTGCTGACGGTGAAAGTTTCAGTTGCCCCGTAGGTGGCCGATGGTTCCTGCCAACTGAAAGTCGCAGTGGGATGCTCGCCGATTGGAAACTTGGGGTCGACGTATTTCAGCGCGGAGAGATCGACATCGGCCCAATTGGGCGCGGCCACCAACTGCGGCCATTGATGCGGCCACGCGATTGCCATAGTCGCCTGTTCGCGGTCCATCAATTCGAGTGCCTCTCCGGGGTCGAAAGTCTTCTGCAAGACTAACGCTCCGCCCGGCGTCATCGCCGAACCCAGCCCCTGCACGAAACTGCCCGACCAGAAGAAGCCATTGGCCGACCATGCGCGGCAATCTGCTTCGGTTCGCACGAATTTGCGGTAGCGCCACAATTGCAAGGCCATGCCGCGATGCGAATTTATGATGCCCTTGGGCTTGGCAGTTGTCCCGGAGGAGAAGAACAGCGCGCCCGGATCGGCGGGCGTGACAGTAGCGGCCCGCGCATCGACCAGCGTTTGGGCGACATTGTCACCGTGGCGCAGGAATGCGTCCCATTCTTCGATTGCCTTGGCGTCCCCGCCACCGACAGCAACGACATGACGCAGGAATGGCAGCTTGGCGGACTCGATTTGGCCGGGTTGGCAATTGGCCAGCAGAGGCTCGATGCCGGTCAGCACCCCGCTGAAGTCCTTTTTGAGCACTCGCCGTTCGAGCAGCATGAATGTGCAGCCCGAAAGCTCGAGCAAATATTCAAGCTCTGCCTCGGTTGAGAAGGTACTGAAAGTGCAGGCAACGCCGCCTGCCAGCGCGGTGCCGAAAACAGTCGAAATAAATTCCGGCCGGTTGGTCATCAGGACCCCGACGCGCTCACCCTTACCGATGCCCAGAGCATGCAGGGAGCGTGCAACCTCGTTCGCGCGCTCCCACAGTTCGGCATAGGTCCAGGATGTGCGAGCGCCGTCTTCGTGGAAGACCAGTGCCTCGCGATCGGCAAATTGCTGGCAAAGCTCTTGCAGCCAGCCACCAAGGGTGAGCGCCCCCAATCCATCTTCATCCTCTAGCGGAGGAGCTTTCAGAAGCGAAAGCGGACGCTCTCCCATTGCTGTATCCCTTTCCAGTATTATCAGGCGTTTACGTCGACGATGTAGCGGCCTTTTACCTCTCCGCTCATGAACTTTTGCGCCGCGTCGACTGCGTCGCCCAGGCCAATCTGGTGGCCGATGGAGGCAAGTTTCGCCGGATCGAGATCGCGCGCGAGACGCTCCCAAGCCTTCATGCGCGGCCCCTTTGGTGCCATCACGCTGTCAACACCCAGCAAGCGTACACCGCGCAGGATGAAGGGCATAACGGTGGCCGGAAGATCGAAGCCCTGCGCCAGTCCGCAAGCGGCCACAGCGCCGCCATATTTGGTCTGCGCACAGGCATTGGCGAGAGTGAAGCTGCCCGCAGTATCGACGACACCTGCCCAGATTTCCTTCTGCAGCGGCCTGCCCTTCTCGCTCATCGTCGACCGGTCTATCACCTCGTCCGCGCCCAGGCTCTTGAGATAGTCGGCCTCGCTCGTCTTGCCGGTCAGCGCGTGGACCTCGAAGCCTTCCGCCTTGAGCAGCGCGATTGCCACGGAGCCCACTCCGCCAGTCGCCCCGGTAACCAGCACCGGACCCTGATCGGGAGATATGCCGGCATCGACCAGCGCATCCACGCACAGGGCGGCGGTGTATCCGGCGGTGCCAATCGTCATGGCCTGCTTTTCGTCGAAAGCATCGGGCAAGGGCACCAGCCAATCTCCCTTCAGGCGGGACACTTGCGCCAGCCCGCCCCAATGTCCTTCACCCACGCCCCAACCATTGAGTACGACTTTGTCACCGGCCTTCCAGTCGGAATGCGAGCTGTCACGAACTGTGCCGGCAAGATCGATTCCGGGTACCATCGGAAAGCTGCGCACGACCGGCGACGAGCCGGTGATTGCCAGGCCATCCTTGAAGTTGAGGGTCGAATACGCAACGTCGATTGTGACATCACCTTCGGGCAGGTCGCTTTCATCCACCTGCTTGAGTTCGACGGTCTGGACATCGTCATTCTTGTTGATCACAATTGCATTGAACATTCGGGAAAAATCCTTCGATTAAGTGTCTCGTCTGACGACCGATAGCGAGGCGTCTTTGCCGTGCGTCGGTTCGCCGGAAATGCGGTTGAGGACATCGGGCACCTTGCCCTCGTTGAGCGACCCGTGAACCGAAAGCCGGAGCATCTCGCGCACGAAGCGTTCGGCAAGAATACCGCGCTCTGTTTCATCGTGTGAGTGCGAGCGCGCCCACAGCGGCCAAAGGAAGTTTCCGGCCAGTGAAATAACGGACCACACCTCAACATCGATACCGTCTTCCGCGAGCGGCGTTTCGGCGAAGCGACCTATGGAGCCAACGTATTCGCGCCAGAACGGATCGGTGGAAGGATCTGGCAAATTCAGCAATTGCAGCAGCCAGATGCGGCACAGGTCGGTATTGTCCATGGCAAAGCGCGCCAACCGCTCGGTCGTTGCAACCATGTCAACCTTTTCGACGTCGCGTTCGCCAATCGTCGCCGGATCGCCGAAAACGGCGCGGAACATGCGGTCCGAAACTTCTTGTAACGTGTCGGCAACGAGCTTCTCGCGCGTTTCGAAGTGCTGGTAAGCCGTGCCTCTGTTAACCCCCGCCTTTACCGCTACCGCAGAAAGGCTGAGTGCGTCGGGTCCATCCTGCGATAGCAGTGTCAGCGCTGCTTCAAGAATATCCGCACGGGTCGCTTCGGGGTCACGAGCCCTGCGTTTGACCTTCTCTGCCATAGGATAACAAACCCCACTTTCCTGAAATCGAAATGAACCGGGATATCCAGCCTTGCAACCAGCCCGGATAATCTATCGCCCTAGCGAATGATCGGACGCAAATCCAAAGCGTCGCGAGAGCGATATCCGGCATCAGCGCTCCCCAACACCTTGGTCTCTTCAGCAATCTCGGCCATGCCCTGACGCAAACGCGATGGCCCTGCTGGGCCCGATTACGAGGAAAATCATCCATGACTACCGCCAAGCTCGATTGCTCTGACCTGGACCAATACATGGGCAAGCCGATGCAACCGGCGCGCATGGTTGAGCCCTTCGCCAATTGCGACATCCGGCGCTGGGTGCAGGCCATGCATTATCCCAACCGCCTTCATTACGACACGATGTATGCGCAGCAGAGCCGGCACGGCGAGTTGATCGCGCCGCAGAGCTTCCCCGTAACCATGGACGACGGTCACGGCTCCGCACCTTCCTGCATCGGCCTGGTGCCCAATTCGCACATGCTTTTCGGCGGCGACGAATGGTGGTTCTATGGTCCGACCGTGAAGGGGGGCGACCGCATCTGGAACGAGCGCATCC
Organism: Erythrobacter alti; assembly: GCF_037996805.1. Lineage (NCBI taxonomy): Bacteria > Pseudomonadati > Pseudomonadota > Alphaproteobacteria > Sphingomonadales > Erythrobacteraceae > Erythrobacter > Erythrobacter alti. The sequence continues at coordinate 100,327 of NZ_JBBNAX010000009.1, read as the reverse complement.
CGTTCGATTACACGGTCAAGGAAACCGGTTTCGGTCCCACTTGCTTCCAGCGCGGAGACAATTTCTATTACAACCAGCACGGCGAACTTGTGGCCAAGCAGCGTTCCACGTCGATCCGCTATCCGCAAGAAGCCGGCGAAGCCAGCCAGGTCGACAATAGCGACGCGCATGATGACCCGGTGTGGAGCGATGATGAACTGGAGGCGCTCGAGGAGCGCAAATATAGCTGGATCAAGATGCTCCACGATCTCGGGCACAGCCCGCGATACTGGGACGATGTTGAAAAGGGTTCAGCGCTGCCTGAACGCGTTGTCGGGCCGCACTCGATTGTCAGCTTCACAACCGAATGGCGCAGCTACACCTTCACCCAATGGGGCAGTATGCACCGCCGCACTGATCTCAACATGGCAGAGCTAGGTTTCACTGGACCAATGGCCGGGCCTGAGCAGGACCCGACTGAGGAAAAGAACAATCCCGAAAACACCGACGGGGCGTATATTGGCCCCTCGCGGGGCCACCTGTTTCCGCGCTGGGCGCGGTTCATCGGTATGCCGCGCGGTTATGGTTACGGTGCGTCTATGGGCGCGTGGGTCACGGACTATCTCGCTGGCTGGGCCAGCGAATGGGGCATGGTCCGCTACAGCAAGGCCAATTACCGCAGCCCGGCCTTGACCGGCGACATCACCATCATGACAGGCACCATTCTCGACAAGTTTATCGACGATGAGGGACGCCATATGGTGTCGATAGAGTGTAAAATGGAAAACCAGCTCGGTACGACAATGGCGACCGCCAAGGCCGAGGTCGAATTGATGAAGAAGCCCGAATAGCAGGCTCAGGCGTCTGAGATACGGCCTCCGCCGTAACCCGGCTGGGCCGGTTCTCCATATGCCTCGTAGAGCGCTTCCACGCGTGCCTTGAGTGTCGGCAGGTGGTCGGGGTGCGTTATGATGTGTTGCTTATTCTCCTCGACTGCCTTCACGACAGCGCGACCAAGCCAGATCGGCTCCATCATCATAGCCCTCAGCCGTTCTTGCATCTCGGGCGGCAGGTCTGGCTGCTGGCCTTCGGACATACGGCTTCGCGTAAGGCCCGGGTAAAGGATCGAAACGCCTACACCATGCGGCGCCAGTTCGTCGCGCAGCGCCTAGGACATGGCCGAGACAGCGAATTTGCTGGCGGAATAAGCGGCAAAAGTCTGGTGGGGTATCTGTTCGTTGACCGATGATGTATTGACGATGTGGCCGCTCCCGCGCGCTTTCATCTCCGGAATGAATACGTGGCAGCCAAGAAACGCGCCTCGCACGTTCACCGCCATAACGCGGTCGAACTCTTCGATCGACACCTGCTCCATTGGTTTGAAGGGCAAGGCGATACCGGCGTTGTTGCACAAGATCTCGACCGAACCGAGCTGGTCTTCGACCGCCCGTTTCACCTCCGCCCAACTATCGGGCGAAGCGACATCATGTCCGAAAGCGATAGTGCCATGACCGATCCGTACAGCTTCTGCTTCGGCCCGGTCGGGCACGATATCGCCGATCGCGACCCGAGCGCCCTTTTCTACGAAGGCTTCGGCAATACCGGCTCCGATACCGCTTCCGCCACCTGTGACGAGTACAACCTTGTCCGCGATTTCCATAAATTGAGCCTCTATGCGAAACCGTATTGCTCGCGGTAATCCTTGTAACGCTCTTTCACTTCATCCTCGGTCACGCCGAACTGTTCCAGCGTGTAGGAATGCTTGCCGAACTTGCCCTTGGGGTTTTCCGTCATGCAGGCCGTCATTGCCGCTTCGGTATCTTCGGTGAAGGGTTCATCGAAATGGGCATAGAGCTTCTTCATCTGGCCGATGGGATCAGCCACTTGCTCGGCATAGTCGATATCAAAAATCGCGTCGTCACCATGCTTGGCGCGATACTCGGCCTGCCGCGAGATCATGGCATCGAACGTATCCATCAGCGTGTCTGCGATCCGCCGCCCATCGACCGTCTCGCTGTAGATGGGCCGCACGGTGGCGCACAGGCTGCAGGCAGAACCAACCACCTGCAGGGGATCGCGATGGGTCATCACTAGCTGGGCGTCGGGATAGACCTTCGTCAATGCGTCCAGATAGAGCGGGTGCCACGGGTTCTTCAGGGTCCAGCGCCCGCCGGTATTGGCCTGCATCACCTGGAACTGCATCTTCTGGAACCGGAAGGCCGGTTCGTAGTCCGCCTCGTGCAGGAACCATTGATGATAGCTCGGTATATCCAACATTGAATCAAATACTTGCGAGCAGAACGATAAGGCCATCGCGAACTGGCATTCGGACGGACTATCCGCGTCTTCGTGATGGATTGCCGAGAGATGTGGCATATACTTGATGGACATCTCTATCCGCTGTTTTTCAGCAATGAAACGCGGATCGTTCTCGTAGTCCGACGCCGGTGCCGGCGGGACCGAATTAAGCGCTTCCCAACGCGTATAGGCGCGTCGTTCTGGATCGGATGCGAGCAGGTTGATCGTTAGCGTGGTGCCGGTTCGCGGAAGCCCGAAAACGAACATCGACTTTTCAACCGGCCGCTCCAGCAGTTCAGGGTTTCGCTTGAGATAATCGACGATTTTCAGTCGATTGGACAGATAGCCTACCAGTGATCCGGCGAAGGTTGCTGCGCCCCGTTCGTGGAGATTGGCTTCGCTTGTAGTTGAAGTGACAAGCTTTTCCAGCGCATCGCGAAACGGAAGTTCACCGAAATCGTCGAGACCTGTCTGCTCCTTCGCCTGTGCGAGCAAGCTCTCTGTCGTAATCGCGTTCACGCTTAGTCCTCCAGCCAGTTCATGCGAACCGGCCATATCACGCGCGGTTGGGCTTGCTATGCCGACACGGCCCTTATCGCTCCTGCGAAGTCGGCGCACCGCGGGGGCGATAAGGCCGCGGAATCGGCGTTTCGCGCTGGCATCAAGGTGCTCGATGGATATGCATTAAGGCGACAGAGGAAAATAAGGGAAAACGATGTCCTGCAAGCCAAGCGATGTTCCACCGGCGGAAGAGATCGACATCGAAAGCCTGCGCAAGCGCTACGCCCATGAACGAGAGCGTCGCCTGTTCAAGGATGGCGAGAAACACTACGTTCGTCCCGAAGGCGTTGGCCCCGTGGCAGATTATTCGATCGATCCGCATACGGAAATGGCTCCGCGTGAGCCGATTACCGACGAGATCGATGTTGCCATTCTCGGTGCCGGTTGGGGCGGCGTTCTGGCTGGCTACCACCTCGCCAAGCAGGGCATCACAGACTTCTGCAATATCGATACGGCCGGCGACTTCGGCGGCGTGTGGTACTGGAACCGCTATCCCGGCATCCAGTGTGATAACGAGAGCTATTGCTACCTCCCCTTACTCGAAGAGACTGGCTTCATGCCGTCGAAGCGGTTTGCCGATGGTGAGGAAATCCAGGGCTACACCCGCCTGATCGCCGAGAAATTCGGCTTTGCCGACCGCGCAATCTTCCACACTCAAATCACCTCGCTGGTATGGGATGAAGATTCCGATCGTTGGCGCATTGGAACCAATCGCGGAGACGACATCAAGGCACGCTTCGTCATCATGGCGAACGGCGTGCTCAACATGCCAAAGCTTCCCGCGATCGAGGGGATGGAGAAGTTCAAGGGCAAGCTTTTCCACTCCTCGCGCTGGGATTACGACTACACCGGAGGAAGCTGGCAGGACCCAAAACTGGATGAGCTCAAGGACAAGAAGGTCGCACTGGTGGGAACCGGGGCGACCGCCATCCAGGCTGTTCCGCACCTGGCGCAGTGGTGCGAGCATCTCTACGTCGTTCAGCGCACGCCGTCTTCGGTCGACGCGCGCCCCAACCCGCCAACCGATCAGGACTGGATCGCATCGCTGAAACCCGGCTGGCAGGCCGAACGGCAAGCCAATTTTCACCGCGGCGCAATGGAAACTTTCAAGCCGGACGAGGATGATCTGGTTTGCGACTTCTGGACCGAGATCAACCGCAATTTGAAGCTCCAATTCGAAGCCGAAGGCTGGCCCGAAATCACGCCCGAGGAGTTCCTTGCGAGGCGTGAGGTGATGGATCACCGGGTGATGGAACGCATGCGTCGCCGCGTTGATGATCTAGTTTCCGACCCTGAGCTTGCCGAGCGCCTGAAGCCCTATTACAATTTCATGTGCAAGCGCCCGTTATCGAGCGATGCCTATTATCCCAGCTTCAACCAAGACAATGTCTCGCTGGTCGATGTGTCGGAAACGCGCGGTCTGCAGCAACTCACCGAAAACGGCTTCATCGCCAATGGTGAGGAACACGAAGCGGACTGCATCATCTTTGCCAGCGGATTCGAAGTGACCAGCGCGCTCGAACGCCGCTGGGGTATCGATCGGATCGAAGGTCGCAACGGCGTGTCGCTGTACGATTTCTGGAGCGAAGGGCCGCGCACCTTCCACGGCGCGATGGCTCACGGTTTCCCCAATCAGTTCTACGTCGGCTACATCCAGGGTGGCATCAATGCCTCCGTGACCGAGCATTTCGGGCGGCAGGGTGAACATGCGGCATATATCATCGCGCGGGCGCTGGATCGAAATGCGACCGTAGTCGAGCCGACAAAAGAGGCAGCAGAATCCTACACTGAGCATTTCCTCGCCACGCAGGTTACGACCGACGAATTTCTTAACATCTGCCCGCCCAGCTACTTCAGCAACGAAGGCGCAAATTCACACGCCTGGAACCTGTTTCGCCAGTGGGGCAACGGCTGGGATGATTTCGTACGTTTCCTGCAGAATTGGCGCGACAGCGGAGATCTCGAAGGGCTCGAACTGTGCCAGCCGGAACCGGTGGAGTAGCCTATGAGCCAGGCGAAAAACCCGACAACCCCGAACATCAGGCCCGAGGTGATGGATAACGAAGAACTCGTTACCTATCCGACTGAGGCATTCCATTCGCGCGACTATCTGGAGGACGAGAAAAGGCTTCTTTGGCCCAAGATCTGGCAGATGGTGGAGCGCGAAGAGGACCTGCCCAATCCCGGTGACTGGCTGACGTATAACGTCGCTGATGAATCTGTGATTGTGCTGCGCAAGGACGATGGCTCGCTCAAGGCCTTTCACAATGTCTGCCCGCATCGCGGCCGTCAATTGGTGAGTGTGCCACACATGCTGCCTGACCAGGTCCACGATGTGCGCGGCAATAACCGCAAGAATTTCATCTGCGGTTTCCATGGCTGGACCTTCGACCAGGATGGCAACAACAGCTACATTCTCGATCCGCAGGATTGGGACAACAGGCTTACGCCTGCGATGACCTGTTTGTCTGAAGTGCGGGTCGATACGTGGGGCGGATTCGTCTACATCAACATGGACCCGGACTGCATGCCGCTCAGCGAGTGGATGGGATTTGCCGGTGAAGTGCTCGAAGCGCATGAACTCTCGAAGATGCGCTACAAATGGCGGCAGTGGGCGATCTACGACTGCAACTGGAAGACCGCGATCGAAGCCTTCCTCGAGCCCTATCATGTCGCCGGAACGCATACGCAGTTGCTCGCTTACGGCGATTACTATGCCTATTCGAAACAGTTCGGGCTGCATTCCGTGTCCGGCTATGACGTGCGCGAGGCAGAATTTGCCACCGAAACCAGCGGCGGAACCACACGCGCCGGCAAGGCCGGTCTCGATCCGCGCGTATCCACTTACGAGCTGATCCGCGAGAATTACGAGACGGTCAACTTCGCCGCCTCGACCGAAACTCTGGTCAATGCTGCGAGCCGCCTGAAAGACGAATTGCCCGAAGGTACCGCGCCGGGCGATGTCATCACCCACTGGATCTCGTCGGCCAAGGCAGACGATGCGAAACGCGGTGTCATCTGGCCCGAAATACCGCCACATATCCAGAAGGAATCCGGGCTCGCCTGGGGACTGTTTCCCAACCAGAACATCCTCCACGGCGCGACCTATGCGTTGTGCTACCGGGTCCGTCCGTATGGCGACGATCCCGACAAGTGCATCTTCGAAAGCTATGCGCTCGAACGTTTTCCCGAAGGTGAGGAACCAGAGACCGAGTGGGTCTACGCCGAACCGACCGGCGAAAACTGGGGTTCGGTCCTCGCGCAGGACTTTGCCAATATGGAATTCGTGCACAAGGGCATGAAATCAAGCGGCTTTCGTGGCCCGCTGCCCAATCCGCACCAGGAACAAAAAGTCATCAATTTACACCGCAATCTGGCCAATTTTATGGGCCGCGGTGGCGTAAGGAAAATCGACCTATGAGCTATGCCGACGAAAAGCCGAAAACCGCAACGTCCGACCTTTCCGTCAAGGAAGGCGGGATCCCGGTGTACAAGCGCATTCTCGACCTGTTCGAGGCCGAGGGCATCAAGACACTGTTCGGCATTCCCGATCCCAATTTCGTGCATTTGTGTCTCGAAGCCGAAGCGCGTGGCTGGACTGTCGTCTCGCCCCACCACGAAGCGTCTGCCGGGTTCATGGCCGAGGCTGCCAGCCGCATTACGGGCAAGCCTGCATTGTGCTTTGGTACGCTTGGCCCGGGCCTCGCCAACATGATGCCAGCGATACAGTGCTGCAAGGTCGAGAATTCACCGGTCATTTTTCTCGGCGGTCAGCGCGCCCGTGTCACCGAACGCCGTGTGCGTCGCGGTCGCATCCAGTTCGTGCGGCAGGAACCAATGATCGAGGATTCGGTGAAATATTCCGGAGCTATCGAATATGCCGACCAGACAGACGAGGTCATCCGCGAAGCTATCCGCGTGGCGATGTCGGGCACGCCAGGGCCGACCTACGTCGAATACCCCAGCCACATCATCCTCGAAGAACTTGATGCACCCGAGGTGCTGCCTCCGCACCGCTATCGTCTAACCAATCAGGGCGCAGACATCGATCAACTGGCAAAGGCCGCGGAAGCGATCAAGGCGGCGAAGCATCCGATCCTGCTGGTTGGCCATGCGGTTCACACCACCAAGAGCGGCGAAAAGGTCAAGGAACTGGCGCTGAAGATGAACTGCCCGGTCATTCAGACTTCGGGTGGAACCAGCTACATCAAAGGCATCGAAGACCGCACCTTCCAGTACGTCTTCGCCGATGCTTCCATCGATGCAGTCGAAGCGAGCGATTGTGTTGTGGCGCTGGGTACCGAGCTTGGCGAACCACTTCACTTCGGACGCTGGCGCCACTGGTACGAAGGCGAGGAAGGCCGCAAGTGGATCTACGTCCAGCAAGACCCGACAGCAATCGGCGTAAACCGCCCCATCGACATTCCGCTGGTGGGCGATCTGCGCGCCGTGGTTCCGCAACTGACGCGCTCTCTGGGTGATTGGCAGGGTGATGATGCCGACCTCAAGAAGTTCGTGAGGGACGCCGACGCCGAGCTAGCAGAGCTTGCGGCGGAAACGCTGACCAAGTCGGACGGAACGGGCAACGTCGCCATTCACACAAGCCGCTTCATTGTCGAAGCGACCAAGGCCTTCCCCAAGGATGGCATCATGATCCGCGATGGCGGAGCCACGGTTGTTTTCGGTTGGACCTACAACCAGTGCAAGCCCAACGATGTGATCTGGAACCAAAACTACGGCCACATCGGCACGGGCCTGCCCTATGCCACCGGAGCCATGCTGGCGGACCAGGCCGAAACCGGCCAGAACCGCCCCGGAATGCTGGTGACATCGGACAGCTCGTTCCTGTTCCATATTGCCGAGCTGGAAGTCGCCGTGCGTAAGAACCTGCCGCTCGTCTGCGTGGTCGGTGTCGATTTCCAGTGGGGCCTCGAAGTCGGTGTCTACAAACGCACCTTCGGCATGGGCACGGCGGAAACCGGCACTCACTGGAGCGATACCGTCCGCATGGACAAGATCGCAGAAGGGCTCGGCGCGGCAGGCGAATTTGTGACCAAGGCAGACGAAATCGGCCCTGCCATCGAACGCGCCTACGAGCGCGGCGGCGTGACCGTGATACACGTGCCGATCGACCCCAAGGCAAACTCGGAAGAGATGCCCAAATATGACAAATTCCGCACCTGGTACGCTGAAGGACAGCAATAAGACCAAGGGCGGCCGGGAGTTATTTCAATGCGCGAATATCTGAAGTTCTACATCGACGGCGCGTGGGTTGATCCACAAGGCTCGGGCACGCAGGACCTGATCAATCCGGCGAACGAGGAGGTCTCGGGCCGCATCGCGCTCGGCGATAAGTTCGATGTAGACAAGGCGGTTGCCGCCGCGCGCAAGGCCTTTCCAGCATGGTCGCAAAGCACCCGCGAAGACCGGCTCGAATTGCTCAAGGCGATCAAGGCAGAGTTCGAGAAGCGCCAGCCCGATCTGGCCGCTGCCATCACCGAGGAAATGGGGGCGCCAGCAAGCCTTGCAGGGGGATTCCACACTTTCCTCGGCATCGGGCACCTCGATGCGGCCATCGTTGCTCTCGAGAATTACGAATTTGAACAAAAGCACGGCGACACGCTGATCCGTAAGGAGCCTATCGGCGTCTGCGGCCTGATCACGCCGTGGAACTGGCCGATCAACCAGGTGACGGTGAAGGTCTTCCCAGCACTCGCAACCGGCTGCACCATGGTGTTGAAGCCGCCGCAACTCGCCGCCTACTCGGCGCAAATACTTGCAGAAGTACTCGATGCCGCGGGCGTTCCAGCGGGCGTGTTCAACATGGTGCAAGGTAAGGGATCGGTGATCGGCCACGCGCTGTCTACCCACCCCGATGTCGACATGATCAGCTTCACCGGCAGCGAGCCTGTGGGCGTGCAGATCCAGAAGGATGCAGCCGACACGGTCAAGCGCGTCTGCCTCGAGCTGGGCGGGAAAAGCCCCTATATCGTGCTCGATGATGGCTCGCTTACCGAAAAGGTCGCTGGCGCGGTTAGCGGCACGATGATCAATTCCGGACAGACCTGTAGCGCGGGCACCCGCCTGCTTGTCCCCGCAGCGCGGCTTGACGACGCGAAGCAAGCGGCGGCGAAGGCTGCCAACGATACTTCGGTTGGCGATCCTGCGGGCAATGTCGCGATGGGGCCTGTCGTTTCGGCAGACCAATTTGAGACCGTGCAAGGCTACATCGAGAAAGGGATTGCCGAAGGTGCTGAATTGGTGGCCGGTGGCCCCGGACGCCCCGAAGGTCTCGACAAAGGATACTTCGTCAAGCCAACCGTGTTCGTTGGCGACAACACCATGACCATTGCGCGCGAAGAGATATTCGGACCGGTGCTTGTTATGATCCCCTACTATGACATAGACGAGGCCGTAGATATCGCAAACGATACGCCCTTCGGCCTCGCCGGATATGTCGACGGGGAAAATCAGGAGGCCTGCCGCGCAATTGCGAAACGGCTGCGGGCCGGAGCGATCTACGTGAACGGAGGTTTCGACTTCAACGCGCCGTTCGGTGGCTACAAGCGCAGCGGTAATGGCCGTGAGTGGGGTGCCGAAGGCTTCGAGGAGTATCTCGAAACCAAGGCGATCGTGGGCCACGGCTGATGAGCACGGCAAGTCGCTTCGCCGGACCAGACAAGGCACAAGCGGCAGAAGGTTGGTTGCTGGAAAGAGCGACCCGGCCCAGCCGGTTATTCGGGGCCAACGGGATCAGAACTGGGCCTGACGGTCGCATATATGTCGCCCAGGTGCCCGGAAGCGCGGTAACCGCTATTGATCCGTACACCGGCGAAGCACAGGCGATCATCGCAATCGACGGTCCGATCACGTCACCTGACGATATCGCGTTCGACAGCGCCGGAAACATGTTCACCACCGAGCTTACAATCGGGCGTATCTCGATGCTGACGCCTTCGGGCAAGTATCACGTCATCGACGATGACATGCCCGTCGCCAATCCGATCACGATCCACGAAGATCGCCTGTTCGCGGGCGAATGCCGGATGGGCGGGCGCATTTTCGAACTCGATCGCAATGGTGGTGACCGGCGTTTGGTGATGGACGATGTGCCGATGCCCAACGCCTTTGAAATCGGGCCGGACGGCAAGCTCTATATCCCGATCATGGCCACAAACGAGATTTGGCGTATTGATCCTGCAGGTGGGCCGCATGAAGTTGTGGCGGGCGATCTGGGCGTGCCCGACAGTGTCAAATTCGACAGCAAGGGAAGGATCGTCAGCACGCAGGTCGCCAGTGGTCAGGTGCTGCGGATCGATCCGCAATCTGGCGAAAGCGAAGTGCTGGCGCAGCTAGGCCCGGGACTGGATAATTGTACCTTCGTGGGTGAGCGGCTGTTTGTTTCCTCGATCCCCGGCGATCTGGTCGAGGTGCTCGCCAATGGCAACGTCAGGCCACTTGTCGAACACGGATTACAATGGCCGATGGGCCTTGCGCTCTCACCAGATGGCGGACTGTTCATCGCCGATGGCGGCTTCGATTACATGCTCGGCGCAGGCGGCGCACTCGACGTCGTCGGCTTTCTGTTTGCGCCCGGGTTCCCCGGTTTTACCCGCGGCGTGGCTGCGAGCGGATCGGGTGAATGGGTAACCACGAACTCTATAGGGGCAGTCATGCGCTGGCGTCCCAGTGACGGCGAAAGCGAGCAGATATCAGCTGGCCACGATGTTCTCTACGGCGTTGCGACTGCACCCGACGGCGCAGTGATTTTCGCCGATGGCGCGGCTGGTCGAGTTCTGCGCGCCAAGGACGGAGAATCCGATGAGTTAGCCTCACGGCTTGACACGCCGATGGGCGTGGCTGTTGACAGCGACGGATCGGTTTATGCCAGCGAAAGTGGCGGTGGGCGGATCGTGAAATGTGCTGGCGGGCGTGCAGAAACCGTGATCGAAGGATTGGGCGAGCCGCAAGGTATCGCCATCGCTGATGGCAGACTCTATGCGGTAGATGTCGAAAGCAAGGAATTGATCCGCTGTGATATTTCAGGCCGCGGGCGTGAGACGTTGGCGAGCGGCCTGCCGGTCAAGGCTCCTCCGGGTATGACGCCGAAGCTGTTGGGCGCGGTGGGCGATATGTCCGGGCCGATGGTTCCTTTCTGCGGGATAGCGGTGGCAGAGGATGGTACCGTCTATGTCGCAGGCGATGCCGAGGGCAGCGTCCTCGCCATTCGCCCAGCCCACTAATCGCCGAGCAATCCGCCAAAATTGCGCGCCATTGTCTCGATCGCGGCCTGCGGATCGCGGCGGTATAGCGCTTCGACTTCAATCACCATCTTGTCGACCAGCACGCGATATTCGCCCGCTTCGATAGCGGCAAAGATTGTTCGCGCCGCATCCTCGGCCCCGGCTACATCGCGCGGCCGGTTGTCGCCGGTTTTTCTCTCGGGCATTTTGAGGCCTGAATTCTGACTGATGTTTGTGGCGACTGCGCCCGGCAAGACAAGTGTGACCTGGAGGTTTGAAGCAAGATATTCGGCATAAAGCGTTTCAGTCAGCAATTTGATTGCTGCCTTCGACGCGCCGTAGATTGCCTGGCCCGGTAGCGGTGCAATCGAGCTCATGCTGCCGACATTGACCAGCTGCGCCTCGGACCTCTCGAGCAAACCCGGCAGAAAGGCGCGTATCATATGAAGCGTGCCGAACCAGTTGACGTTGAAGACCCGTTCCATTGCATCGTCATCCAAATCGGCGAAGCGTACGAAGGGCTGGATGATGCCCGCGCAATTGACGAGACAATCGACCGGCTCATCAAGCCCATCTCGCAAAGTGACTATTGCCTCGCGATCAGTGACATCGAGCATTCTCGGCACGAAACTGTTGCGCAATTCAGGCGGAAGCAATTCACGTGTTTCGTCAAGACCCTCGGAGCGGATATCGCAACCGAATACACGCCCTCCCCCGCGCGCGATCTGATGGGCGAGCGCACGTCCGATACCGCTGCCAGCACCCGTAAGTACGACGGTTTTCCCGGACAGTTTCATTTCGGGCGCACGTAGGTTTCTTCGTCCTCTGCAGGACCTGCCGGAAAGGCTCCGTAATCCGGTGTCGGCGCAAAGGTTTCGCAAAGGTCAGTGGGACCGCGATATTTGAACGACCAGTGCCGTTTGGCAAAGCGCCAGCGACCGCCCTCGACCACATAGTCATCATGATAGACGCCAATGGTGATCGCTCCGCTGCCATCTTTCATCTGCGACAGTTCGATCATCTGCTGGCGACCTTTGGCGCCGCTATTGGTCAATTCGAGGATCGGGGTTTGCGCGATTAGCTGGATGCGCTCGCAATAGGCGAGCATCGGGCCGGTCGATGCGAAGATCGCATCGCGCCCCGCCATCGTCTGGCCGGCAATCTTCCAAACGCCATCTTCGGCGAAGCAGTCTGCGAACTCGCGGATGTCCTGCCGGAACACGGCATCGACAAAGCGCGCATGTAACTGACCAATTCCTACGGCGGCGGTTGTGAATTCGTCCATCCTGCCCTCCTTGCCCGCAATTGTTAGCCATCGGATGGGCCCCCGCCCAGACTGGCAGAAACCAATGCAGCCTCGCGCCGCAAGGTATCGCCCAAGCGATCAGGCCCGGCAGCGGAGATCACTCCTTCCAGCCCCAGCGCCACAATCGCATGAGAAGGGGTAGCCGATGTCGTATAGACTGGCGCTGCTAGGACGGTGACACCGGCGATATAATGTCCCGCATCAATGGCATAGCCATCGCGGCGTGCCTGTTCGACCTGCTTCTTCCAGAGATTGAAACCAGGAGGATTATCCCACCGCAATTGGTCAAACCGCTTGCGCAGGCGTGCCGGATCATGCGCTCCGAAAGCCGCGATACAGCGGCCTGTGGCGCTGATCAGAGCAGGGAAACGGCTACCGACGCGGGTGCTCAGGCTGAAGTTTCCCTCGCTCTCCGAAACGGCCAGCGCGATGATGTGATCGAGGCCTGATATCTGCACGCCCAGCGCAGTCACGCCGTGTTCGGAGGCAATCTTGTCGAGCGAGGACTGCACCACGCCAGGGAAAGGATCGCTACGCAGGTATTGCCTGGCAAGCGTCAGGATTCCCGCGTCGAGCCGATAGCGCTTGGTAGGTTGGTCAAACGCGACAAGCCCTTCCCCAACCAAGGTCCTCAGGACGTAAAGACATGTGCTGGGGACCAACCCCAACTCCCGCGCGATGGGCTGCAATCCCATAGGTCCATCGGCCTTGCCGAGGAGCCGAAGGATAGCGGCCGCACGCGCAATGGCGGGCGCTTTGCTGGACTTTACTGCCCCATCAAGATCAGTCACCTTCATTCGATATATTGAATAGCGTTCAATATTTGCAATGGCAAGGCGCTTGTGCGATTTAATGTGCCGACGGCGCGGCGATTCGCGTCTCTGGATGATGGACCGATGATGAAGCTCTCCGAGATGACCAGCTTTGCCGATGCGCAGGCGCATGCCTGTTCGGACCGGCTGTGGGAGCTGTTCGACGGTGATCGCGAGACGATGAACATCACGCATGAGTGCATCCTGCGCCATGCCGACGGGACGGGTCGCCCGGCTGTCAGCATCGCACATGGCGACGGCGAAAACGAAATTGTCAGCTTCGATGACCTCGCAGCCACTGCTTCACAATTTGCCAACTGGCTCGACCAGCAAGGCGTGCAAAAGGGCGATCGAATTGCTGTGATGCTGCCGCCTTCGCTGCTGAATTATGCCTGCCTGTTCGGGGCGATCCTGCACGGCTCAATTGCCGTCCCGCTGTTCACCCTGTTCGGCCCGGATGCCTTGCGCCTGCGTGTTGATGACTGCAATCCGGTTATCCTCGTAACAGACGCAGAAAAGGCTGACGATGCGCGATCGATCGAGGGGCCGCGCGTTCTTCTGGCCGATGATAAGTTGCTGGCCGAACTCGAAGCTTGCTCAGCGCGATACATCCCCCATAGCAAAGCCGATGATCTGGCCTTCTTCCAGTATACATCCGGCACGACCCGGGAACTGCCTGAGGCGGTGAAGCACACGCACCGCTCGGTCGTCACGCTGATGTATGCCGCGCTTTACGGCACCGGTATTCGTCCAGGCGACCGTTTCTTCTGCCCCTCCAGCCCCGCATGGGGTCACGGCCTCGTTCATGGCACGATGGCACCATTGGCAATGGGTGTTTCGACCGGCACTATGGGTCGCGGGCGCTTCGATCCGGTACGCATGATGCAGGCGTTGGAAGAGTTTGGCATCACCAATCTCTCCGCCGCCGCCACCCACTACCGGATGATGAAAAATTCCGGTCGCTCAAGCGAGTTCGCTTTCGGCCTCAAGAAAATGTCCTTCACTGGCGAACCGATCGACGAGGCTACGCTCGACTGGATCGACGGAACATTCGGAATCGATGCGTGCTCCATGTACGGTACGACCGAGATTGGTGTGGTGCTGGTGAATTACCCCGGCGCACAGGACTTCAAGGTGAAGCCCGGCTCGCTCGGCAAACCGGTCCCCGGACTCGAACTGCAGGTGCAGCGCCCCGACGGCACCCCGACCGACCCCGGTGAGATCGGCGAGCTGATGCTCAAGCGCAAGACCGGCTGGCTCTCAACCAAGGACCAGGCGAAGATCGACGAAGACGGCTATTTCTACCACTGCGGGCGCGCTGATGACGTCATCATTTCGGCTGGCTGGACGATGAGCGCAGTCGAGATCGAAAACACGATGCTTAAGCATGACGATGTGCTCGAATGCGCGGTAATTGGCGCTCCCGACGAGAAGCGCGGGCTTGTGGTCAAGGCCTTCGTGATTTCGAAACGCGCTCCGTCCGCCCCTTTCGTGAAGGAACTGCAGGACTTCACCCGCACTCGCCTCGCACAACATGAATTTCCGCGGCTCGTCGAATTCGTTGACGAACTGCCCAAGACACCGGCCGGCAAGGTCAACCGCAAGATCCTCCGCGATCGCGAAGCGGCTGCCGCTGCCAAAGCCGCCTGAATATTCCAAGGAGAACACCCCGATGGCAACCGTCCTGAAAACCGAACAGCGTTTCCCCAAGATAACCGAGGAAGGTCTCGAAGACCTGCGCAAGCGCATCGGCGTAAAGATCGAAAACACGGTTGAGCCGTGGAACTATGAAGCCACGCGTGACGGCATCCGCCACTATGCGCACGGTATCGGAGACGACAATCCGCTGTGGTGCGATCCCGATTATGCGGCGAAGACAAAATATGGCTCGATCGTCGCGTTGCCGAGCTTCCTGTTCTCGACCAGCCGCATCGTGTCCGGCTATTGCGGCGGGCTGCCCGGCGTCCACGCCATGTGGGCCGGCGCCAACTGGAGCTGGCACAAGCCGGTCCTGCGTAATGATGTGATCCGCACCGAAGCCTATCTGAAGGACCTCGTCGAGCACCAGACCCGCTTTGCCGGTCGCGCTTTCCAGCAGATCTACCACGTCGATTTCTACAACCAAAACGGCGACCACGTTGCCGAATGCGACAGCTACGTGTTCCGCACCGATCGTGACGAAGCGCGTGAACGTGGGACGAAGTATGAAAGTGTCAAAGGCGGCACCGACCGCATTTCGCAAGAACAGCTCGAAGAGTGGTTCGACCTCTATCGCAACGAAGAAATCCGTGGCAGTACGCCCCGCTTCTGGGAAGATGTTTCGGAAGGCGACGCCCTGCCCCGGATGATGAAGGGCCCGATGACCGTCACCGGCTTTATCGGTTATGCTCAAGGCTGGGGTGGCCTTTACATCCGCACCAATAAGCTTCATTTTCAGCTGATCGACGCCCACCCCGGTCTCGGCATTCCCAACCACTTTGGTATTCGCGACGTGCCCGAGCGGGTCCACTGGGATGACGCCTTCGCGCGCGAAGTCGGTACACCGGGTGCCTATGACTACGGACCAGAGCGTTGCAGCTGGCTCACCCACCACATCACCAACTGGATCGGCGATGATGGCTTCCTGACCAAGTCGGATTGCCAGATCCGCCGCCACAATCCTGATGGCGATGTGATCTTCATCGACGGGAAGGTATCGCGCAAGTTCGAGGAGGGCGGCAAGAAATTCGTCGAAATCGAACAGCGTGCGGAGACCCATCGCGGCGAAATGAGCGCCATCGGCACCGCCGTGGCCGAGCTGCCAAGCAAGGGCTGAGGGTAAGGCGCGATGGACGGATTTGCAGTTCTCGACACCCTGTTCAACGGCGAACGGTCGCTCCAGCTATGGTTCGGCCTGTTCGTCGTGACAGGAATTGTGGCTGGTCTTGTCACCGGCTTCTTCAAGTCGCGCAAGATCCAGCCCAAGGGCTTCAAATGGCACCGCTTCCGGATGGAAGGCCTTTATGGCGTAATCAATGTCGCCATATCGGGCACGATCATCGCGTGGAGTACCGGCTGGTTGCAGGACAACAGCATGATCGTGATCGATCCCGCGCCGGTCAACTGGTGGATGGTAGCGGTTGAATACATCGCCTACTTCTTCCTGTTCGATACCTGGTTCTACTGGCTCCATCGCTGGATGCACAAAGAACCGATCTACACCTATGTTCACAAGCTGCACCACCTCTCCACATCGCCCAACCTGCTGACGACGATCTCAGTCAACCCGCTGGAGTCCCTGATCAATGGTGGCTTCGTTCCGATATTCCTGACCTGCGCTACGTTGCTGGCGCTACCCATCAGCGAACAGGCCATGTTCCTGATTGGCCCGACCAACATCATCATGGGACTTTATGTCCACTCAGGTTATGAGTTCCTGCCGCGCTGGTGGAACAAGAGCTGGGCAACCAAGTGGTTCATCACGGCTACTTTCCACGACCAGCACCACAAATATTTCAACTACAATTTCGGCGGCTACATGACGATCTGGGATTACATGTGCGGCACGAAACGCAAGAAATACGAAGTCGATTTCGAAAAAGTTGCTGTTCGCAATGCCAAGCCCGCTTCAGCGCCGTCGGAAGGTGCGCAGGTCTGAGCCAAGACAAAGGGGACGGGTGATGAATTTTCTAAGACTGATCTCTGGAACATCGGCCCTAACCTTTGCTGTCTTCGCGTCACCCTTGGCGGGGCAGGAACACCGCGGTCCCGCATTCTCGGAAGATGGCACGGTCAACGTCTCGGCCTTCGACTTGCCGCCATCGGTTCTCGCAAGCGATGAATCACGCCAGGCACAGGAAATGCGCGGGCGCATTCCGGTTGGTGCGATGACGACCGGGCAAGACCCGGAGATCGGTGCCCGCCGCGCAACACTCGCACGAATGCTCCAACCGCGTGTTGACCTGATCCAGCAGATGTATCCGGCACGCGTAGAAGAGGCCGTCATCGCCGGTGTTCCGGTGCGTATTATCACGCCTGCCGAAGGGGAATTCGATCCCGGGCGCGTGCTCATCAATTTGCATGGCGGCGCGTTCAACGTGTGCTGGGAAAGTTGCTCGCTGATCGAATCCATCCCAATTGCGGTCATGGGCGGATACCGCGTGATCAGCGTGAACTACCGGATGGCTCCCGAACATCGGCATCCCGCTGGCGTAGAAGACGCAGCGGCAGTCTTTGGATCTCTTCTAGAAGACTATGATCCAGATAGCATCGGTGTCTTTGGCTGTTCAGCAGGCGGCGCATTGACCGCCCAACTGGCTGCATACCTGCCCACTAACGACATGCCGCAAATGGGCGCAGCCGGAATATTCGGTGCCGGAGGTGTGCGCTTCCAGTCAGGTGATTCCGCTTATATTGCCGCCAATATAGATGGCAGCTTTCCCGGCCCTGACGTTGATGGTCAACTCGCGCAGGATCTGACGCTGGGATATTTCGATGGTGCCGATTATGCCGATCCGATTATCTCGCCCGCACTCCATCCCGAAGTGATCGCCAGCTTCCCTCCTACGCTGATCACTACCGGCACGCGGGCGATGGACCTCAGTCCGGCAATCGTCACAAACAGCGCACTATTGGCGCAGAATGTTAATTCAACGCTGATCGTGGGTGAGGCGATGGGGCATTGCTATCAATACAATCCCGCGCTTCCCGAAAGCCGAGAGGCTTATGCCGCAACTGTGCGGCACTTCCGGCAAAATCTCGATTGAACAGTCCTAGGTGGGCATCGCCGCTGCCATTGATGCGCGCGCATCACGGATGGGTTCGCTTCCGTCCCATTCGGCTGCAATCTTGCGCATGGAATCGAACCAATTGTCGAACGGGCCGTGATGCACGAACTGGAAAAGGACGGGATTGTCCGCCCCCTTGGGTTCGCAATAGATTTCAACTGCCTCATCCGAACCGGGCAAGCGAAACTCCTGAACGATTTCCAACGGCTTACCCGCAGCCGCACTGGCGGCAAGGGTCGCTTCGAAATCGTCTGAGAAATAGGCCATGTGGTGCAAGCCGCCTTGCGGATTGCGGGTCAGGAATTCCCAATAGGCTGACTGCTGTTCGCCGCGCGGTGCAATGATCTCGAAGCAGGTGTCGCCCGAATAGCAAAATCCGACATCCATATCGAGCGCGTGCTCTTCACCGCGATAGATGCCCATGCCGCCGCTGCGCATGGTCCAGAACGGTCCTATACCTCCCGCAGCCAAGCGCTCGATCGCCGCATCGAAATCCGAATAGACGTAGCATTGGTGGATGGGGTTTCCGTAGAGCCTGCTCATTCGACCACTCCAAGATGTTCGGCAAAGAAATCAGCCATCACCTGATAGGCCTCGCGCGATTCCGGCAGCGTAGGGTCATAGTAAAAAGCGTGGCCCAACCCGTCCCAGACATGCAGGTCTGCCTCGACACCGGCCTTCACCAGTTCGCGATGCGTATTGATCGCCGAGCTCATTTCCATGGCCCGTGTTGCTGTAATGATCAGGCTTGGCGGAAACTGCGCCATAAGGTCCGCATCCTCGACCGGCGAAACAAGCGGATTGGTCCGCTCCGATCCGTCGAAATAGGATATGGGGGCTACTCCATCCTGCTGGGCAAGACCCTGAAACGGGCGTGCATAATGCATTGAGTCACCACCGCGAAAACGGTCCGCCGAAGCGCAGAAAATGCCTACAGCTGCGGGGAGTGGCAATCCTTCCTGGACATACCAAGCGATCGATTGCGCTGCGAGCGCGCCTCCCGCAGAGCAGCCGAAAATCGCAATATTTTCCGGAGCATAGGACTCGAGCAAGGCACGATAGACGGCTGCCGAGTCTTCACTTGCTGCCGGAAAGCGATGCTCCGGAGCTTGCCGATAGCTGATCGATACGACGCGCACTCCCGCAAGACCCGCAACAGGTATGCTCTCGGTCATCCCCGTGCCGTCTGCTGTCCCCGCGACAAAGCCGCCACCGGGGAAGTTGATCATCACCTTATCCGAATTGCTGCCAGCGGATTCTCCAGTGGGAATAGCCCACATCACCGGTACACCGGCGATCTCGCCCGCCTCGGTTGTTACGCCATAAGTCTGGCGCATCATTTCATGCATCGGTACCATGCTGCGTCCCGCCATCGGGCGAATTGCTGCAGGGTCAGGCGCATTGAGAATCAGTGATAACATCGCCTGCGGATCGCTCGCTTCACGCGGGAGCGATGCGGCCGCTTCCTCGCTGAGATAAACGGACGGCGGCAGGCGGAAGCTGCCCACGACGACAGTTCCATCCTTCTCGATTTCGCCAGAAGTCTCTGGCGGAGGAAGCTCGACCTGTGCGGTTGCAGCTTGCGCATATGCCAGACTTGCGAACGCAATAATGGCGCGAGGGATAAACATTCAAAGTCCTCCTCAATTATTCGGCGTCGCTCCAGACCGATGTCAGCGCCCTGGGAGAGAGATATTTTGTCCGGGTCCAGCCGCCATCGACCACGATCGACTGGCCATTGATCATTTCTCCGCCGGGCGAGCACAAGAATGCGATAACGCTGGCGACGTCCTCTGCCTCTGCGAGCCTCGGATAGGGTGTGGTCTCGACATTCACGCGCTTGAACGTCTCATCTTCAAAACGATGGCGAACCATGTCGGTCATGGTCACACCGGGCGCGACATTGTTGCTGCGGATTCCCTGCGGACCGTACTCCACGGCCATGTGTTCTGTGAGCGAGCGTAGCCCGCCTTTGGCAGCCGAATAGGGGCCACCGCGCTTGCCGCCGATCATGGCAAAAGTGCTGGTGACATTCACTACGCCCGAGCCCGGCTTCATATGCACGATGGCCTCTCGGCTCAGGCGGAATGGCGCGCGCAACATGACGTCGAGAAACAGGTCGAGTTTCGCGTCATCGGTCTCGTGCAACGGTGAAGGACTGCCAAGGCCCGCATTGTTGATCAGGAAATCAACACCGCCGAATTTGTCCAGTGCGCACTGGACAATGCGCGCCGGGCCATCATCGTCCGTCACATCGACAGACAGGGTGGCAAGGCGGTCGTCTCCTCCACCAAGCGCATCGCGCAGGCTGCCAAGCTTGGCTTCATCGCGTCCGATGCCGACCACGGCGAGGCCCTGCTCATGCAGCATTTTAGCAGTTGCCAGGCCGATACCGCTGCCCGCGCCGGTGATGATCGCAACCTTCATGGCTTACAGGTCGTATTCGATGATCTTGCCGTCGAAATTGCCGAGCAAGGTGTGCGTGGCGGCGGCCAGTTTCTCTTTCGGCGCCCCCTTCAGATAGCCGTCGATGATCCGGTTGTAATTGCTGATCATCCCTTCGACATCCTTTGCGAGGCGCATGAACTCGAAGCCTTCGGCATGCAGTCCGCGCTGCTGGATCGGGATGTTGCCGTAATCCTGCCGCGGGATCTCGGGGAATTGGTCGCTATCGTAGGGCAGCACCGTCGGCTCACGCGGCGGCTCTGGCTCTTTTCCCTTCGGATAATTGGTAAGCGACCATAATTCGAACACGCAGCTTTCCGGGCCGAGCGGGCGGATGCGATACGACGAGGCTCCGCTGAAGAACGGCAGTAGGAAATAATGCGGGAAGGTGAACTCAACCGCCTGGATCGGGTGCGACTGCGCAGCAGCGTTGAGATCGGGCAAGTCTTCGCCCGCAGCCCGCAATTGCTCCACCACCTGATGCTGCACGATACCGTACCACATGGGCACCGCTTCTGCGGGATCTTCGGGCAGGTCGACTTCGAGCAATTGTTCGGCAATCGCCACTTCCTTGGCGTGAACCATTCCCGCCATCCCCGCGCTCAGCAGCTTCATATGCTTGAACTGCGCGGCGATGTTGTCCTTCACTGAGAGATTGGGATTGATCGGCAGGCCGATGCCGCCGGTGTCCATGCCGTACATCGAATTGTAGAGCTGAGGCACGGCGCGCTGCAATTGCGGGTGCGTGCGCATCACGTGGTAGCCTTCCATGAAGGCCTCCATCGCGGTTTTCCAGTTTGCCGGGAGGACTGTCGAGTACCACCACTCTGAACGCAGGTTGCCGATACCGTGCGCTTCGAGCGCCTCTATCTGAGGGCCCAGAGCCTCGCGAAGCGGCAATGCATCATCGTCAAAATTGATGAAGGCGCAGCCGATCGCAGTTTCGACGCGGCACGGCCTCAGCGCCAGCTCGGCCTTGTCGAGCTGGTCTTCAGAGAACATGTGCTCGCCATAGACGAAGGTGTTCTCGCCTTCTGCGTTAAAGCGCCAGCCGTGAAACGGGCAGATGAACCCTTGCGTCTTGCAATTGCCAACCTCGCCTTCCTTGGCAAGCGGCACACCGCGATGGCGGCAGGCGTTGTGGTAGGCCTTGATGCCATCCTTTGCGCGAACCACGATGATCGATTTGCCGAGGATCGAATATTCGACGTAATCGCCGACATTTTCGAGCAGTTCCAATCGGGCGGCCATTTGCCATGTCTTTGGCCAGAGGTGTTCCACTTCAAGATCGAAGAACTGCTGGTCGTAGTATCGCTTGGCGGGAATCCGTTCGGGATCCGTCACTTCAAAGGGAATGTCCCCAAAGCTGCCGGGATCTGCCTCTGCCATCGGTCGAACCTCTCAAGAATTTTGTGTTGGAAAGAGGGCTAACCTCTCCCGCCGCGTGCTCAAAGCCCTTCGCGCGAAAAGCGCGCGGGCGATGAAGGGCATATCAGGACGAAAGTTCTTCGCGCAGGATATGTTTCAGCACTTTCCCGGCATCATTCTTCGGAAGGTTTCCGCGCAGATCGACAAGCTCGGGATATTTGAAGCGCGCGACCCCGAAACCCGCCATATATGCGCCAAGCGACGCGACATCCGGAGTAGCGCCATCGCGCGGAACAATTACCGCACACGCCTTCTCGCCGGTACGCTGATCGGGAATGCCGACGATCGCGATCTCGGTGATATCGGGGTGGCCCAGCAGGAGGTCTTCGACTTCCTTGGGGGCAATGTTCTCGCCATTGCGAATAATCAGGTCCTTGATCCGGCCCGTTACGACGAGATGGCCCGAAGCGGTAAGTTCACCCTGATCACCTGTACGATAAAAGCCCTGCTCATCGAAGGCGCTCTCTTCATCTTCGGGATGGAGATAACCCGCAAGCATCTGTGGCCCACGCGCGCGGATTTCGCTTGCTTCTCCGAGGATCACTTCTGCAATTCCGGGTTTGCCGTCGGTATCGGCTGCCTCGTCCATACCCTTGCTGGTGAGCGAACCCACCGTTGTCACAGGCACCTCGGTAGAGCCATAAACCCGCGTCACTCTTGCATTGGCAAAATGATCGCTCGCCTCGCGGATCAGCAAAGGCGGAACCGACGCGCCGCCGCAAATGAACACCTTGAGATCGGGCAAGTCGGTGCACGCCGCTTTCGCTGCATCGAGCAGGTGCTGCAGGAAAGGCGTAGCGCCCGCCATGTGCGTGATGCGATGATTGCGCATATGCTCGAGAGCTTCTGCAGGCTCCCACCGCTCCATCAGGATTGCGCTCGTGCCAAGCAGCAATGGTGCCTCAAAGGCGTAGATCGACCCTCCGATATGGCTGACAGGCGATGAAACGAGGAAGCTGTCACCGGGCTCGACCAGCCAATGCTCGCCGATCTGGGCAATCAGCGCGTTGATCGTATTGTGCGTATGAAGAACGCCCTTGGGCCTGCCGGTCGTGCCCGATGTGTACATGAGCATACGCACATCGTCAGGGTCAAGAGCGACCGTCGCAAGGCCATCCTGTGAAGAACATAGGGCGGGATAAGACAGCGACGGGCCCGCATTGCCGCGCACGACTACAACATCTGCACGCTGTTCCATTTCGGCGACCACGCCGCGCACCATTTCTGCACATTCAAAGCCGCGGAATTCTTGCGGCACGAAGATCATCCGCGTCCCGGCGTCGGGAAGGATGAAACGCAGATCGTGAGCGCGCAGTGAAGGAAGGATCGGATTGGCGACCATTCCGGCCAGCGTCGCGGCAAGATAGATCACCGCCGCCTCATGCCAGTTGGGCAGCATGAAGGAGACGACACTGCCCTTCTCCATGCGTGCCTGCATCGCGCCTGCCAAAGCCTGTGCGTCATGCAATAAAAGGTTGGCTGTTACGCGCGTCTCGCCATCGATCAGCAGGACGCGCTCAGGTTCGGATTTCGCAGCGTCGCGCAAGGCATCGGCCAGCGTCGTGTCGCTCCACAGTCCGGCATCGCGGGCAGCCTGAGCGAGCACGCGATCATCGCGCACCGACCAATTTCCAGCGTTGCGTCGCTCCATCATCCTGTTGTCCGAAATCCTGAATGCACAACCAGCAAGACCGGACAAAGCCGCTCGGTGCAACAGGCGGGGCGGCGGCTATCGCCGAGGCGATAGTAAGTACTGGCCTTTCGGCAATCTCGCACCGTTGTCGTATGTCCCGCCATTGTTGGCAAATGGACGAGCCACGATGCGAAAGGCCGGCATGACGACACCAATCGAACGCGATGATCGCAAGACCGCTGGCGTAGTCGCCGCCCGCGCTACACCGCGGAGCAATTCGCAACGGATCGAAACTTTTACCCAAGCTCGCGAAGTCTTGCGCGACAAGGCGATGGTCCAGGCGGGCGGAGGTGCCGAGTATTTCGATACCAGCGACCCTGCCAGCACGCCGGTCTTCTTCCTCGACGGCGCAGACCACAAGAAGAAACGCGCCGATATCGCCCGATACTTCACGCCGAAGGCCATCGAGACCCGCTACAGCCACATCATGCGGCGAGTGACCGATGAACAGATCACCGAATTACGCCGCACCGGCACCGGTCAGATCGACGTGATGAGCTTTGATCTCGCAGTGGCCGTGGCCGCCGATATTGTCGGCCTGACTGTGACCGACCGCAAGAAGATGGCGAAACGGCTCGCGATGTCATTGTCAGCCGCCTTCTACCACAAGTTCGATCTTTTGAGCCGGTTGAGCGTCAAAGCACGCAAGTTTTTCAACCAGATCGATTTCTACTTCAACGACGTTCGACCAACTATCCGTGCCCGGCGAGAGAAGCCCGAAGACGATATCATTTCGCATTTGATCGCATTGGGCCTGTCCGACCGTGCGATCATGATGGAATGCATGACCTATGCTGCGGCGGGCATGGTGACGACGCGTGAATTCATCGTCATCGCTGCATGGCACATGTTCGAAAGCGATGAATTACGGGCACGGTTCCTCGCTTCGTCAGAACGCGAACAGGAGGCAATCCTGCTCGAAATCCTCCGGCTCGAACCTATCGCCGCCTTCCTCTACCGCCGCGCCGGTGATGACGCGTCTCCAATCAAGGCGATCTGTTCGCACCAGGTGAACACCGATCCCGAAGCTGTGGGGGAATGCCCCTTCGCGCTCGATCCCGACCGGACAAGCAAGATCAAGGGACGGGGCGAATTTCTCAGCTTTGGCGATGGCGCACATCATTGCCCGGGTTGGCAGGTGGCGCTGCATGAAACCCGCGTATTCCTCGACGCCCTGCTCAGAGTGCCGGGCATCCGTTTACATCGCGCGCCCGATATTGGCTGGTCGGAGATGTTGCAGAGCTACGAATTGCGTAAGGCAATCGTCATGTGCGATCCGCTCGGATGATCGGCGATTCGTGAATTTCGCGCTCCATCAGGCTGATGGTGTGCAGGCAATTGAAGGAATTTTCATGCAACTCGAAGGCAAGATAGCAGTCGTCACCGGAGCTGGATCGGGCATCGGACGCTCGATCGCTCAACGCTACGCCAAGGAAGGCGCAAAGGTCGGCGTTTGGGATTTGAATGCCGATGGCGTTGCCGAAACGGTCGAGATGATCAAGGCCGATGGCGGTGAGGCGCTCGGCTCGATCGTCGACGTGTCCAGCCGCGATGCCATTGCCAAAGGGGCAGCCGAAATTCGCGAGGCCTATGGCGAGCCGCATATCCTCGTCAACAACGCGGGTATTGCACCCTTTGTGCCGTTTTTCGAGATCACCGAGGAACAGTGGGACAAGGTCCAGGATGTGAACACCAAGGGCCAGTTCTTCTGCATTCGCGAATTCCTGCCCGCCATGCTCGAAGCCGGTTGGGGCCGCGTGGTGAATATCACTTCGTCCTCTATCCAGGGCGGCAGCTTCGCGCAGGTCCATTACGTCGCATCCAAGGGCGGCGTGATGGGTATGACCAAGGCACTTGCGCTGGAATATGCGGCGAGCGGCGTGACCTTCAACATGGTGCCGCCAGGCGTGGTCGATACGCCAGCGCTGCGTGCCGCTCCGATTGACATCGAGGCCTATGCTCAGACACTGCCGATGAAGCGTATCGGTCGTCCGGAAGAGATAGCGGGTGCTTGCCTGTTTCTCGCCAGCGACGATTCAAGCTATGTCACCGGTCAGACGATCAGCACCAATGGCGGCCGCTACATGGGGTCAGCCTAGGCACGACGTCAGGCGATAGCCTCCGTGCCTGCGATGGTGGTGCGATGCATCAACCGGCCAGCTTCCTTGTCGTATGGAAACGACCGGTGGAGCAGGGCCGGATTGTGAAAGATCACCACATCGCCCTTCTTCCACTGGTGCCTGTAGGTGAAGCGATCCTGCGTAACGAAGTCGTACAGCTCATCAAGCAAGGCCCGCGCCTCGGCATCAGCCATTCCGGGGATGTCGTAGGCCGTTGAGCCGATGAGGAGCGAGGTCTCGCCGCTCGTGCGGTGCCAGACAAGTGGGTGTTCGGTTGGAGGGAAGAAGTTGTCCCACATGGCGACCTGTTCCTCGGTGACATCTCCGTAAAGCAGCTTGCCAACTGCGCGGAATGCATGGCGCACGGTCAGCCCTTCCAGTTTCTCCCGCTTGTCCTTCGGAAGCGCGTTCCAGGCAGCATCGAGCTTGGCAAAGCCCGTGTCGCCGCCACTCTTGGGCGGGCTTTCGCACTTGAGCAGCGTGGCCTTTCCCGGCGTGTCGTAGACAGTGCCGTCCATGTGCCACCAATCATTGCCGCGAACGAAATCGAGCTGTGTCTGATCGTCCTTGTCGAGCGCGACCCGGTAGACCCCTGCCTCCGTTTCCTCCGATCCTTCTTCCGCCGTCACACCAAGATCGTGTGCCGGCCCCATCGCCTTGGCCATGGCAGTAAACGTCGTATCGTCCATGCCGTTTTCGGGCAGTACCAGCACGCTGTATTTTTCCAATGCATCAAGCAGTTGCTCAGGTATGCCTTCGTCGAGCACGACGTCGGGCGCGACGAAGATATTTGCACCGATTTCGGGTGAGATGGGTTCAATTCTGAGTGACATCTTGCGGGCTGCCTTTTGTGCATTCGAATTGGCGACTGTGTGCTGTCCCCTACGCTTAGACAATACGCCGCAGCGATATCTGCGCCCTCGCCTTGTAGCTTGGCGACGCGAATGCGAAATCGGCAGGGCAAGGTAACGAAGAAGACAGCAAAATGACCGTCGAAACGAAAATCCAGTTGCGACAAGAAGCGATCAAGCCCGGGATCGGCACCCGCATTCTGAACACGAAGGACGAACTGCTTTCGGGTGAGCTTTCGGACGAGATCAATGCCCTGCTGGAGCAGCGTGCTGTCCTGGTTTTCCCGCAAGTCAATTTCACCGACGAAGAACAGCTTCGTTTCACCGACCTGCTTGGCGGCAGCGTCACGGAAATCCAGGGATCGGAAGTGTTCAAGGTCTCGCTGGACGAGGGCGTGAACGCGCGTGTCGCGGAGTATCTCAAGGGGTCACTCTACTGGCACATTGACGGAACAATGCACCAATTGCCGATACGCGCGTCCATGCTCACTGCGGTCAAGTTGTCGGATGAAGGCGGCGATACTGCTTTTGCGAACACTGCGACCTCCTACGAAGCGCTGGACGGCAAGACCAAGGCAGAGATCGATGATTTGCGCGTGGTCCACTCGCTGTGGCGCTCGCAACTTTATCACACGCCTGAACCGACTGTTGAACAGCTCGATAACTGGCAGTCGCACGGAGAGGCGGAACTGCCGCTTGTCTGCACCCACAATTCGGGCCGCAAGTCGATGGTGCTGGGTAATACAGCACATTACATCAAGGGCTTGGATCCGAAGGAAAGCCACCGGATCCTGCACTCGCTGCGCGAACACGCCACCAGCGAACCGTTCAGCTACGTGCACAAATGGACGGTGGGCGATACGATCATTTGGGATAACCGCACCTCGCTTCATCGCGCGACGCCATACGACCCTGCTTCGGGTCGCATGATGCATCGCACGATCCTGCAGGGCGTAGAAGCATGGGAGAATTGAAGATGGCAACCTCAGCAAAGATCGAACTGCGTGCCGAAGATATCAAGCCGCAGATCGGCAGCCGGGTTCTGAACACCAAGGACGAACTTCTGTCGGGCGAACTGGGAGATGCCTTGCGAGACCTGATGGAACAGCGCGGCGTGCTGGTATTTCCGCAGATCAATTTCACCGAGGAAGAACAGGTCGCCTTCACCAAAACCATGGGGAGGTTCGCACAGGAAGGCGATCGCGAAGGCGTCACCAAGATCACGCTTGATGTGAAAGAAAACCCCAGTTCGGCCGAATATCTCAAGGGCTCTCTCTACTGGCATATCGACGGGACGCGTAACGATGTCCCGATCCTTGCCTCGTTGCTGACCTGCAAAGTTCCTTCGCCCAAGGGCACGGGAAACACCGGCTTTTCCAATACCTACACAGCTTATGATGCCCTGCCTGACGAGCGAAAGGCGGAGATCGACGGGCTCACCGTCATCCATGGTCCGTGGGCATCGCTGTTCTATCACACGCCCGAACCCAGTCTTGCGCTGCTCGAAAATTATCAGCGTATCGGCGAGGCCGAGCTGCCGCTGGTGTGGGAACACAAATCGGGCCGCAAATCACTGGTACTCGGCAACACGGCGGTCGCGGTCAAAGGCAAGACGCCGATGGAAAGCGCGGCCATTCTGCATGGCCTGCGCGATTGGGCGACCGGGCCGGAGTTTACCTACAGCCACGAATGGGAGCCGGGTGACCTGGTGATTTGGGACAACACCGGAACGATGCACCGGGCCGAGGCATTCGACCCTAGCTCCGGCCGCATGATGCTGCGCACCAAGCTTGAAGGCGAGGAACCCTGGGCAAGCGCTGGCTAGTCCGGTGAGCACAGACGCACCTGTCGCTCTGGTCACCGGCGCAAGCCGCGGTGCCGGACGCGGAATTGCTCGCGCGCTCGGCTCGCATGGCTGCAAGGTCTATGTGACCGGGCGATCAATCTCCCGCTCGGAAACGAAGAATGGGACTATTCAGGCCACGGCGGACGAAGTGACCGCGGCAGGCGGGCGCGGGATTGCGGTGCAGTGCGATCACGGCGATGGCGAAGCGGTGGCAGCGCTCTTTGCGCAGATCGAACACGATGAGGGGCGGCTTGATATCCTCGTCAACAATGCCTGCGCCATCCAGGATGCGCTGACCGAGCCGGGGACATTCTGGGAGAAACCGATTTCACTCGGACGAATGATCGATGTCGGGGTCAAGAGCAGCTACGAAGCGAGCTGGCACGCCGCGCAAATCATGGTCCGGCAGGGAAGCGGGCTGATTGCCTTCACTTCTGCGCCGGGCGCGGTGCATTACTGCCTCGGGCCGGCCTATGGCGCGCATAAGGCAGGACTGGACAAGCTTGCAGCCGACATGGCGGTCGATCTTGATGGAACCGGCGTCAGCGCAGTCTCGATCTGGATGGGCGCGCTGGCGACCGAGCGACTGCTGGGCATGATCGAAGCGGATCCCGTAAAATACGGTCATCTCGCAGACGCATTGGAAACACCCGATTTCACTGGCCATGCAATCTGGGCGCTGTTCAACGATCCAGAGCTAAAGCAGCTTTCCGGTCAGGCGGTGATCGGGGCAGAAATGGCCACGCGTTACGGTTTCACCGATGCCAATGGCAAGATTCCCTCATCGGCGCGCGATACGCACAAGGTCGCGCCGCGCGAGAACTATAAAATCATAGTGCGTTAGGTCAGGCGTCGCCCCAGCGGATACCGTCCTTACCCACGCTGACGGGGCGTTGATACGATCGATCTTCCTTTCCCCAGACCGATTTGAGAAACCCGTTGACCGCTGGGCTGTGCAACCACTCGGTACCGCCGTCCATCGCCATATCGACGGTGCAGCGGCGGTGGAGGATGCGCCATTCGCCGCCCCGCTTCTCCAGCCTGTCGATGTAGCGCCCCATTGCGATAACGCAGCCATGCTCGTCCTTCGTCAGCAGGCCGCCAACCACGTAGCTTTCGCAATGGGCGGTATTACCATCGATCTCGCAAGTGTGGCTGGTGATGTTATGACTGGTCGCGGAAAAATGGGCCGCGTGCCCGGCATTGGCGCGTTCGGGATAGTCGGGTGCGGCGGTGATAATGGGGCCGTGTTCGTCGTAACCTTCGTTCCAATAGCAACTGCGCGTCAGCTCGAGATCATGCCTGTCGCGACCCCTTGCCTCGCGCATGATGCAGTCGAGAATATCCTGCCGGTCCTTCAAGTGAGCGATGGTTTGCTGCAATTCCTCGCTGGCCACTGAGCTAATTCCGCGGCCGCGGGGCTCCGGTGCCCATGTATCGTGACAGGTTCAGGTGCAGGCTCGCCACGGCGCGTTCCATGTATGGATTGACCTGAGCACCACGGAAGCCGGCGTTCTTCATGCCCTGCTGAACCGCCGCCATGTTCGCAAAATCCTGCTGCAGCACCGGCGGCCATTCGTGCGGCTTGGTATATTCCCACTCTGTTTCGGGCGCTTCGCCTTCGGGATAGAGTTCGTAGACTGCCGCCTCGAAATAGCACTTGTCCGGGTCGTTTCCAAAGGGCCGCGCATGATAGCAAAGCATGTTCTGCACCGCCTGGCCGATCTGGAAGTTGGGAAAGACCTGCCACGCAGTGCCCGCTTTTGCGGTGTGCTCGGGCGCGACGTTCGGCCAGTTCACGCCGCGCGCCGCATCTTCTTCTCGTGCGGTCTTGATCCAATGGGCCGACACCTCGGCGGCTGGCGTACCCTCGGGCAACTCATCCTTCAGGCGATTTGCCACCTCGACCAGTTTGGCCGTGGTATTGGTATTGGCATTCTCCCATGTGAAGTTCTGCATTTCCGCCGTCGTCAGGCGCGGATCTGCACCGGAGCCGACCCGCATCTTGCCCGAATCCTCTTCCATCCCCTTGGGCGCTTCGTAGCCGATATTGGTGTGCAGACCGTGGTTGCGCGCCCAGCCGCGGAACTGGCCGAAGGCGTTGAATTCGGGATGCGTGCTGGAAACGTGGTAGGTTTCTGCGAAGGCTTCCATCGCCACCTTCCAGTTGCAATCGAAGATGATCCATTTCCGCCAGCGCGGCCGCATGTTCTCCAGCTGGTATGGGTCGAGCATTTCGGGAATGACGCCCAGATACTCTCGCAATGGCTTGCAGTCAGGATCAAGGTTGATCCAGATCCAGCCGCCCCATGTATCGACGTGCACCTTGCCGAGATCGGCGCGCCCCGCGCACAGCGAGCCTTGCCAGTCTTCTTCATGCTCGATGTATGTGTTTTCGCCATCAAGCCCGAAAGTCCAGCCGTGATAGCCGCAAATGAAGTTCTTGCGCGTTCCGCGCGCATTGCGCTTGCCTTCGGGCGTATCGACCAGCCGGCGTCCACGATGCGGGCAGACATTGTGATAGGCGGATAGCTCCCCTTCACCCGATTTCACGATGATGACCGAATCTGGCCCGATATTGTAGGTGATGAAGTCGCCGACCTCGCGCAGATCCTCCAGCCGGCCTGCCTGCAGCCAGACCTTGCGAAATAGCCGGTCCTGCTCTGCCTCCGCATAATCGCGGGAAATATAAGCTTCCGGCGGAATTACTACCGGATTTTCAAGATCTTGCGTCTTGTCGATGGTTTTGCTCATTTCGATCATCGCTCGCACCTGCGGACGTGTTTGGCGGAATGCCATGCGTCGAATTGCAATGTGCTGGAAAGGTCCAACGACCTCAAGCTTGCGCGCCCAGATGATCGCCCCGGCGAAAGCATGCCCCCTGCCTCATCGTATGCTTGCTTTGGCGCAACAGCGACGCCTAGCCTCTATGGCAGAAACGGAGAAGTTTGGATGGGATTGCTTGACGGAAAGGTTGCCGTCGTAACAGGCGCCAGCCGCGGGATCGGCAAGGGCATGGCGGTCGCGCTCGCGGCGGAAGGTGCCACAGTTTACGTAACCGGTCGAACGGTCAACGAAGGCGACCACGACCTGCCCGGGACTGTTGGCCAGACCGCTGCCGAGTGCGATGCACGCGGCGGCAAGGGCATTGCCGTGGCAGTCGATCATAATGATGATGATGCTGTGGCCGCGCTGTTCGATCAGGTTCGTCGCGAACAGGGCCGTCTCGATGTGCTCGTCAACAACGCTTTCGCCATTCCAGACGACCTGACAGATGCGGGAGGCTTCTGGGAGAAACCGCTGTCGAACTGGCAGATGGTTGACGTCGGAGTGAAATCCAATTTTGTAGCCGCCTGGCACGCTGCGCAGATCATGGTACCGCAAGGGTCGGGCCTGATCGTTGCCATATCGGGTTATGTTGGCGTGACCTATACCTACGGCACTATTTTCGGGACTGCGAAAACCGCGGTGGACCGCATGGCGCGCGATATGGCCATCGAACTGAAGCCTCACAATGTCGCTTCGATGTCGCTGTGGCAGGGATTGACCTTCACCGAACGGGCAAACCGCAACCTTGCCCAGATTCCCGGCCTTTCGGGTCGGTCGGCGACCAAGCCCGAAAACGGCTGCTCTCCGGAATTTCCCGGCATGGTGATCGCCGCGATGGCAGCCGATCCGGACGTCATGCAGCGCAGCGGCGGTACTTTCATCACCGCTGAAGTCGCCAAGGATTACGACATCAGGGATATAGACGGCAGGGAAATCCCCAGCCTGCGTGAATCGCGCGGGTCGCCGATCTGGCAGCCGGTCTAGGGAGACATTCATGAGCGAACTCAGATACGACGGACGTGTTGCCGTCATAACCGGAGCAGGACGGGGCCTTGGCCGCTCCTATGCCCTCCTGCTGGCCGCGCGCGGTTGCAAGGTCGTAGTCAACGACAATGGCAGTGCGCAACGCGGGGACGAGATCGTTTCCAATCCGGCGCAGGAAGTGGTGGACGAGATCGTGGCTGGGGGCGGCGAGGCGGTACCTTGCACCGAAAGCGTGGCGACACCCGAAGGGGCAAAAGCGATCATCCAATGCGCGCTCGACAAATGGGGCCAGATCGACATCCTCGTCCACAACGCCGGCAACGTGCGCTACGGAACGATTGCCGAATTGAGCGACGAGGATTTCAACGCCGTTATCGACGTCCATCTGCGCGCCGGCTTCTACCTGGCCCGCGCCGCCATGCCGCACATGATTGAAGCCAAATATGGCCGCTTGGTCATGACATCATCGTGCAGTGGCCTCTACGGCAGCCAGACTACGGTCAACTATGGCATGTCCAAGGCTGGGCTGATGGGGCTCAACAACGTGATCGCGCTGGAAGGCGGCGAGCATGGCATCCGGTCGAATACTATCGTCCCTGCCGCAGTCACGCGCATGGCCGATGGCCTTGATACCAGCGCCTACCCGCCAATGGATCCCGAACTTGTCGCTCCGATGGTGGCCTGGCTTTGTCACGAAAGTTGTGAACTGACAGGCGAGCACCTGATTGCTGCAGCCGGACGCATGGCGCGCGCATTCACGACCGAAACCAAGGGCGTGTTCCAGCCGGAATGGTCTGTAGAGGACATCGCTGCACGGATCGACGAAATCCGCGACCCTGCCGAGCAATGGACTTTCCCACCCTACCCCAGCGGCATGGCCGACCACTTGGGAGAAAGCTTCAAGTGGGCGCATGAAGAAAGGTCCGCCAATGGATGACCAGCGCATCCAGCAGCTGATCGACCGGCAGGACATCCTTGATTGCCTGACCCGCTTCAGCCGCGGACTTGATCGCCTTGATCGCGACATCTTCCTTTCAGCTTTTCATGAAGATGCCGAAATCGCCGCAGGGCCATTCGTGGGCAGTCCTGCCGAGCTGGCTGACTGGTCATTCGCCATGCACAGCCAGATGCAGGTGCTAACCCAGCACGACCTGCTCAACCACACATGCGAAATCGTCGGCCATACCGCGCATTGTGAGACCTATTACCTCTTTGTAGCCCGCAATACGGACGAGACGGTGATGCTGGCGGGCGGACGTTATGTCGACCGGCTTGAGAAGCGTGGCGGTGCGTGGAGGATCGCAATGCGGACCAATGCCATCGAATGGTCATCCATGCCCCCTGCCCTGCCGCTACCGTTCGGTGACGTTCCGGGGATCGACGATAATGGCAGGGGGTCGCGTTCGCGCGAGGACGTATCTTACATCCGTCCGCTGGTGAACAAGCGTCCCTCCAATATTCCCTAATAGGACTTGGGCAATTCCAGCACGCGTTCTGCGATGTAATTCAGGATCATCTGCGGGCTGACAGGGGCGATGCGCGGGATCATGACCTCGCGCATGTAGCGCTCGACATGATATTCCTTGGCGTAGCCCATTCCGCCATGCGTCATCACCGCTGCCTCGCAGGCGGAAAAGCCCGCTTCGGCGGCGAGGTATTTTGCGGCATTGGCGTCTGCGCCGCAATCTCCGCCAGCATCGAAAACGCTGGCTGCCTTCATCACCATGAGGTTCGCCGCCTCCAGTTCCATCCAGCACTTGGCCAGAGGGTGCGCGATCGACTGGTTCTGGCCGATAGGTCGCCCGAAAACCACACGCTCCTTCGCATAGGTCGCCGCCTTGGTCAGCGCCGCGCGGCCAATGCCGACAGCTTCCGCGGCAAGCAGGATGCGTTCGGGGTTGAGGCCCTGAAGAATGATCTTGAAGCCATCGCCCTCGGCTCCGATCCGGTCTTCCTCTGGGATGAAGAAATCGTTGAGGAACAAGGTATTGGAGCCAACGGCCTTGCGGCCCATCTTGGGGATCAGACGCGTTTCGACCTTTTCACGGTCGAGCTTGGTGAAGAAGAGCGAGAGGCCGTGAGTTTTCTTCTCGACATCTTCCAGCGGCGTCGTGCGCGCCAGCAGCATGATCCGATCCGCAACATGGGCGTTGGTAATCCAGACCTTCTCGCCATCAACACGGTATCCCCCGTCGACCCGCGTAGCACGGGTTTTCAGCTTGGTCGTATCGAGGCCGACATTAGGCTCCGTCACCGCGAAGCACATCTTCTCCTCGCCGGACAGGATCGGCGGAATCATCCGCTGTTGCTGTTCTTCATTGCCGAAGCGCGCAACCGGTTCCAAGCTGAAAACCGGCCCGTGAATGCTGGACGCCGCCGCCATGCCGCCACCGCTTTCGGCGACCGCCTGCATCATCAAGGCGGCTTCCGTAATGCCAAGCCCCGCGCCGCCAACGCTTTCGGGCATCGCGATGCCCAGCCACCCGGCTTCGGCCATTGCGCGATGGAATTCTACCGGGAATTGCCCGTCTTCATCACGCTCGAGCCAGTAATCGCCGGAAAAACCGGCAGCAATCCGCAGCACCGCGTCGCGGATTTCCTGCTGGTCGGGAGAAAGTGCAAAGTCCATGTCGGACTGCATAGGGTTTCGCCCGGCAAAGGGGAATTGCCCGCCCGCGCGATATCGGCACAGCGAAGTTGGCTGATGCATTGGCACATGCTCGGCCATGCGATAGCGCGGCATTGCAATGACAGATGCACAACAGCACACAGGGCCGCTCGCCGGCATCCGGGTGGTCGACCTGACCGCAATGGTGTTCGGGCCATACGCCACGCAGATCATGGCCGATCTCGGCGCGGAAGTGATCAAGGTGGAGCAACCCGGCGGAGATGCGACGCGCTTTATCAACGCTGGCCCTACGGAAGATCTCGGCGGAGTGTTCACCAATGTGAACCGCGGCAAAAAAAGCGTGGAGCTGGACTTGCGCAGCGAGGCACATTGCAAGGCGCTGCGCAAATTGATCGCCGGCGCCGATGTATTCATCCATTCGATGCGCGGAAAGGCGATGGACAAGCTCGGCTTCAGCTATGATGCGGTCAAGGCGATCAAGTCCGATATCGTCTACACAAATTGCTATGGCTATTCGCGCCGCGGACCAGATGGCGACAAGCCCGCCTATGACGATACGATCCAGGCCGAATGCGGCATACCGCATGTTCAGGGCCTGATGAATGGCGAGCCCGGCTTTGCCGCAACAATCATGGCAGACAAGATCGCCGGATTGCACGCGCTCTACGCCACCCTCGCTGCCCTGTTTCACCGTGCACAGACAGGAGAAGGGCAGGAAGTCGAAGTCGGGATGTTCGAGGCGATGAGCAGCTTCATGCTGGTGGAGCACGCCAGCGGCAAATTATTCGACCCACCGCTCGGCCCGGCACACTACCATCGCGCCGTCTCGAAGAACCGTCGGCCTTACAAGACCAAGGACGGGTACATCGCGGCGCTGGTCTATAACGACAAGCACTGGAATGCTTTCATGGGGGCGCTTCGGCCCGAATGGCAAAGCGAGGAATTCGATACCCTCAAGAAGCGGGCGAAGCATATCGACCGGATCTATGGTCTGCTTGGAGAGACATTCGCAGGACGGACCACGCAGGATTGGCTCGATTTCCTCACGCCATTGCAAATACCCTGCGCGCGGGTGAAAGCGACCGATGATCTTTTCGACGATGCGCACCTCAATGCCATCGGCTTTTTCGAGGAGGTGGATAGCGATGTCGGCGTAATTCGGTATCCCGGTGTTCCGACATGGTTCTCGCAAACGCCGGGCAAGGTCGCTGGGCCGACGCCGCATTTGGGTGAGCATACGACACAAATCCTGAAAGAAGCCGAAGAGAGCTGAAACGGGACTGAGGGGAGCAGGAAATGACCGCAGCAACCGCGGGTACCGAATGGCGCAAATTCTGGACGCTGCCGATTGCGGCGGCGCTCGGCTATGCGACCAGCGTCATCCATATCTACGGCCTCAGCCCCTATGTCGTGCCAGTCAGCGAAGGGTTTGGCTGGCAGCGCTCGACCGTCACCTTTGGCATCACGATAGCCACCCTGATTTCGGGACTATTCGCCGTGCCGATCGGGATGCTGGTCGACCGGGTGGGGCCGCGTCCCATCGGGATTGCCGGGGTAGCATTGCTTTGCGCAGCCTTCGCGTTGATCGGCTTCGCCAGCACAGCGGATGAGTGGCGCTGGTATCTGCTGTGGACCGTGCTCGCCTTTGCCACCTTGCCCGTACAGGCGACAATTTGGACCGCCGCTGTAGCTACCAGATTCGAGGCGTCGCGCGGGCTCGCTTTCGCAATCACGCTATGCGGTGCATCTGTGGCGCAGGCCTTGTTTCCATGGCTCGGTACCGAACTGATTGCCGCGCATGGCTGGCAGACAGCAATGATGCTGCAGGCTGCAATCTGGGCCGCCATCGCGTTGCCTGTGATCATGCTGTTCTTCCGCGGCGCGCGCGATGTGAAGGCGCATGTGCATGAGGGCGAGGAAGTCGCCGCCGCTGCCGCGCCCGGCTATGCTGAGGGGCTTGGCTTTGTCGAAGGGCTGAAAAGCTCGATCTATGTCCGGCTGCTTATCGCCAGCGTGCTGTTCACTTTCGTGGCGTTGGCGCTGGTAGTGAACTTCATCGCCATCCAGACAGATAGCGGGATGGAAGCGACACAGGCTGGCGCGCTGGCATTCTGGATCGGAATCTTTGCGATATTCGGTCGCCTTGGCACCGGCTTCCTGCTCGACAGGCTGCCTGCCAACTATGTCGGCGCGGCAATCTTCTGCTTGCCGATCATGGCGTGCTTCAGCTTTCTCTACCTCGGCACTGACGCGGCCTTCCTGTCTGCCGCACTGATCGGGCTTACCGTGGGCGCGGAGGTGGACGTGATCGTCTATCTCGCCACGCGCCATTTCGGGCTGAAAGCCTTTGGCGCGCTTTATGGCGGGCTGCTGGTGGCGCTATCGATCGGCACTGCAACCGGTCCACTGTTTGCCGCCAACACATTCGATCGAACCGGAAATTACGACCAGTTCTTCTGGATTTCGATCGGCTGCATGGCGGTGAGCGTGCTGTGCCTTGGCTCGCTGCCAAGGCCTGCCTTTGGGAACGAAAAGAGCTAGCTCGCTGCTCCCCACAGCGCGTCTGCCGCGCGCGCCGCATTGGCCTTGCGCCCGCCAAGTTCGCCTACCAGCGCTTTAAGGCGATAGGTCCACATGTGGAGCGGGTGCTCCAGCGTCATGCCCATTGCGCCAAGAAACTGGTGAAAGTCATAGCTGCAACTGCGCGCTGCTTCCTGCGCATAGCTCGCGGCCATGGCCGCATCGGCAGGGTCGAGCGTGGCCGCTGCCTTCATCGACAACCAGTAGGTGCCGTTGGTTAGAACCTGCGCCTCTGCCAGCCGGTGCCGCAAGGCCTGGAATGTCGCCAGCTTGCGCCCGAACTGCTCGCGTTCGCTGACATGGCTGACTGTCGAGGCGAGCGCCGCCGCGAGCAGCCCCGCAGTTTCTGCCGCAATCGCCGCCTGCCAGCGCGTGCGCGCCTCGATCGGGGCAATATCGCAAACCTGCCGCTCGTCAGGGATTTCGAGCAAGCTTGCCACCGGATAGCCAAGAAGCGCGTCGGGCTCAGCGCGCAGCTGGTCCTGCGACGCGGTGAACACCGATACGCGCGAGTCCTCAACCACCAACACAGTGGCACCGGGGACGAGGTAACGCAGCATTCGCGGCGTGCGCGCTCTGTCGACGATACAGATCGGGCCTTCAACTTCTCCGAGTAAGGGCCGGAAAAAAGCGCTTGCCGCTGCTTCGGTGGCATAGGGCAGGCGCGCTAGTCGCTCGACAATAACCGCCGCGCTGACCGTTCCGAGATCAGGATCAGCTGCCACGTCGAGAAATCCTGCTTCGGCGATCTCGGCATCGAGCTTCTCGCTAATCGCTGTCAACGGAGCATCGTGCAGCGGCGCATCCTGATACGGGCGGCAAAGCCCGTCGAGCGCATCGAGAATGGCACGTTGGTCTTCGTTAAGCGAAAGATCCATCAACGCGCCTCGCTCATTGTCTGGGTTCCCGCGGCAATTCCAGCACGTCGCTGGCGATGATATTGAGCTGGATTTCTGCCGATCCCGCCGCAATACCGGCCACGATAGCGCGCTGGTGGTGCATCTTCAGATAGGGGTGCGCATCGGCCAGTGCTTCAGGTAAATGCTCGGCGACAAACTCTGCTACCCGCCGTTCGCACATGACCGTGGCGAACCGTGCCGAACTGCTTTCCTGCCCGATCACTTCTCCAGCCGTGCGCCGACTGACGATGGCATAGCTGGCGAGCCGAGCCGCTTCGCACAATGCCGCGGCCTCTGCTGCCTCGATCCGTACGGCGTCGCGCCCGAACTCGCCCTGGTCCTTCAGGATCATCACCGCCCGGTCGAGGGCTGCGCGTGCCAGTGAATAGCGCGGAATGCCGAGCCGCTCGTTACGCAACGAATATGCGACGATCTCCCAGGCCTGCCCCTCCTCGCCCAGCCGTGCGCTGGCGGGAATGCGCATGTCGTCGAAGAAGACCTCGTGAATATCACCTTCACCTATGATCGAAGGGATCTGGCGCACTGTGATGCCGGGCGTATCCATTGGCACGAGGAATATGGAGATGCCCCGCTTGCGGTCTTCGCTGGTGCGCGCGAGCAGGAAACAGGTGTCGGCAAGTCCGGCATAGCTGGTCCAGATCTTTTGGCCATTTACCACATAGTCTTCGCCGTCGCGCTCTGCCTTGGTGCGCAAAGAGGCGAGGTCGGAGCCGGAACCCGGTTCGGAGAACCCTTGGCACCACAGGGCCCGCCCCTCTGCGATCGGTGGCAAATAGCGTTCCTGCTGCTGCGGACTGCCATATTTGATCAGCGTGGGGCCGATCCAATTGACGTTCATATATTGCCCGCCGCGCGGTTCGCCCGCGATCCACATTTCCTCGGCAAGGATCGTCTGGTGCCACGGGTCGAGACCCTGTCCGCCGATGTCGGTGGGCCAATGCGGTGTCAGGAGATTGTCTTCGGCCAGCTTTCCGCAAAACGTCGCGGCATATTCAGTCAGCGCAGGCGAGGCGGGCCCATGCTGCGAAAATCGCTCCCAATCTTCGGGCAGGGTCTGTGCAAGAAAGCTCCGCAAGCGTTCGCGAAAAGCTTCCTCCTCTGGGGTCCACGTGAAGTCCATTGCCGAATATGCCCGATGATTTGCAGCATCCAGCATAGCCGAGCGAAGGCGCGAATAAAGTCTCTGTACACGGACAACGCCGGACCGATATCGGGCGTTGGCGGGTTTGCCTTGCATTGAAGCACCACTTTTGACCGCTAAAGTGTTTTGCAATCTGCAATTGGGAGTTCACCGGAAATGTCGGATACCACTGTCGGATTTATCGGCCTCGGCCAGATGGGAATGCCGATCGCGCGCCGGCTGGCAATGCAAGGCTTCAAGGTAACCGGCTGCGATATCTATCCTCCCACTCTCGAGACATTCGACGAGGAAGGTGCCGAGCGCGAGCCTGATCCGGTCGAGGCAGCGCGCGGCAAGGATATCGTGGGCATTTGCGTGCGCACCGATGAACAATTGCGCGACCTTACTGCCGATGGAACGATCTTCGCCGCGCAGGGAGAAGGCGGGATTTTCATCATCACTTCCACCGTCACGCCCGAACTGGCGGTAACGCTTGCTGACGAAGCGGCTTCTCACGGCGTCAGCGTGATCGATGTGGGCGTATCGGGTGGGCTTCACTATGCGCTGGAAGGCAAGCTATCGCTGTTTGTCGGCGGGGACGATGACGTTGTTGCGAGCGCGCAACCCTGGCTCGATGCTCTCGGAACGACATCGCATCTTGGTCCGGTGGGGCGCGGCTTGACCGGCAAATTGCTCAATAACCTCGCCTGTATTGCCAATTATGGGTTGTCGGCCTCCATCCTCGACCTTGGCGTGCAACTCGATTTCGACCGGGAGCAATTGCGCGAGGCACTACAACGCGGGTCGGCGCAAAGTTTCGCGTTGCAAGTGGTGCCGAGCATGATGGGCCTGCGCGAAGGTCAGACACCCGAAAGCGTGCGCGACCTGCGCGATTTGCTCGAAAAGGACGTGCGCCTCTCGGCCAAGCTTGCCGACCCCGGCGATGTCGCCATGACTGCGCTTCAGGATGCCTGCGAGGTGCTGCTTGCCCGGATGGACCGCGCGGCACAGGAACTGACCGAGCGGTAATTCCTAGTTCGAAAGGTCGTCAAAGTCCGGACATGCGCGCTCGGCCTTGCGCAGCATGGCGGGCCAGAACGCCCTCACCGAGAAGCGATCCGGGTGCGTCCAGTCGAGCGCATTTCCGACTGACGCTGCGGCAGCAGGATCGGGCATCTGCAATTCGCGTCCGCCCGCAAGCGCGCGCATTTGCGTGATGCAACTCCATTCGAGCGTGTAGAGGCGATAGAAGGCGTCGGCGATGGTTGCGCCCATCGCCAGCGTACCGTGGTTGCGCAGGATCAGCAGGTTCTTGTCGCCTATATCCCGCGCAAGGCTTTCGCGCTCCTGCACGCGGTCCGCGATGCCTTCGAAGGAGTGATAGGCGACATCGGGCAGAACCAGCATTGAAGTCTGGCTCAGTGGCAACAGACCGTCCTTCAGGGCAGAGACGGCCACCCCGTCGTGCGTGTGCAAATGCATAATCGATGCGGCATCAGCGCGCGCTTCGTAAAGTCCGGCGTGGATGTTGAATCCTGCAGCATTGAGAGGCCCTTCAACAGGTGAAATAACCGTGCCATCCATTGCCACGCGCAAGAGGTTTCCGGCGGTCACTTCGGCGAACATCAGTCCAAAAGGCACGATCAGGAACGAGCCATCTTGGAGGCGGGCCGACAGGTGCGTGGCAACGTGATCGTCCCAGCCGAGCAGCGCGACAAGGCGATAGGCGGCTGCCAGTTCGCGTCGCAATCCTCTTTCGATCTGGTCCATCGCGTTTGTCCCCGATTGTTGAAGTGAGGTCAGCGACCCCGCTGGTAGACAGAAACCGCATCAAAGGTATCGGCAGAATCCATCGCGAAAAAGCTCGCCATGTGAAGCGTCGTGCCATCGGAAAGCGTCACTTCGACCTGCACGGCCGCATCGGTATCGGTGGCCACGATATTCACGGGCCTGGGCTGTGGGCCGCCCTGCGCAAAGACATGGGTGTACATATCGCGCAAGTTATCCTTGCCGACCACGACCCGTCCGTCGGGAAGGTTGAAGGTGGCGTTGTCCGAAAACAGGGCCAGCACGCCTTCGAGGTCCTTGGCGTTGATATTGCGATAATAGGTACGGGCAAGGTGTTCGGCGCTCATTCGCTCTTCTCCTAGAA
This sequence comes from Erythrobacter alti, assembly GCF_037996805.1. Classification (NCBI taxonomy): domain Bacteria; kingdom Pseudomonadati; phylum Pseudomonadota; class Alphaproteobacteria; order Sphingomonadales; family Erythrobacteraceae; genus Erythrobacter; species Erythrobacter alti. The sequence continues at coordinate 58,765 of NZ_JBBNAX010000009.1, read as the reverse complement.
ATTACCAATGCGGCCGCTGCATCATGGCTTGCCGGCGAGCGCGCAAGATATCATCCCTCTCTTCCGGAGTGACGCGGGCAACATCTTCCGGAAGATGTTCGGCGATGGCGTCGAACGCCACCTTTGTGATTGAGGGGATCGGCGTATCGCTACAGTGCGTCCACCGCCCTTGGATCATCCCGGTGGGATAGCCGGCCGTATCGAGCCAGTTGCGCACACCGGGATCGCGCGCACTCACGACGACGCGCCAGCGACCGTCGCTGTCTGGCGCGGACTGGTGACCATTCAGGCTGGAATGATTGTTGTACCAATCTGTCGTCTCGTAGATCTCATTGGTCAGGATCAGCGAGCGATAGGGGCAGATTTCGGGGATATCGGTCTCTATTATCAGCGCCTCATCATCACCCAGCTCGTAGACCGTCTCGTAATAGAACTGGCCTTCGAGCCCGCCCGCAGAAGTGATGTCGAAACTCTTGAAGCGATGGACGAAACCTTCGCTCCGTAGTTCCTCCACGTGGTCAACGAACATAGGTCCGAGAATGCCCATCGCGTGCGGCATGGCGCGTAGGCGCTGTTCCAGCACTTCGGCGGAAACGCGTGAGCGACGCATCGGAATATCGAGGCGCTCGAGGGCGAGTGTTGGCGAAACTTCATTCGCCCAGTCGTAGCTTACCAGACGCAACAGCAACCGGTTGGCTGCGGGGCGCAGTTCCCACCATTCGCCGCTCCAGTCGGCAGGGCGGTCCGGGCTGATCATGACTTCGAAGCGGTCGTTCTCATCAACCGAGAGCGCATTTATATCGAGATGCGCGCGGCCGCTGCCGGTTTCCGCATTGCGCGGAACGACCTGTCCGATCACCGCTTGGTTCAGAGAGCCTCGAGTTCCAGTGAGGCGGTAAATTCCATCGGAGGAAATTCGTGCCGCGCGATAGATCGTATCGGCATTGGGCTGGCCGACACCAAGCACTTGCCCGATTGTCGGGAGAAAGACCGGGAAATCAGGATCGCCGCCCAGCGTATCGAGCGTGACCGAACCGAGCGCAGACAGCGCAAGCCGTGCCACTTCCTGACGGACCTGCGGATCATGGCGCTGCTCTTCGGGAAGGCGGGCGAGCATTTGCTGCGGCAGATCGCGCAATCCATCAATCATCGTGTCCCAGCCTTCAACGACGGGAATCGCTTCGGAAGACATTTCGTCCACTTCGCTCATCGCTTCCGGTACTCCTTGATTGTCCTGTGCTAAAACGCCCGCGTGCATCGTCAGGCCAGACGCCGCCAGCGCCAACTGCAATATCGCCCTGCGCAGCACGTGTACCTTCTCCCCGAAGTGCTTGCTTGATCGACTAGCTCTTTTGGCAGGTGCAGAACAGCATCGCCCAGCGGCTATCGCGCAGGCGATAGCAGTTTGCCTCAGCACTCGGACAAGGCACGCGTCCATCGCTGCCGCGTTCAATGTCCGGTATCGCCCGAAAACAGTTGCGCTCGCGCGTATCGCCCCTGCACATTCGCCAAAAGAGTTCGGCACACCGACGCCGGATAATGCCCAATGACGGAGAATGTGATGCGCTGCGAACCCCACCCTTTTACCGGAGCGGTCTATCAAGAGGTTGAAGGTGGAATGGTTCGCGTGGAGGATAAGGACGCGGGCAAGAGCGGCCTATTCCATTGGGATGGCCGCTATATCGAAGGCGATCTGACGCAAGCCGATCCGCACATGCTGCGCTTCATCGGCGGGCCGACGATGGACGCAGCGAAGGACATCTTCTGGTCGCTGCTTCCTCCAACCCCCGAACATGAGCAGATGTTTAAGGAAAACCTCGCTCGCGGCGGTAGCGATAAGGAGGGAACCCAGCGCCCCAAGATCATCGCGCCCTATAAACCAGATCCGGGATTGAAAACCGAAGCTGGCATGCGCTCGGCAGCGCATATCCCGCAGGAATATTTTACCGATAACGAGCGCCAGCCCGACCTGCTGCCCGACGTCTACCGCAAGGAAGCTCCCTATCCAGGCGGACCCAAGCACGTGAATGTGGCCCGCTTCATCGACAAAAAATACCACGATCTCGAAGTCGAGCACATGTGGAAGAAGAGTTGGCAGATGGCCTGCCGCGAGGATGATATCCCCGAGGTGGGCGATCACTTTCTCTACAAGATCGCGCATCTTGAATTCATCATCACCCGCAGCGCGGAGGACGAGATCAAGGCCTTCGTCAACGCCTGCCCGCACCGCGGCCGACGCCTTTGCACTCACAACGGCAAGCGTGCCGAGGGATTTCGCTGTCCGTTCCATGGCTGGAGTTTCGGGATCGACGGCAAGCTGCGTGACCTGACCTGCGAATGGGATTTCCCCAAGGTCCGGCAGGAAGTGGGCGGGATGACCGAAGTGAACAGCGCGCGCTGGGGCGGCTTCGTTTTCATCAACCCCGATCCCGATGCGATTTCGTTCGAGGAATATGCCGGACCGGAAATGCTCGCGCATTACGAGAAGGTGCGGCTCGAAAACCGCTACAAGGCCGTTCATGTCGGCAAGGTGGTGAAAACCAACTGGAAGCTGATGATGGAGGCTTTTCTCGAAGCCTATCACTCGGTTGCAACCCACCCGCAATTGTTGCTGCAGGGCGGCGATCTCGCCGAGACGCGATATGACGTGTTCGGCAATTGGAGCCGGCTCGGCCATGCCAGCGCGCCGGGGTCAAGTATCCAGCGCGGGATCAAGGTTCCGCCGGAACGCACGCTCGAAACTTTCCGCATGGTGGCGGATATGAACAAGCAATATCTGCGCAGCCTGATCGGTGACGAGGTGGACGAATATTCCGACCACGAGCTGGTCGAACAAAGCTTCAACAACCTGTTCCCCAATTTCCACCCTTGGGGCGGCTGGGCGCGGATCGTCTACCGCTTCCGCCCCAACGGCGACCGGCATGACGAGTGTATTGCAGACATCATGTTGCTGGCCCCTTGGCCAAAGGACAAGCCCAAGCCGGAAGCAGCGCCGCTGCGTATGCTGGACGCTGACCAGGCATGGACCGATGCCGAGGAAATGGGCACACTTGCGCGAATTCTCGACCAGGACAGCGACAATGTCACGCAGGTCTACAAGGGCTTGCGTACCAAAATGCCGGCGCACGTCATCTATTCCGCCTATCAGGAATCGATTATCCGCGCATGGCACGACAAATATGAAAACTTGCTCGGCCTGGAGGAAGGCGAGTGAGCGAAATACCCCGGCTCTGCGCGGAAGCCCTTGCGCGTCCTGGTGGAACGCAGGTTGTCGAATTCGAGGGTGAGTGGTTCGGTTGGGACGATCTTCGCAAGGTCCGCGACCAGTTGGAAGACCTGCTCGCCAAGAGCGGCGTGCCCGCCGATGCGCCGGTCACTTTCATTCCGCGAAACCGGCCCTGGGCCGTGGCGGTTCTGCTGGCGTTGCTGGCACAGGGGCGGACGGTCCGCATGGTCTACGCCTTCCAGTCGCCAACGGGCATTGTGCGCGACATCCGTCGCCTTGCCGCTCCGCTGGTTATCGCCGCCGACCAGGAGTTTTCCGAAGCCGTTGTCGAGGCCTTGCGGGCCGATGGATACGCCGGAATCGCGATCGACGACCTGGTGGCGAAATCTGTCAAAGGGGCAGAGACGGTACGCTCTGATGTGGCATTTGCGCCATCCGGTGAACCCAAGGTCGAGATCCTCACCAGCGGCACAACGGGGCCACCAAAGCAATTTCCCGTCGCCTATGAGATGATCGACAAATTGCTCGCAGGCGGCACCAGCGGCAACCAGCAGGTGGCAGACGCTGGCAGCCAGCCGCCGCTGTTGCTCTACATGCCTATCGGTAATATTTCAGGCATCTATTCGACGATTCCGACCTTCGTGCGCGGCAATCGCGCCGTGCTGCTGGACAGGTTCAACATCGAAGGCTGGCGCGACTACATCAAACGCCACTCGCCCAAGATGGCGGGACTGCCGCCGGCTGGTGTGCAAATGGTGCTTGATGCCGAGGTCCCCAAGGAAGAACTGAGCGGGTTGATGGGTATCGGAACAGGTGCCGCGCCGCTCGACCCCTCGGTGCAGCAGGCATTCGAGGAATATTACGATGTTCCGATCCTGATCTCCTACGGCGCGACCGAATTCGGCGGCCCGGTGACGGCGACATCACTGAAGGATGTCGAGGAATTCGGCAGCTCGAAGCGCGGCAGCGTCGGGCGTGCGATCGGCGGCGCCAAGCTGCGGGTAATCGATCCTGAAACCGGCGATGAGCTACCTCCGGGTACCGAAGGCCTGCTGGAAGTCGTCAGCCCGCGCATTGGGCCGGACTGGATCCGTACGTCAGACCTCGCAATGATCGACGAAGATGGCTTCCTCTACCACCGCGGGCGTGCAGATGGCGCGATCATGCGTGGCGGTTTCAAGGTGCTGCCCGAAACGATCGAACGAGCCCTGCTGCTCCACCCGGATATTTCCGCCGCCGGTGTCGTCGGCGTGAAAGACCGCCGCCTCGGAGAAGTTCCAGGAGCCGCTATCCAGGTGAAGCCGGGCCATGACCAGCCCAGCCTCGAAAATGTCGAGGCGCATCTTCGCGAACATGTGATGGCGACCCACGTACCGGTCCACTGGCGCTTCGTTGACGAGCTGCCCAAGACACTGTCCTTCAAGGTCCACCGCCCTGCCCTCATCGAATTGTTCGCGGACGTCGCCGCAGACTAATCAACCGGAGTGACCCAACGTGAAGCCTGACAACCGTTTCCTCGGCGACCTGACACCGACATCGAACGAGGTTGAACCAGCCGAAGTCATCGCCGATCCTGATAAGGCGGCGTGGGATGAAGAGTGCGATGTGCTCGTTGTTGGTGTCGGCCTCGCCGGGGTCTGCGCCGCGTTGCGCGCATCGGAGGACTCCTCTCTCAAGGTCATTGCCATCGATCGCGGCGAAGGCGGCGGGGCCAGCAAGCTTTCGGGCGGCGTCATATACATGGGCGGCGGCACGAAGGCGCAGCGCGAGGCCGGTGTGGAAGACGATCCGGAAAACATGGCCAAGTATCTGGAATTCGAGACGGGCAATATCGTTAGCAGCGAAACTGTCCGCCGCTTCGCCAACGCCAGTTCACGCTTTCAGGATTGGCTCGAGACATATGGCGCGCGGTTCGGCGGACCAGTGACCGACGAGAAGACGTCTTACCCCAATCAGCATTCGCTATATTACTCGGGCAATGAGCTAACCGTTCCGGGCCGCGAGCTGGCTACGCCTGCGCCGCGCGGCCATCGGGCCAAGCCGGAAGGAGGCGGCGAACCGACCAAGCTTTCCGGCCAGTATTTGCTGCCGCCATTGATCCGCTCGATGGAGGCAAAACCCAATGTCCGCTTCTTCCGCCAGACGCGCGCGACAATGCTCATCGCCGACGAGGCGGGCGGGGTTGTGGGCATCGAAGTCCGCCGGATTCCGCCCGGCATCGCCGCCTGGAAGCACAAGAAGGCATGGGGCCTGGCTGCCAATATCGTCGCCGGTATCATGGGTTTGACCGAAAAACTCTACAGTACGATTACGAGTGTCGAAAAGGAGAAGGCGAAAACCGTTCGCATTCGCGTCCGAAAGGGTGTGGTACTCTCGGCAGGCGGCTTTACCTATAACCGTACGATGATGGCGAAAACCGCGCCAGCCTATCTCACCTCGCACCCGCTTGGAACGATTGCCGACGACGGGTCGGGCATCAAGCTTGGCATGTCGGTCGGCGGTGCGACCGGCTCGCTGGATACGGTCTCGGCATGGAAGTTTCTCTACCAGCCCGAAAGCTGGGTGAAGAGCTGCACAGTTGGCCCCGATGGCAAACGCCTTGTGGGCGAGGAGTATTACGGAGCGCGAACCGGCGAAGCGGTGTTCGAAACAGGCGGCGGCAAGGGCTGGATGATCATGGACGAGCCATTGCACCAGATGGTCGTCAGTGAAATTGCCAGCATGAACAAGATGCTGTTCCAGAAAATCCAGTTCCGCGCGATCGAAAAGGATTACACGGTCAGCGCTCCGACGCTGGAAGGATTGGCAGCGAAGATCGGCATTCCGGCGCAAGAGATGCAGGCGACTATCGATGCCTACAACCAGCGCATCGCCAAGGGCGAGCCTGATCCGTTGGGCAAGTCGGAAAAATACCGCCGAACGATCGATAAGGGGCCTTTCCACGCAACCGATATCGGCTCGTCGCTCAAGCTCTCACCGATCCCTGCGCTGACCATGGGCGGTCTGCTTGTCGACGAGGAAACCGGTCAGGTGCGGTCCAACGAAGGCGGCCTTGTAGCGGGCCTTTATGCTGCCGGGCGGACCGCCGTTGGCGTTTGCTCTCACTATTATGTCAGCGGGCTGTCGCTCGGCGATTGCGTGTTTTCGGGACTGCGTGCGGCAGAAGCGCTTCGAGGCAATGGTGGCTCGGCCGCTCTGATTGCGGAGTGACGCATCCCGGCCACGAGATCGTTCGTAAGTTTTTCACTGCGCTGGAAGCGGGGCATTTGCCAGAAGCGCTGCTCACCGATGATTTTTCTGCGTGGACCACGACGCAAGGCGAACTCACGCACGAACAATATGCTAGCGCGATCCCGTTGCTGGCCAAGTTGACCAACGGAACCATCCACTTCACCGTGGATGCCATATCCGCAGAAGATGACCGGGTTGTCGCCGAGGTGCGCGGCAAGGCAAAGCTGATCGACGGGACGGATTACGCCAATACCTACGTCTTTGTCTTCCGGATGCGGGATAATTGCATCCGGTCTGTGGCTGAACATTTCAATGTCCAGCTCGTCATGGAAAAGCTGGTGCCGCTGATTGCCAAGCTCCAATCGCCCTGATTGCGGGTTAACCCTTGATACGCCTTTCGCCGACTTTGACGACCGAATCCTGCGCCCTGATCCGCGCGCGCGCCGCTTCTTCTTTGGCGAGTGACGCGGAGTCCGGATAGGTCACTTCGTCCTTGATCAGGCGGCGTGAGGCGATGTCCCAACAGGAGATCGCCGTCTTGTCCGCTTCGAGGTGCGGGCAATCGGCCAGCGGATGGCTTTGGCGCCAGAGGTCGCGGGCACCGTCATTCTCGATCCGCCAGATGGCCACATGGTTATGGCCCGGAGGGAATGGCATCATCTGGCCGTATTCTTCAAAGCCGAGGAATGACGCAGAAACAATCCCATCCTGTTTGAACCGCTCGGCCATGTAGGTATCGCCATACCAGGCGCGGAAAGCCTCTTCCTCACCCGGCTTCACCTGCATTTGTTCGAGCACAACACCGCACTTGGCAAAGGCGCGCGGGCGCTTGTCGCGATAATGAAGCGGAAAATAGAAGAAATCGTCGAGCCGCGACATGTCGAGCGAGTCCTCGACGATCATGTAAGGCGTACCGGCACGATCGATATGCTCCTGGGTGAATGATTTCACGTCATACACATCGTAGAGCGCGAGGTATCTGGCCGGAAACTTACCAGCGAAGTCATGCACCTGATCGTCGGCGAACACGAACCGCTGCTGGGCCAGCCCTCCGCGCATGCGCATGGTGTCGCGTGCATGGATGTTGGAATACCAATCGTTGAAATCCGCATCGCGGCCTTCAACGGCATTGGTCAGCACCACCAGATGGGCTTCGATCATTCGCTAGTCTCCGTCAGGACTGTTGAGCTGAGAAATAAGCTATCGGTTCGCCATGGCGTTCGGACCAGTCTTTCGGCTGCTTCCCGTCGAGGTCGCGAATGCCATACTTCTGTCCGAGGCGCGCACCGATCAGTGCCTTGCCCGATTGCGATTTCAGGTCTGGGTCTTCCAGCAGGGCAGCGATGACCATGCCTGTGAATTCGGGCGTTTCGAATTCGGGCAGCATGGCTTTCAACTCGGGTGTCTTGTGCTCTTCGGGAAGCGCCTTGATCATGTCTGACAGGATATAGCCCGGCCAGATCGAAATGACGCTGACCGGTGTATCGACAAAGTCGATTCCCATGTCGTGAACCATCTTGTCGGTCCCCGCCTTGGCCGCGCCATAGGCTGGACCATGGAAATAGCTCGCCGCGCCGTAGAAACTTATGTTCGCGATCAGCGAAGGACCAGTCTTCAACATCAAGGGAGCAGCGTAATGGCTGGCGATGTAGTTCGAGCGCAGTCCGACATCGATCATCTGCGCGAGCTTGACGTCCTTTTCCCAGAACGGGCCAGGCCGTGACAGTTCCTGCGGATGCACAGCCGCCGCGTTGTTGACGAGCAGATCAAGCCTTCCCGCCTCGCTGGCTACGCGCTCGAACAGTGCTTTCACCTGCGTGTCATCGGAATGATCGCATTGGATCGCGATGCCCTTTCCACCAGCCGCATCGACCTCGCCCGCTGCCAATTCCAGTTCGGCCTCGTCGCGACCGGTCAGGTAGATGCCCATCCCCTTGCCACCAAGTGCGCGGGCAATCCCGCGGCCCAGGCCGCGACTGGCTCCGGTAACGACGGCGACTTTCTGTGTCATCTCATGCTCCTAAGTCGATAAAGGCCGGAAAAACCGCTGCGAGTCCTGATCCGTCAAGCAATGCAGCTGAGCAATTGCGCCGTCAAACCAGACACTTCGCCGGAGCGATATGCGCTTGCCGGTTTGACCGCATATCGCCCGCGCAATACCTCAACGGGGCGTTGTGTTCAGCGAATTGGAGCCACGATTTGGGCGATTCAACTACCATGCAGACAGCTGTCATCACCGGTGCAAGCGCCGGGATCGGCAAGGCAAGCGCCGTGGCTTTGGGCAAACAAGGTTGGCGCATCATTGGTGTGGGTCGCGATCCGCAGCGCTGCGAGGACACACAAGCCGAGCTCGAGGCCGAAGGTGTGACGATTGATTTCCTGCGAGCGGACTTTGATACCATGGCCGAGGTCCGGCGGGTTGCTGGCGAGATTGCGAAGCTGACCGACCGGATCGATGTTCTTGTCAACAATGCGGGCGGTGTACGAGACAAGAGATATGCGACGCTAGACGGGCTGGAGGCGACTTTTGCCGCCAATCACCTCGCACCGTTCCTGCTGACCCGCGATTTGCTGCCGATTTTGCGCGGCACCGCCGCCGTGACGCCGCCCGGGAGCGTGCGGGTGATTGCAGTTTCATCGTCAGCGCATGAATATATGCCGGCGATGAGCTTTGCCGACCTGCAGTTCGAGGAGAACTTTTCAGCAGGTGCGGCTTACTGTCAGGCCAAGCTGGCCAACCTGCTGTTCACGCGTGAACTTGCGCGGCGTCATTCGGGCGATGGCATTATTGCACAGGCCATGCATCCCGGCATCATCGCCAGCAATTTCTACAATTACGGCGATGCATCGATGCGCTCACATCTCGAAATCAAAGGTGGCAATCCGCCCGAGCACGCTGCGCGCACTATCGCGTGGATGGCCACCTCGCCCGAATGCGGGGGGAAGCCGGGGCGCTATTTCCACGACTGCGCCGAGGCAGAAGCACAGCCGCAAGCGCACGACGATGCGGCAGCCCGTCAGTTGTGGGAAGCCAGCGAGGGGATTCTCGAAGACCTGGGCATTTGAGGGGCGGCATCGCCACGGCGGGAAAGGCCGACAGCAGGCTGCATGGGCATATCCCCGCCAAGCTGATTGCCCTAGGCATAAAGCCTCGCGCGCGGACACGAAAAGGTCCAGTCGTGCGCAACTAATTCTAAGTTTGTGAAAAACAGGCGCGATTGGGAGAGATGATCGATGGCAACGACGGGCTCTGCGCAAGTCATTGATATGCAGGAATGGCGGCGTTTCGGCGTCAATGTTCCGGCTGCCCTGTTCGGCATGACGCTGGTGGCAGTTCATCCCTATGCGCTGGGCGTCATGTTCGAACCGCTGGAACGAGAATTCGGTTGGTCACGTGCAGAAATATCCGCCGGGCCGCTGGTCACATCGATCACCGCACTTTTGCTGGCCGCTTTCGGTGGTCGGGCCGTCGATAAGTATGGGCCGCGCAAGATCGCCCTGCTCGGCGTGCCCAGCTTTGCGATCGCGCTTTCAGCGATTGCATTGGCAGGGCCGTCGATCGTCTCCTGGCTGGCACTTTATGCCTTGCTCGCGGTCGCCCTGATCCTCGTATACCCCAGCGTATGGACTGCCGCGATTGCGCAACGGTTCGAGGCAAACCGCGGGCTTGCGCTGGCAGTTGTGCTCTCGGGAACGGGCATTGCATCGACATTCGTGCCGATCCTCGGGGCCACCCTGATTGAAGCCTATGGCTGGCGAGGTGCCTATATGGGCCTGGGCGCGCTTGCCTTCATCATCCAGTTCCCGCTGGTTTACTTCCTGTTTGCAAAGGACGAGCCACCAAAGCCGACGCAAATCCAGCCGCCGCCCGCCGCAAAACATGCAGGAAAACTGGGCGATCTCGCTTCGCCCAAATTTATCCGCCTTTCGATCGCCGGGGTCATCTACTCTCTTGCCGCCACCGGGCTTGGCATCAATGCCGTGCCGATTCTGATGGAGGAAGGTTTCGAGCTGATCGCCGCGGCCAAGATCGCTGGGCTGATCGGAATCGGCACGATAACCGGGCGGATACTCGGCGGCTTTTTGCTCGACCGTATAGACGGGCGCTATGTCGCCGTGGGCTGCGCAGTAGGTGCGCTCGGATCGGCGGCAATCTTCCTCGCCACGGACCAATCACCGCTGGCCGCTTCGGTCGCCTGCGTCATGCTCGGCTTGACCGCTGGGGCGGAATACGATGCCTGCGCCTACCTCGTCTCGCGCCATTTCCCACGCAACCAGTTCGCCACCCTTTTTGCGGTGCTTGGCGGGCTGTTCGGATTCACATCGGGTGTCGCGCCGTTCATCGCCAATTCGTTCTACGAAATATTCGGCGGTTACGACGCCATCCTATGGGGCATTATCCCGCTGTTCGGTGTCTCGACGGTCATGTTCATGTCGCTAGGCCGCTATCCCGACCTGCTGGCTGCCGAGGCAACAGCCTGACCTTCAGCGCTGCCTAGTCTACGCCGGCGAGACGCACCCAGCGGCGTTCCTCGTTGGAAATTCGCGCAGCTTCGAGCAAACGCTCCACTTCGAGCGCGAGGGCGAAATCGGGATACGGCGATCCCTTGCCATGCACCGTGTCAACGAGCGACTGCATCGTCAGCGCCATCGGGTAGGCAGGTGCAGGCTCGCTGATATGATCCATTGCGATATGCGGAGTGGCAGGTGTCGTGAGTTCGACCGGCTGCAAGGCACTGTCCGCACGGTCGCCCGCCAAACCTGACAGCAGGCGTGTATCTCCTACGGTTGGAAAGCTCGGGGCAACGGCCTGCAAGCGCGCATCGGTGCCGAACATGTCGATTGTCCAGCCTTCCTGCGCCGGCTGATTCCAGCTTGTCTGGAGCGAAATCCTGACGCCCGATGCAAAGCGCAGGATCAGATTGGCATAGTCGGGATTATTCGCCGCCATCCGGTCGCCGTCGGCGAATTCCCATTCCTTAAGCAGAATGGTCTGGTCAGCCACCAATTCCTCGACCGGGCCGAGCATTTCGCACAGAAAATACAGTAGATGGCTTCCGAAATTACGCAGTGCGGAGACACCTGCCGCGCCATCGGCGAACCAATTGTAGGGGAAGCGCTTGTCGGGCCGGTTGAACAGCGACATGTTGAAGCGGCAGTTCCCGCCCAGCAATTTTCCGAGATTGCCCGCCTCGATCATGCTCCGCATCTGCATATGGGCAGGGAGATAGCGCGAGAACGCATCGACAGCCGTTTTGCTGGTATTGCGATCCCATGCAAAATCGATGGCCTTTGCTCCCGCCCAGTCAGGCGCGTGCGGGCAGGAATTGTAGATATGCTTGCCGTGTTTCAGTGCTTCCAGCACCATAGGCAGGCGCACGCCTGGGCGCGTGCCAAGGTCAACAATGTCGATATCCGGATCGCGGCACATCGCCAGCGCATCCCAGAACGGTCGTTCGATCTGGCAACGTTCGGCAGCGGCTTCGGCAGTTTCCTGCCGCGACGTGCAGATTGAGGTGACTTCCACACCTTGAAGCGCGCGCCATGCGGGCAAGTGTGCAAACGCGCCCCATGCCGCTGATACGATTCCGACGCGCAAGGTCATGGCGATTACTCGATATAGCCCAGCACTTCACCGACCTGCTTGGTGACGCCTTCTTCGACGACGATCTTGAGCTTGCCGGTGGCAGGTGCTTCCACCTCGTTGGCGGACTTGTCGGCTTCCAGCAGGAACAGCACGTCGCCTTCCTTCACATCTTCGCCGTCGCCGAACATCCACTCGGAAACCTGGCCTTCGGTCATGGAAAAGCCGAGCTTGGGAAGGAGGATTTCGGTCGCCATTGCACAATTCCAGTCTTTACAAGAAAGGTTATCTGTCCACCATCTTATCCCAAGCGGCGGGGTCGGCATATGTCCGGATCGGCTCAGAAGCGATCTATCGTCCGCGCGATAAGGCGACACTGGCACCTGCCCGCCTCTTGCTCCTGCCACCGACGGTGACACAACAATGCGAAACACGCGGGAAGGGAGACGCATTATGGACGCGCAATTGCAGGCCGTCGTCGACAAGGTACAGATAACCGAGTGTACCGCTCGTCTGGCGCGCGGCGAAGACCGGCGCGACGCGGGTCTGATCCGTTCCTGCTGGTGGCCCGATGCCACCTATGACTACGGCGTCCAGAATGGCAGTTTCGAGGAGTATCTGGCTTGGGTCGTCCCCGGTGCCGATGCGATCAAGAACACGCAGCATGTACTAGGGCAGAGCCATATCGAACTGAATGGCGATGCGGCCAAGGCCGAGACCCACGTCATCTCATACCACCGCGTCGACATGGGCGCTGGCGACCAGGACACCTGCATCGGTGCGCGCTATCTCGACACCTTCGAAAAGCGCGATGGCGAATGGCGCGTCGCCAACCGTGTCATGCTGTATGACTGGTTCTCCGACTTGGGTGACGCCTTCGACTGGTCGCAGGGCGTGATGGGAATGCCGTTTACCGCAGAACATTACTCCGGCCGCGCCAAGGACGACTTCAGCGAAAGGTTTTTCGATTGAACTGCGTTCGCGTCCACTGGATAACGGAACGATGCAACGATCGGAAAGAGACGAACCTTGAGCGAGTGGCACCCCCTTGCCGAAGCGGAAGCGCTCGAAGACGGGCAAGTGGTGGCCCTGAGCGTTGGCGGGCTGTCCTTCCTGCTCGTCCGGAGCGAGGGCAATATTCACGCGATCGCTGACCAATGCAGCCATGCCCATCAGAAACTCGCCTGCGGGATGGTCCGCTTTGGCTGGATTGCCTGCCCAGCGCATGGCGCGCGCTTTCTCCTGGAAACGGGAGAGCCGCTTAATCCTCCTGCCACCGAAGCCATTGCGACCTATCCTGTCCGCACCCGCGATGGAGTGACGGAAGTCTGTCTCGCGACCGAGGGCTAGACTTCGCGTAGCTCGCGCTTCAGCACCTTGCCATTGGCGTTCTTGGGCAGTTCTTCGTGCACCACGTAACGTTTGGGCCGTTTGAATCGGGCAATATGCGCGAGACAATGTCCATCGAGGTCGGTGTGCGGAATGTCGGTGGACAAAACGACATGCGCGACGACAATTTCGCCCCATTCCTCGTCTGGCGAACCGATCACCGCCGCCTCAACCACATCGGGGTGGGCAAGCAGCACCTCTTCGACCTCACGCGGATAGATATTGCTGCCACCTGAGATCACCACGTCCTTTGACCGGTCGAGCAGGGTCAGAAAGCCATTCTCATCGAGCGTGCCGATATCACCCGTGTGAAGCCAACCATCCGCGAGCGTCGCCTTTGTGGCATCCGGATTATGCCAATAACCGGCCATCACGGTTGCCCCTCGGCACAGAATTTCGCCCGGCGTTCCTGCGGGCATTCGCTCACCGCTGTCGCCGACAATCTTGAGTTCGATTACGCTACGCACCTTTCCTACCGAGCCAAGCACGGTGTCACTGGCATCAATATGATCTTCGCGCGTCAGTCCGGTGATCGTCATCGGTGTCTCGCCTTGCCCGTAGATTTGGGCGAAGATCGGGCCGAATGCGGCGAGCGCGGCGCGCATGTCGCTGACATGCATCGGGCCACCGCCATATACGACCAGCTCAAGATTGGTCGGGAATGGCGTTTGATCGTCTTGCGCCAGGCGCAGGCGCTGCACCATCGTAGGGGCGAGGAATGCACGAACGCCCTCGTGCATGACACACAGCTCGCAAAACTCTGCCGGGTCGAAGCCGCCGCTTGCTGGAATGACCTGCCGCGAACCGCGCGCGACATAGGGCAACATGTATAACCCGGAGCCATGCGACATCGGCGCGGCATGGAGCAAAGCAGAAGCTCCTTCAGGGCTATCGATATCGGCAAGATGCGCATCTGTCATTGCGGCAAGGTTGCCATGCGTCAGCATTGCGCCCTTTGACCTTCCGGTCGTTCCGCTGGTGTAGAAAAGCCAGGCAAGGTCGTCTTTTCCGCGCGCGACCGGACTAGCGCCGGTGTCCGCGAAAAGCACTTCATACTCTTCCGAGCCGATCTCAATGGCAGCTTCGCCGATCGACTGAAGGCCCTCGGCGATCTTGGCTGATACCAAGACGGCCACAGGCTCGGAGTCGGCAATTATCTCAGCGATTTCACGGACATGCAGCTTGGCGTTTATCGGAACGACGGCCATGCCTGCCGCCCAGGTTCCGAACATGATTTCGGGGAATTCAGCGCAATTTGGGCTGGCAATCAGCACCCTGTCACCGGCTTGCCCTTTCACCGCGAGCGAACGAGCAAGCCGCCGGGAGCGGTCATCGAGCGTGGACCAGGTCTGATGCAGTTGATCACCCAGACAGACTGCAACGCCCTGCGGATCGACTCCCGCCGCTCGAACAAGGTAATCGTAGATGTTCATTGCCAGTCAGTCCGTAACCACCACCCGAACGCGGTCGAGATTGATCAATTCGGCATAGGGCGTTCCCAACGCATCACGCGGTTGCGCGGTTGCGCGGAGCGAAACGAAGTAGGTGCCGGCTTCGCTGTATGCATGGGTTGCGGTGACTGTCGCGCTTGTCGCCCCTTCCGCCGTCGCGAGATCCGCGCGCCGGGTATATTGTCCGTCACCATCAAAATCCCACTCGGCTGAGACGAGCACACCACCATCGGGAGGCGTGGATACGAGACCGGAAAAGTCGACGGGTTCGCCAATGCCGACTTCGATGCGATCTCCTTGCCCCACAGTGAGCGAGACAGTGGGCTGCATTCCAAGGCGCTGAGCAGCCGTTTCGGGCAGAATGACCTGGCCGTTCTCGATTGCATATTGTGTATTGCTAGGCGGCTCGGCGCCGCCCTCCACCCATGCAGCGAGTTCGCGCAAGGCCTGTTGCAGCGGTCCTGCGTAGGAGACTACTCGGCTGGCATCGTCCTCTCCCGGCTGGTCTCCATGAAGCGCGTGATCGGTAAAATAAAGTCGCACGTCATTGCCGGTCGCTTCGTACTGGCGGCGATACCAGTCGCCTTGCCAAGGCATGGCTTCGCGATCCCACAGGGATGAGAGAATGATCATCTTCCCGTGGAAGTCGGCGCGGAAGGGGCCACCCATTGTGTTGGCGGTGAACAGGGGGCCGACCAGGAACGGTCGCTGCGGGTACAGCGGTTCGCCATTCTCGTCGCGGTATTGGTCCCACACGGCAAAGTCCGGGCCCGGCACCTGGTGACGATGATAGCTCTCCATCGCGAGAAAGTCGGAATTGTCGACGCGGATAGTGTCCCCCGGCTGGACCGAAACGGCGAGATCATCGTCGGCAAAGCCAAGCACCACGATATCACCGACGATCCGGGCGGAGGGCATGGTGCGACCGGCATTTGTGCCGCTCTCGATTACCACGTCGCCACCTATAAATCGTACCGGAGGAGGAGACTGTGCGAGACGGTAGCCGACAACCCGCTCCCCTTCCGGCCCCAACACCGCTTCGAATGCATTGTCGACGCCGCCAACGTCCTGTTCGCTGCTGGCATCAGTATTGATGCCAAGTCGAACCGACTCCGCTAGTGTAATTGCCTCCACCACTTCGGCAGAATGCTGCAGGCGTGCGTTGGTGAAATACTCGGGATGGTCGTGACCGAGGTATCCTGGCTGGGTCCAGAAATCGGTGAAGTAGGTGCCGTCGGCCAGCTTCACGCCAGGATAGAGCGCGGCAAAACCGTGGATACCCATCGTCTGATAACCATACCAGGTCTGCATGGGGAAACCCATGTTCTCGACCTCGCGAAGTACTCGCGCCTGCCGGTCGGTCAGACCGGCATAAGGATCGCCGCTGCCGCCGGGCTCAACCGCGTCAATGATCTGCGGAAATACGTCCCACAATTCACGCAAAGCCTGAACGCGCACGGTGAACATGTTGGGGATGGCCATCGTAGAGCCGGGCACATAGGGCACCGCTCCGTCCCATACTCCGCTAGTGTTCTCCATGCTGCCGATGGTGCGATAGGCGCCGCCAGAACCGCCGTGCAGATAGCCGTAAATGTGCTCGTCCGTGCCGTAAAATTGTTGTGCCACATGGCGTGAGAAACGCGCGGCTGCTGCATTCGCCCGGTAGGCAGTGATGGTCGGGTCAGCCAGAGGCGATCCGTTGGCGATATCGAGCTCGCCTCCGCCATTGGTCTCCACAAAATAAGCCCCGCTGGCGACCGAAAACCCGATCTTGTTGAACTTGCCTGCCGGCATTTCCTGCGCGAGATTTTCATTCAGCGGTACGGGCGTGGCGTGTTGGAAAAAACGGCCCTCCCACTCATTTTCGGGCGGCAGGTAATAGGAGAAGCGTGTGTCGGTGCCAGTGAATCCGCCATGCACGTAGAAATGCCGCACCGGTTCCTCACGCCATTCCTGCACGTCGATGTAGGGTTGCGCAAAAAGATCATCGGCCGCGGTGAAACCGTCGACTTGCAACGGAGCGATCGAAGTGGAGACCGGTTGCACAAGCGGATTGCTGTTCTCGGCAATCGGCGGGGATAAGCACCCTGACAGAGCCAGAACAAGAATAGGAACAAGGGCGACACGAACCATCGATAAACTCCCGTTTGGAAGACCTGCGATAGCAAACATTGGCTCCCGCGCCGCCCGATCAGCGCCGATGCAGCGAATGATCGCCGCGGCGAACAAATTGCATCACTTTCCGAAAGGAGATGTCGTCAATTCCGGTGGGCTATGGAAGCGAGGATGATATCCCGGTTAGACCGTTGCGCTTCGAACCGGGCCAAGGGCACATCTCCGCCAAGGATTGCTGCGATGATCCTGCGCCGTCCTTCAAGCCAAATCTCCGAGGACATGAAGCCGCCCGCCGCATCGGGGGATGATTGGGAAAAATGCAGCGTCACGCGCGTCAGCAATTCAAACAAAGGCCGATTGACGATCTTGAAGAGAAGCGTCTGGAACTCCTCTTCAAGCACCCCGAATTGGTCGTCAGGAGTAAAAAGATCGAGGCGCGCGAGGAAAGCCTCCAGCTTGCTTCGCATTGCGTCAGACATGTCCGCCTCGGCAGCAGCAGCGCATAATTCGATGAACAGGAGCGAGGTCATGTCGAGCGCCTCTTCCCACGACGCGGGCTGGCTGCGCATATAGGCCGAGAGCAATCCTTCGAGCGTCTGGATATCCGGCCGACGCCCGAAATATCCGCCGCCCGGCCCCCGGCGTACTTCGAGCAGACCTTCCAGTTCTAAAATGCGCGCGACCTGCTGGATCGTGACGATCCCGACGGCGAATTCCTCGGCAATCTCGCGAAGCGAACCGATCCGTTCGCCCGGCTCGCAATCGAGAATCCTGTGACGCAGGACTTCAGCGGTTGATTGCACAAGCTGGCGTGGCTGGCGTTCAATCTCTTTCATCAGTGCCGCATTCGCTCCAATCTTCACAAGTCACAATAATATGCATATATTATGCCTAATGATTCGAAATTGAAAGCATCTGCGGGATTGAAACCTCAGATAAATGCGTGTTTTTTACGGATGGGGATGGATATGGGCGATAGGGTGGCAATTGTAACCGGCGCCTCATCGGGTCTTGGCAGAGCAGTTGCGCGTAAGCTGGCAGGCGCCGATATGCGCCTGTGTCTTGTCGATCGCGATGCGGGGGGACTTGCCGAGACTGCCGCAATGATCGGCGGTGCGGGCGAAAGCGCTCTTTTACACCAGGTCGACCTGAGTGGTGCGGAGGCATGCAAGCGCTTGGTTTCGGCGACTGTCGACCACTTCGGCAGGCTCGACGCACTGTGCAATATCGCAGGCGTCATCCATATGGCCGACACTCCGGATATGCCGCTCGATCTTTATGAGCAAACTCTGGCGGTAAACCTGTCTGCGCCCTTCATCCTGTCACAAGCGGCGATCCCGCATCTGCTTGAGAACAATGGTGCCATAGTCAACGTGGCCTCGTCCGCAGCATTCATCGGTGAAGCCTATGCCGCGGCCTATTGTGCAAGCAAGTGGGGCCTCGTCGGCATGACCAAGGCCATGGCGATGGAATTCGTGAAGCAACCGATCCGCATCAATGCCGTCGCACCGGGCGGCATGATGACCAATATCGCAGCCAACATGCAGTTTCCCAAAGACGCAGATGTCGAGCTTATCCGCCGCTACTCCGGGCTGCGAGGCCTAGTCGAGGTCGACGATGTCGCCGACATGGTCTGCATGTTGGCCGGAGACGCGGGGCGCGGTTTCCACGGTGCCTGCATCAATATCGACGCCGGCATCACTGCCGGCTGACCAATTTCCATACTGGAGCTCATTTCAATGGCGTTCAATCTCGATCAATTCCGTCTCAACAACAAGGTCGCGATTGTCACCGGAGCCGGCGGGCGCGGCAATTCAATCGGCCGCGCCTATGCCATGGGCCTTGCCAATGCAGGCGCATCTGTCGTCGTCGCCGACCTGAATGAAGACGGCGCCAAGGACGTGGCGAACGAGATCAACGCGAGTGGCGGCAAGGCCATCGGTGTCGCGGCAGACGTAGCGAACGAGGCAGCCACACTCGCGATGGCGGATGCTGCGACCGAGGCTTTCGGCGGCATCGATATCCTCGTCAACAATGCCGCCCTTATGGTCGATATCAGCTACGACAATTGCGAAACGATCAGCATGGACGCCTGGCACAAGGCCTTTGCGGTCAATCTCGATGGTGCGCTGCTCTGTGCCAGGGCGTGCATCCCCTCGATGCGCTCGCGCGGAGGTGGACGGATCATCAATCAGACCAGCGGCGGAGCGTATCCGCCCTCCGGCGTCTATGGCATCACCAAGCTTGCCCTCGTCGGCCTGACAACCTCGCTCGCAAAGCAGTTTGGCAAGGAAGGCATCACCTGCAACGCAATCGCGCCGGGCAATGTGAAATCGGATGCAGGCAAGATGCTGGCCCCCGAAGGATCACCCTTTATCGAATTTCTCAAGGGCGTCGTGGCGACCAAACCGCAAGGTGAGCCCGACGAACTGGTCGGTACATTGCTGCTGCTGTGTTCTCCGGCCGGCGAATGGATCACCGGCCAGACGATACATGTCGATGGCGGCTGGATCATGCGCGCCTGATTTCGCCGCCTCCTTCAAGGCGACCGTTCAAGCTACTTTGGAGCCAGATACATGCAACTCAGCGACTACTCGGACAAATATCCTTCAATCAACTTCGGCCGTGAAAACGGAGTGCTGGTTGTTACATTCCACACCAAGGGCGAGTCCCCCAAATGGGGAACGACCGAAAGCAGCCTTCACGCGCAGATGCCCAACGCCTTTCTCGACATCGCGCGCGACACGGAGAACAAGGTCGTCATCCTGACCGGCGCGGGAGACAGTTTCATAACCACTTTCGACATGGAAGACATGTCGCAAGAGGGACAGGCGAGCATGTGGCCGCGCATCTATGAAGAAGGTGTCGGGCTTCTCAATAACCTCCTCGCCATTCCCGTTCCTGTCATCGGTGCGGTCAACGGACCTGCCTTGATCCATGCCGAATTGCTGGTGCTGTCGGACATCGTGCTTGCAGCAGACCATGCCGAGCTGGCTGACCTTGCGCACGTGCCGGGGCGTACTGTGCCCGGAGACGGCGTCCACATCATCTGGCCAATGCTTCTTGGTCCCAATCGGGGGCGATATTTCCTGCTAACCGGCGAACGCATCGGGGCGCAAGAAGCGAAGCAGCTAGGCGTAGTCGGCGAAGTGCTACCCGCCGCGCAATTGCTTCCCCGTGCACGCGAACTCGGCGAGCAACTGGCGAAGTTGCCCTTGCCGATCCTGCGTTACACCCGTCAGGTTCTGGTCCACGATCTGCGGTGCCGGATGATGAACGGGCTTGGCGGCGGATTGGCGCACGAGGCCTTGGGTTCAATGACCGCAGCCGCTTTCCAGTCCGACGCCTGAGCGATCATTCCTTGCTTACGGGACACCACATTTGACAGCAGCGTCCCGCCGCCTCTCTCTCCGTCCCTACGGGATTTGAGGAGATACCAGTCGTGCCAGCAGCCGCGCTTTCAGCGAAGCAGGAATGGAAACGCTATGGTCTTCTGGTCATGGCGGCGGGCATCGGGTTTTCTTTCGCATCGCTGATGACGCCTGCCGTGGGCCTGTTCATGGGCCCATTGCAGGACGAATTCGGCTGGAGCCGCACGCTTTTGTCATCCGGCTCGCTGATCGGGGCGGCGATCTCGTTGCTCTTGTCGCCGCTGTTCGGCGCACTCATCGACCGTTTCGGATCGCGCAGGCTGGCGCTTGGCGGATTGTTCGGAACATCGCTCGCCATCGCATCCTTTTCCCTGATGCGCGGAGCGGAATACGAATGGCTGCTGATCTGGTTCGCCTACGGATTGGTCTCGATGACCATCCACGCGACGACCTGGACAACCGCCGTCGCCAGCGTATTCAAGTCCAGTCGAGGTCTAGCGCTGGGCGTAACGCTGGCAGGGTCCGCGCTCGCCTCGGCCATCGTCGCACCGCTTACCAACTGGCTGATCGAAGACTTCGGCTGGCGGGCAGCCTATGTCGCGCTCGGTACGGGTTGGGGAGCCATTGCAATCGTGCTGTGCCTGTTCTTCCTGTTCGATGCGCGCGACGAACAACGCCTTTTGCTCAAGGTTAACAAGGAGAAGGCTGCCGAGGCGCCCAATCTGCCGGGGCTCACCATTTCGCAAGCCTGGCGCGATTCGTCGCTGTGGCGTGTGGCGATTGCGACCCTCCTGACCCTCAGCATCACCATCGGCATTACGGTTCACCAAGTGCCGATCATCGTCGACGCGGGCTTCAGCCGCACCAATGCGGCCTGGCTGGCAAGCATGGCCGGTATAGCTGGCATCATCGGCAAGCTGGTAACGGGAACGCTGATCGACCGCTATCATGTTCGCTGGGTCGGCGGTCTTACGCTGGCGTCGACCGCTTTCGCCTATCCCCTTCTACTGGAATCTTTCAGCACGACGACGCTCGTGATCGTAGCCATGCTGGTCAACGGCTACGCTGCGGGCACCAAGCTGCAATTGTGCGGCTATCTGACGTCGCGGTACGGAGGGATGCGCAACTATGGCGCGATCTTTGGCTTCATGTCGAGCATGATTGCGCTCGCAGCCGGCATCGGACCGCTGCTGGCGGGGATTACCTTCGATCTTGCAGGCAATTACTCGGTGTTCCTCATCTGCGGGACCGCTATCTCGCTTATAAGCGGGGCGCTTGTCTTCAGTCTTGGCAAATACCCCGAGTGGGTCGAAAACGACGAGCCAACCGTGCAGTCCGCAGTCTCCGCAACATAATCAAACGCGGTGTGAGCGTCTTCTAACCGTCGATCTCGTCGAAGGCTTTCTGCATGGCTGCCTTGGCAACATTGCTTGCAGGCAGACCGCAATATGGGACTGCGGTGAGCAGGACTTCTTCGATTTCACCACGTGTGAGGCCGTTTTCCAGCGCCATCCTGGTGTGGTGATAGATTTCATCGGATTGCCTGAGGGCAATCATCATGCCGAGCACCACGCAGCTGCGCATCTTGCGTTCCAGCCCTTCGCGGGACCACACCGAACCGAACGCCCATGCCATCGCGAATTCGGCCTGCTTGCTACCGAAGCTGTCGCTCTCGGCATAGGCACGGCAATTTGTGGCTGCCTGCTCGCCATAGATCTCTCCGAAGAGATTGAGCCCTGTTTCGAATTCATTTGCCATAATCGAATGTCCCTTTCGCGCTTACGGTGCTTATCGCTTCGGGCGTCAGCTCATATTCGAGCGATCATTACTATGTCCGCGATACTTGCCGAAGCGCAAAGAAAAGGGGGCGGCAACCCGGTCTGGTTGCCGCCCCCGAACTTGTCTGTGCAACCTATCAGAAGCGCTTGCTCACGCCGATCTTGAAGACGCGGCCGAGAGTGAAGCCCGAATAGTTGAGGTTGCGCTGCTGGCGGAACACCGGCGGATCGGTATCGAACAGATTGTCGACATTGAACCGGAACGCCAACCCTTCCAACAAGCCATCTTCTTCCTGGAATTCATAGCCGAGGAATAGGTTGAACACGGTGAAGCTATCAACCTCGGTCTGGGCAACGGCCGTGTTGGTATCGAAGCCGCTGGTATGGTTGAGGCTGAGCCTGCTCCTGAATCCGCCGAGCGAATAACCGGCATAGGCAGTGAGAGCGAGATCCGGCAGGTCGAATTCAAGCTGGTCGACCGTAATTCCGTTGTCAGTAACTACGAAGTCGAGTTGCTTGTTACCCGCCAGGCCGAGGTTCAGGTCGCCCGCGCCCAGCTCGGTGCGGAAATCGACCGAGAAGTCGAGGCCCTCCAACTGTGCCGAGCTGATGTTAGCGACACGGCGGTCGATAATCACGCCGACGTCATCCGCGTTGATGTCGGCAAATTGCTCACCATTCGAACTTGCTGCCAGGAAGGCGTCAAATTCTGCCTGCGTCGGGTTGAAGATGAACTTGTCGGGGTTCAGCAAAACAACAGATGCCAGCTGCGGATTTACTGCGCCGAGCACGTTGCTGAAGTCGATATTGTAATAGTTCGCGCTGAAAACGAGATCGCTTACGGGCTCGAACTCGGTGCCGATGGACCAAGTCTCTGCTGTCTGCGGCCTTAAGCCGCCACCGGAACCTTCCACAAGCAGGACATCGTCGCGATTGGGATCTGTCCGCTCCATGTTGGGATCGGGCACGCCTGCAGCAGCATTGGCGATGAAGCGAGCGTTCGCCGTGCGGACAGCATCAAGTGCAGTCGGCGCATTGAAGGATTCGCCCCAGTGGCCGAAGACGCGCAGCCATTCGGTAGGTTCAAAATTGAAGCCGACCGAAGGATTGAAGGTGTCGCCAAAGTCGCTGTAATCATCATAGCGCGCCGAAAGCGACAGGTCGAGCATGGAGAAGACCGGAATTGAAAGCTCGCTGAAGACGGACTTCACATTCCGGGCCTCGCTCCTGAACGGGATTGCCGAGAGCCCGCCGATTGTCACGGATTCGGACCTCAGGCTTGCTTCTTCAAGATTAAGCTCGACGCCGAAAGCCGCTCTGACCGGACCAGCAGGCAGGTCAAAGATCGGACCGTCGGCAATGGAGCGGAACAGCGCCAGTTCCTGCCGGGATTCACCTGCAACTTCGAAGTTGAGGATGTCATTGATTACGCCCGGGCTAGCGGCAGCGACATCGGTGGGATCGAAATCGCCAGATGCGACATAATCGAGCAGGACAGTCCGGTTGCTGGAAGGAAGCAAGCGGCTGTTTTCCGAGCGCCCCCAATAAAGCAAGTTCTTGATCTGCCAGTCATTGCCAAGAGAGATCGTGAGTTCCGGAGCAATGCCGTAAACACGCAGATCCTGCGTCTGGTCGCGATCGACATAAGCCGAATTCGCACCATAGGAGAATCCGACCGAGGCGACGTCATATGTGTCACCGAAATTGCCTGGAATCATCAGCGTATTGGGATCCTGTTCGGATACCGTATCGCCAAGCGGATAGGCTGCGAAAGTGACATGCGAGTCGCCGAAATTGGCCCGCACATCAAGCGTCAATGTGTCCGAAAGTTCTTGCGAAAGACCAAACAGCACGGTGTGCCGTTCCAGCGCTGGCAAGAAAGTTCCTTCTGCGTCGATATCGCAAGGCGTGCCCACGGCCGTGCGCCTTACCCCGAGTGCAGCAGCTGCGGGATTGCTCGTCCACCCTGCACCAAAATTCGCCCAGGTGACGATTTCGCCTACAGGCTCGAGACATTGCGTTCCCGACGGCGTCAGGACAGTACCGTCAGCGTTCCAGGAACCTTGCGCTGCAAAATCCCTGTCACCGCGCAGCAAGATGCCGCGATCATAGTAGTTGTATGTGACATAGGCCGAACCGTTGTTCCACGCCGTGCCGGCGGAAAGTCCGAGATTGTAGGCTTCGTAATCGTCGCCAAGTTCAAGCGTGGCGTTTGCCTCGATGCCATCCACTTCGCGGCGCGTGATAAAGTTCACCACGCCGCCCACGGCGTCTGCACCATAGAGCGAGGAACCGCCGTCGAGAACGACCTCGACCTTTTCGATAGCGCCCGGCGGAATGAAATCAGGATCGAACGACGCCTGATCAACGCCCATCGGCACTACCCGGTGGCCATCGACAAGAACAAGTGTCGTGGAACCCGTGGCAGCATTGATGCCCGGGAGGCCGCGAAGGTTGGGACGAGAGACCTGCTGACGGTCGGCGCTGCGCGGATCGCCATCAAAACGCGCGTTGAACAAATTGGTCGCCTGCGGGATTTCACCAAGAAGTTCGTTTGTCGTTGACGAACCGAGTGCGACGATCTCCTCCGCACCTACGTCAATCGACTTGGAACCGGTTTCTTCCACGCCGCGGATCAACGTTCCGGTAACGACGATGCGGTTTTCCTCATCGGCTTCATCAGGACCATCCTGTGCAAGTGCAACAGTTGGCATCAACATCGACGCCGACAAGGCTATGGCTGCCGTTGAAACCAGCGCTTTGCTGTGAACTCTCATTGCATTAATCCTCCCAAAAGACCCTCAATCCGATGCCGTTTTGGAAGTGCTTATCCCGATCTTCGCCGGATACACTGATAGCCTCGCACAGCATTCGCGATGGTTCCGAGTTAGAGGGATTGCCGTGCTGGTCGAGTGATTTCCGATCAGCGGCCAGACATATCGCGGTTGCGATGCGGTGGTCTTTCCCGAGGGTGGACGGGGAATTGCGCCTTTGATGCGACGGTTGAGCGGAGCATTGCCTTCGGTGGCGGTCTTGCGAACGATCTGACGTGAGGTAACGCCGATGCGGGGCGTGAAAGTTCCGTCTTATCGCGTGCTCAAAAGGAAAATCACATGGGAAGTACATTTGCAGGCAGTTCAGCGCTGATAATCGGGGGCGGGCAGAACATCGGCAAGCGTATCGCGCAGGAATGGGCCGCGCGCGGAGCCCGTGTCGCTGTTGCCGACGTTGACGGGGAAGCTGCCCAAGCGACGGCAGAAGAGCTGCGCAAGACCGGCGCGCAAAGTGTCGGCCTGCGCTGTGACGTGATGGATGACGGCTCGGTGCTCGAAACGATCGATGCTGCCGAAAAGGAACTCGGCCCGCTCGACATACACATGAACAATGCCGGCATCATTTCGGGTGGCGATCCGCAGCACATCCCGATCGAGGAATGGCAGCGCATGTTCGAAGTGAATATCTTCGGCATGGTGCGCGCCAACAATGTGATCGTGCCGCGCATGATAGAGCGCGGCGCGGGCCACATCGTCAACACGGCGAGCTTTGCTGGTCTTTATCCCTTTGCCGCCAGTCGCATCCATTACGGCGCCTCGAAAGCCGCGGTCGTTTCGATGTCGCAGAACCTCGCGCTCTACCTCATGCAATTCGGCATCAAGGTAAGCTGCCTTTGTCCCGGTCCGGTCATGACCAATTCGACGTCTGGCCCCGGCATGCGCGACTATGGCGGAGAGTACGTAATGCGTGCGCCGGGCAGCAACCTCTGGGTCAAGTCACAACAGGAAGCCGCCACACTGCTCAGCGACGGTATGGAAGAAGGCAAGATCATCATCCCCACTCATGAGGAATTGTGGCCAACCCTTGTTGACTACGCGGCGGGACCGGACGACTTCATTGCAGGCAAGCACGAGGAATTCCTCGCCGGTGACACGGGCAAGCCCAGCATTACCCAGGAAGTGATAGATTCCATCAACGCCTAAATGCGTACAGCAAGCCGCGCAGCATCAGCGTTGCCGGGCTACCTGCGACGCAGAGACACCGCTGGCGTTATTGCCGAAACTGCTGCGCAGATAGGTTGCGACTGCGGCAATATCGTCATCCGACAGCCGTCTACCAAATGCCTTCATTCGGCTGCGCCCAACTGTAAAAGGCGGCGGCGGCAGGTCGGGTCCGTAAAGGATCACGTTGATCAGCGAACTTGGGTCTTCGGCTTGGATGACGGGATTGTTGTGCAGCGACACACCGAGCGTTGGGTCGCCCCCTCCATCGGGCAGGTGACAAGTGCCGCAATGCACCGTGTAGACAATTTCACCATCGCTCGCGCCGAGCGACGGAAATGGTAGTCTCCAACGCGGCGAACTGGGAGCGACGCCCGTCAGATAGATCGCCATCGCCAAGCGGTCTTCGTCCGTCAGCAACCCTGTCGACGCGAAGACCTCGTTCATCGGACCGTGTACGACGGCGTGCGCGTTCTGCCCCTCGGCCAGATATTGTTCGAAATCTTCGGCGCTCCAGTGTGCCAGCCCGTTCTCGCCCGGCGTGATGTCGACAGCGGCCCAGCGGCGATAGGCCCCGTTCCGGACCTGATCGACATAGATGCCGCCTTGCAAATGACGGTCGTTGTCCGGCCCGCCCAGGGCGTTGCGCGGCGTATGGCACGCGCCGCAATGCGCCACGGCTTCGACCAGGTAGGCACCGCGGTTCCACTCGGGCGCTTGGCTGGCATTGGCCTGGAATTGCTCGGGCTCGTGGAACAGGCGCTTCCAGAAATGCAGGAGGCCGCGATTGCCGAATGGGAAATCCATGTCGTTGTCGCGATTGGCGGTGGCAATTGCCGGGGTCCGCGCAAGATGGAGATAGAGCGAACCGATGTCCTGGTCCGTCATCTGCGCGAAGGAGGTATAGGGAAACGCCGGATAAAGATGCTCTCCGCCATCGCCAATGCCGTGCTTCATGGCGCGGTGGAACTGCGAGAACGTCCAGTTGCCGATGCCGTTTTCGCGGTCGGGTGTGATGTTGGTCGAATAGATCGTCCCGAAGTCGGTATGGAAGGCAACCCCGCCAGCAAGCTCCTCACCTCCGGGGACTGTATGGCACGCACTGCAATTGCCGATCTGCGCAAGATATTCACCGCGTTCCGCACTGGCAGCCGAAGTTTCCAGCTTTGGAGAACCCTCCAGCGGCAGTGGACGGAAAATCCAAGCCGCCCCAGCCAGCGCGACGACAGCGAGTGCCAGCAGCGCAATGCCACCCCGCTGTGCCCAGCGCTTCCAACGCGCGCGATCAGCCACCGGTTTTCGCCTCCGGCATCAAGCCTGCAAGGCGCAACCAGACTTTGGTGCGCGCAACCATGAAATCCTCTGCATCCTCGCCTGAACTCGCCCGCCACGACAGCAGCGCTCCGGAGATGTTGGCCATGAACGCATCGATAGCCTCGGCCTTGGTCACGCAGGTTTCGGGCATTGCGCGGCCGACTGCGGCGCGCACCACTTCGCCGCGCTGCTGCTCCATCTCGATACCCGCAGGATCATCGAGGTTTTCGGAAAAGCGCATCATGAAGCTGCCGAAATTCTCACGCCCGCCGACCATGCGACCAATCCGGGACGCGATTTCCAGCAGCCCTTCACTGCCCTCCTCAATTGTCCAGGTGGCGACTTCCTTTTCCATGAAAGCGATGGCCCGGGCGAAGGTTGCGCGCTTGAGCTGGTCAGGTCCTTCGAATCGGAACGTGATCGCCGCGCGCGACAAGCCGACCTGCCGTGCGACTTCCGAAATGGAGAAGCCTGCAGGTCCGCTTTGCGCCATGACATTCTGCGCAGCATCGAAGATCTCTTCGTCGGTTACCGATAGGGGGCGCGCCATGAAACCTCGCAATAATGAATGGCCCTAAGGGGGCAGCGATGCACTCGCTTCTATTACCTGTTGCAGTTTTCTGCAACCCTGTTAGTAACAGGGGTGAAAGAAACATATGAGAGGACGGCTGAATGGCCCGTCAGCACACGATTTACAGGATCCTGCTGGCTTCGATTGTCGTTGCCGCAATCGGCGTTGGCGCGTGGGCTTTGCTGAAGGACGACCGGATCGAAGTGCAAGGCGGCGGCTTCCTTCGCGACGGCGAGGCCGGCTTCGTAATCACGAGTTTTGCCTATGCGGTAGGCCCTGATGCAGCCGAAGCCGGCACCTGTCCCAATGGAATGAGCAAGAACGTCGTCGAGATTTTTTCCGAAACCCCCGAAGCCGCTCGGCGGGCGGGCGAAGACGACGAGGCATATGGCCAACGGCTGGAAACCGGTGGGCAGGCATCATCGCAACTTCCCGATGGGCGGAACATGTGCATGTTCCCCGCGGTCGCCCCGCTCGATCCTCACACGCGGCAACTGCTCGATCCCGACGCCGTGGCCGACGGCATAAACCTAGACGGCGCTGTGTCCCGCTCGTCTGCTGACATTCGCTCCCGGCGGTTCGATTTTGTCTCACCTGATGGCGAGGAAGGGGTCGACAACCAGTTCTGGCGCGCGGTCGGCTGCAACCGTTCCTACCAGTCCGACGGTCAATCCAACGTTTATGAAATCGGCATGTATGCGGGCGAATGGGGCATCCTCATTTCGCTCGCTGGCGTCGATGACCTGGAGAATGACGATCACGTCCGGATCGGCATCCACGCCAGCGCCGATCCTCTTCGCCTCAGCCCGACGCGCGCTGCGCTCGAATATGCTACCTATGCCTGGGATGCCGATCCGGCATTAAACGCGACGACCACAGGCCGTATTGTTGATGGCGTGCTGATCAGCGAGCCGGTGGATGTCCAGTTCCACCACGTAACCAACAGTATGTACACGGTGCGCCCACTGCTTGACGCCCGCATACGTGCAACCCTCGATGCCAGCGGCCAGCTCAACGGCATCCTCGGAGGATACACGCCGGTCGAAGCCCTGTATGATTTCCAGTTCGGTTATCGCAACGCGCGAAATGGCGATGGCACCCCAGCCCCCGAAGCGCGCCGTTTGCAGACTTCAAACGGTTCTGCACGTGTGCTGGGTCACACTTGCCAGGGCATGTGGCAATCGCTGCATCGGCTTGCCGACGGACATCCCGATGATGGCGGCAGCTTCACCTCGATCTCGACCCAATACCGATTCGAAGCGCGCCCCGCTTTCCTGGTAGCGCCCGAACTGGATGCGGAGAGCGATGATGCCTGAGGAATCGAAAGCACCTCTCATCAGCATCGGATCTCGCGGCAAAAGACTGGTGGTTTACGCCGTGCTCGCAATCCTCGTCATGGTCTTTGCACTCGCCGTAATCGATTCAGGCGAGCCAGAGACGACCGGTGGTCCGCCAATGGTCCGCCGCCTCACCGAAGAGCAATATCGCAACTCCATTTCCGACATATTCGGTCCTGACATCGAGATTGCGGGGCGGTTCGAACGCCCGTTCCGTGCGCATGGCCTCATCGCCGTGGGCACCGGGCAAGCGGGCATTTCTCCCTTTGCGGTCGAGCAATATGAAGCTTCTGCCCAGATCATCGCCGCAACGGTCCTGAGCGAAGAACAACGCGCGAGCCAATTGGATTGCAGCCCGGCCGACGCACGCCAGTTCGATGTCGTATGTGCCAGCGCCTTCTTGTCAGACAAGGGACGCATGCTCTTCCGCCGCCCGCTCGCCGATTTCGAAGTCCAGCATTATGTCGGCCTTGCGCGCAATGGAGCCGAACAGCTTGGCGATTTCCATGACGGGCTGCGGCTCAGCCTTTATGCAATGCTGGTCGCACCCGATTTCCTGTTCCGGATCGAGCGCGTAGACCCGGAACACCCTGACCAACTTGATCCTTTTTCGCGCGCCGAGCGGCTGAGCTTCTTCCTCACCAACGCCCCGCCCGACGATGAGCTTCTAAGAGCCGCAGAAGATGGCGATCTGGACAGCACGCGTGGTATACGGGCGCAGGCCGACAGGCTCATAGCATCGGACCGTTTCGAAGGCACGGTGCGTAACTTCTTTTCCGACATGATGGAGTTCGACAGCTTCGGCGAGCTTGCAAAAGACCCGGAAATCTATCCGGCGTTCAACTCCGACCTGGCTCTTGATGCTCAGGAACAGACGCTCAAGACGATCATCGAACATGTAGTCGAGAACGATGGTGATTATCGTGACCTCTTCACGCTGCGTGACACTTACCTCACGCGCGCCTTGGGCGTTGTCAATCGCACCCCTGTGCCTGCCCGCGAAGGCTGGCAGCCAGTTACTTTCGCGCCGGATGCGGGACGCGCGGGCATCCAGTCCCACGTGTCCTTCCTCGCCTTGCACTCCCACCCGGGACGATCGTCCCCGACGCTGCGCGGTTATGCGCTGCGGCAGGTTTTCCTGTGCCAGGAAGTGCCAGATCCTCCTTCCAACGTGAATTTCACCGAAATCGAGGAGCATGTAAACGAGGCCAATGTGACTGCGCGAGATCGCCTTTCGATCCACAACACCGAACCTTCTTGTGCCGGCTGCCACAAGGTCATGGACCCACTGGGGCTGACATTGGAAAGCTTCGACGGCGTGGGCACTTTCCGTACCCACGAAAACGGTGAGTTGATCGACCTTTCAGGTGAGCTTGACGGTACGCCCTACGCCACGGCAGACGGGTTGGCGGAGGCGTTGCGCGACCACCCCGAAACACCGCGCTGCCTCGCCCAGCGCATGTATACAGCCGCCGTGGGCCGCGACATCGAATGGGGCGAACGCTACTATCTCGACTGGCTGATCGACGAATTTGCCGATGATGACTATAGTGTGCCCGACTTGATGCGCAGGATCGCCACCAGCGAGAATTTCTTCACCGTAACCCCGCCAAGGGCAAGACGGTCGGATACTACTGCTGGAGCGCGCGCCGACACGCGCGGCTCAGCTCAAGGAGATATATCATGAGCGGAATTTCAAGACGCACTGTCCTTCGCGGTGCCATTGGCGGCGCTGCGGTGGGAGTCGCAATTCCGCTGCTTGATAGCCTGTTGAACAACAACGGTACGGCGATTGCTGCCACCGGCCAGCGCATCCCTACACGCTTCGGCACATGGATCTGGGGCTGTGGCTTCATCCCCGAAAAGTGGATCCCCGGCAGCACCGGCACCGACTATGCAATGCCCGCTGATCTTGAGCCGCTGGAGCCCTATCGCGATCGCATGGCGCTCCTGTCCGGTTTCGATGTCCGCCTCGATGGAGTCGCCAACAAACCGCATATCACTGGTTGTCTTGGAATGCGCACCGGCATCCCCGTGCCCGACAGCAATGTGCGCGCCCCAACGCTCGACGTATTGATTGGTCAGCAGATTGGTGCCGATACCCGGTTCCGATCACTGGAAATCAGCAGTTGCGGGCTCGAAAACTCCTATTCGTATCATTCCGCTGGTTCCCCCAATCCCAGCGAGATGTCTCCGGTAGAACTCTATCGTCGCATCTTCGGAGCAGGTTTCCAGGACCCGAACTCGTCGAGCTTCACGCCCGATGCAGGAATCATGGCACGGCGCAGTGTGCTTTCGGCAGTGTCGGAAGATCGTCAGCGCCTGATGCGCGAAGTCGGCGCAGCGGACCGCCACCGGCTCGACGAATATTTCACCTCCATCCGCCAGATCGAGCAGCAGCTCGACCTGCAATTGCAGCCACCCGCACCAGTCGAGAATTTCGAACGTCCCGCGCAGCCAGAAGCGGACGGGTTGGGATCAGAAATCGGCGATGTGCTCGAAACGCACAAGCTTATGTCGAGTCTGTTGGCCCGCGCATTGCAGACCAACCAGACCCGCGTGTTCAACATGCTGTTTTCCGACACGACTTCCAACCTGAGGCTTCCGGGCGAGACGACAACGCACCACACGATCACGCATGAAGAAGCCAACGACCCCGAACTGGGCTATCAGAAGCAGCACAGCCAGTTCGTGACACAAAGCATGGTCGGCTGGCGCGATTTCCTCGACGCGCTTTCTGCAATCCCGGAGGGCGACGGCACGCTGCTCGACAATTGCCTGGTGCTCGCGCATTCGGATTGCTCGATCGCCAAAGCCCATGCGGTAGAGGGCATTCCTGTCATGATTGCAGGCAATGCAGGCGGCAAGGTTCGCACCGGCTACCACTTGGCAGGGGGCGGCGATTCAATCGCCCGCATCGGACTTACCGTGCAGCAGATCATGGGCGTTCCAGTTGAACGCTGGGGCCACCTCTCGATGGAGACCAATCGCACAATCAGCGAACTGGTCGCTTAAGCGGCGGCGAACCTTTCGGACAGGCATCGGTACGTTGTTTCTTGACGAAAGCAGTGGTTGGTCATCTACTGCGCGTCGACACGTCACGATTGAGAGCGCCCACCATGCCACGCATTTTGCCTCGCCTCACCATTGTCCTTGCAGCTTTGACGATGCCCTCGTCAGCCCTCGCCCTGCCACAGGGGGCCGGGCGCGATCTGGTCGAGAGCGTTTGCACCGGCTGCCACGGTACAGGTCATATCGAGCGCAGCTCTGGCTATTCGCGTGAAGACTGGCGTTTCCTGATCTCAACCATGGTTGACCTTTCGGGCAATCCTCCCGCGCAAGATGCAATTCTCGATTACCTTGCGGCGACATTCCCGCCGAGCGACAACCGCGCCGCGACCATGGTAAGCGGGCCGCTGAACATAAGCTTCGAAGAATGGATGGTCCCGACATTGGGGCAGCGTTCGCGTGATCCGGTCGAGGCGCCTGACGGCACGATCTGGTGGGTCGGCCAGTGGCTCGACATTCTGGGACGTCTCGACCCGCAAACCGGCGAGATGGAGGAATTCCGCCTGCCTAGTGGGGCGCGGCCCCATTCGGTGACTATCGGGCCGGACGGAATGGCGTGGTATACCGGCAATCGCAACGCCACCATGGGCCGCTTCGACCCGGCGACACGCGAAATCACCGAATACCCGATGCCCGATCCGGCCGCGCGCGATCCGCACACGGCCGAGTTCGATGCCGAGGGTATCCTCTGGTTCAGCCTCCAAGGCAGCAACATGATCGGCCGACTTGATCCTGAAACCAGCGAAGTGAGGCTCGTGCGAAGCCCGCGGGATAACTCGCGGCCATATGGCGTGAAAATCGCGGAGGGCGGCACAGTCTGGGTCGCCTGCAACGGGGCCAATTGCCTGCTCCGCATTGATCCGGACACAATGGACGTCACCGAAATTACCCTGCCCGAAGAGGGCACAACCGTCAGGCGGCTCGATATCGATGAGGACGGCATTATCTGGTGGGTCAATTCGGGCCTTGGGCGATTGGGGCGCTATGATCCGGTGAGCGGCGACATTACCGAGTGGGCCTCCCCCAGCGGCCCGAGATCGCATCCCTATGCCATCGCCATCTTCGACGGCGCAGTGTGGTACAACGAAAGCGGCGTACGCCCCGATATGCTCGTCCGGTTCGATCCGGAGGCGGAGACCTTCCAGAGCTGGCCCATCCCCTCCGGCCCGGTCCGCGGCGGGATATTGCGCCACATGCGCACCACAATCGACGGCAGTGCCTTGCTGATCCACCAGAGCGGCACGAACCATATCGCGCGCGTGACGGTCGAGCGCGAGTAGACGCCGTATCAAAGTTGGCTAGTGGTTGCCTAAGTCGTGGCATCGATCCGAACAGCACGGCGAAAACGCGGGCGCTCGGCGTAGGTCAGCGCGCGCCAGCCCCATTCGAGCGGTCCGTAGGCAAAGTATGTGAGCCACAGATGGCTGAAGACCACCTGTGCCGCATAAAACGCAAAGACCATTGGCAGGAAAGCAGAAAGCCCCGCCTTACCAGCTAGTGCCAGCCCCGGACCTACTCCCGTCAGGATCAGAGTGATCGCAAATCCCTGCATGACATAATTGGTAAGCGCCATGCGCCCCACCGGCGCAAATGGCCTGACTAGCCAACTCGATACCCGCGTGTTGAAGAGCAGGACCAGTGCGCAGACGTAGCCTGCTGCGATCATCGGTGTTGCAATGGCATGAAGCGCTTCCCCTGCCACGGCTGTCCAGGGCTCGCCCGACCCGATCAGTCCCTCTTCCGACAAAAGCCGAACAGCTTCGAGCGACCAGCCGCCCAGCAGCAAGGGCCACAACCAGCGGCGGAAAGGTGAAAGATTATCCTTCGCGTTCTGTATCCAGCCCTTTCGGGCAATCCATGCGCCTATGTAGAACCTGCCCGTTGCATAAGCGATCCATCCAATCAGCCCTCCGTTGAGCAACCAGCCGAGCCACAGGTTTTCGGCCATCAGGGACATGAAGCCGGGAAAGTCGCCAGCCTGCGCCGCCGCCTGCCGCGCCAGCACTTCGCTATCGGCGAAGGTTATCGCATCCAGTGGGCCGGAAATGCCCGACCAGGAAAACAATGCGGTGATGGCCGGTTTGCCAAGAAGCAGCAGCGCCCCGCCAATGAGGAGCAGCGATCGGTTGGACAGTTTCCTGCTGAATAGCAGGATAAAGGCCGCGATACCGTAAATGTGGAGGACGTCCCAGCTGAACAGCAGCAGCACGTGGAGCCATCCGAAAATGAGCAGGATTCCCGCACGTCGGAGATAGATTTCACGAAATGGCGCACCGCGCGCCTCCAGCCTTTGCATCTGCACCCAGAATCCCAGGCCGAACAGGCACGCAAACAGCGTATTGGCCTTGTCCGCCACGAAAAGCCGGACCCAGAAATCCAGTCTCGTGTCAGCGGCTGCGCTGGGAAGTGCTGCTAGCTGATCGGCAGTGATGGTGACATCAACTCCCCCCAGTTCCTTGAGGTTGATTATCATCACGCCGAGCAGGGCAAAGCCGCGCAAGACGTCGAGTTCGCCAACACGTTCGCGCGAGGTGATCGGTGCTACGCCGCTCACGCAAGTTGGCCGAGCGCACGGGCCAGTTCGAGCGTGTCGATGTGCTGTTGGAAGCCGGTGATGCGGCCTTCTTTGACTGTCCACCAATGCACGACCTGCGGACTGGCGGCGCTCCCGGTGGCGGTTGCTGTGAAGTGATAGCGGCCCTGCATAACCACAGTATCGCCCTCGGTCACGAACGCCTCGCGCTCGACCCTGAACCCCTCGAAGTCACTTCCCAACTGCACGAATACACCCTCGACCACGGCTTGTGGCCCGACATAGGGATTGCCGTCTGCCAGATGGTTGTTCTCCGCCTCGTTCCAGACAATGTCATCTGCCATGACCGCGGTTGCTCCCGCGATATCTCCCGTATCGAAGGAAGCGTAGAGCGATTGTACTATTTCCGAGTTCGTGGGCATCAGTAGTTCTCCTGCAAAGGTTCTGTCGCGACCGTCGGGCCTCCCGATCACTCGGGCGGCATCCGGTCGAATTGCGGCAGGCCGTCATCCAGCTTCACCCAGGGTTGTTTGTTTGAGACGAAGATATGCATCTCCGGCGCGACGGCGGACTGGTCATCCAGCGCGCCTGCCTTGATGAAAACAAATCCGGGATCGGCCTCGCAGATGAGAAACAGTGCTGACCCGCAATTCGCACAGGAACGGCGGTGCACCTGTTTCCCGGAGTCTCCGGTAACGGTGTACGTCGCCAGATCGCCCTGCGTCTGGCCCCTTGTCGGGCACCATCAGTTCGACGGAAAACGGGGCACCCGAGATGCGCTGACAATCTTCGCAATGACAGAAGAACGTCAGTTCAGCTTGCTCCGAGAATGAGAAATGCGCTTCGCCGCAATGGCAAGTTCCGCTTTGAGTACTGGTCAATTTCCTGCTCCTTCAATTGGATACATCGGCGGCTATCAGCCAGCGCTCGCCAACCTTGCGCCAAATGAGCGAAGCATATCCGCCGAACATGCGCTCACCTTCCCCGTCGAAGACTTCGTATCGCTGGAGTTCGTGGAACGCGTCTGGCCCAAGCCATTCGATCCGGACCACTTCGAGCGTGGCGGTGCTGGCCGGGCTTTCGACAACCGCCTGCCAGAACGCTGCGATTCCCGCAGCGTCGGTCAGCAGGCTGTCGGATGATGGCGAATACACGGCATCGTCTGTGTACAGTTCGAGGACTTGTGCAATCTCGCCTGTGCGGATTGCCTCCAGCACGGCATGTGTCCGGTGGCGAAGCACCTGCTCGATTTCGGCCTGAAATCCACCGGTCGCGTAACCGGCAGGCGTGCCCTGCTCCAGCCTCACCAGCGCGTTGCCCAGCCCCGACACGTAGACCGTACCATCCGGAGCGAGGATAACACCGGTCAGCAAGCCGGGCATCGGCCCCCACATCTGCGGCGTCAGCAACTCCAGAACGGATTCGCCATTTGCAAGGCGGCGGTTCGTCTCCGCCACTATATCGGCACTGGCCTGTGGTGTTGGTGCGAAGACCGTCCGGGCTGTTCCGGTATCGGGATCGACCACGAAGACGGCATTGCCGAACGGGCTGGCGATCCACAAATCGCCATTGTCATCCAGTTCAAGGTTATCCGGGGTCGGCAATTCCACGAGCACGCGCCTGTCGCCCAACGCTCCACTGTCCGGATCGACACTGAAACCCAGCACCCTGCTCCTGACGATTTCCGCGACGTAGAGCCGTCCGCGCGCCGCGTCGAATGCAATACCATTGGCGAAATCGAGGCCTTCGACCATCTTGACCGCGCGCGGTTCGTCACGGTCCAACTGATCAGCCGCGATACGCCATACCGCGCCATCGGACAGTGGCCTGTCCGCCGCGGCGAACATGCGCGATTCCGAACCTTCGCCAGCCTCATTCTCGGTGGATTGAGTAAACCATATTGCCCCTGACGGGTCGCGCACGACAGCATTCACACCGAAGGGATGATCGTAGATCAGACGTACCTGTTCGGTCATCGTATCGACCCGGTAGATATGTCCGCCGGTGATATCCGCCACCAGAACGTGACGCATATCCGGCTCCCACGAGATACCGTTCGGACTGTTCCACAGCGCGTCGGGCCTGCTCCGGAAACCGGCTGCGGCAAAATCACCGAACGGCTGCTTTGAGCCGTCAGGCGACAGCGTGACGAGGCCGTGGTCCCAGTCACCTACGAGCAGCCGCCCATCGGGCAGAACCACACCATCCTCGGCATGAGTCAGCGAGCGATCAGCCGGAAAGAGTGAGTATTGCTGCGTGGATGTTTCACCCGCTTGCCCGGCATCCCTGTCCGACCCCTCGGCAATAGCTGGAGAGGATGCAAGTGATAGCGCCGCCGCCGCCAAGGTTGAGGCCAGAGCATTGCGGTAACAGGAACCCCCCAGCATCAGACCGCATCCATCAAAACGATGTCCCAGCGGTAGGAAGCAGGGCCATCGGTTCGCGCAACTGTCATCGGTGCCTGGCCACCCAGACCGGCGTAAACGAAATCTCCCGAGTTCTGATCGGCCTCATCATCGAAATACATCTGTGTGATCAGGCGATGCGAGGTTCCCTGCACATCGAAATGGATATGCGGTGTGCGCAGGCCCAGCGGCGTGTCGTAGAAACGCGGCTTGATCGTCCTGATCCGCCATTCGCCCGAACTGCCGGTGACAAGGCGCGCCATGCCCTGGAAATTCGGATCGAGTGCACCTGTACTGATATCGTTTGCATGGGCGTAGCGACCCGCCGCGTTGGCTTGCCACAGTTCGATGCGGGCGCCGCTCATGGGATTGCCGTGACGGTCTAGGACGCGACCGGTCACTTCGATAACGTCGCCTAAGGCACGCTCGGTGCGACCATCGATCATGGTCAGGTCGGCATCGTCCTCACCCGCATAACCGCTCGGGTAAAACGGACCGAGTGCCTGCTCGGGCGTGGGCGAGACAGCGTGATCCTGTGCCAGTGAGCGACCGGCAAAAAGCAGGCTTGCGGCGGAAAGACTACTGGCTGTGAAGGCTCGGCGGGACAGGCGATGATTAATTTTGGACATGACTGGATCTCCTCATTCAACGAAGCGCGAAAAATGCGATGCTCAAGGCGGTCATCACGACGATAGCAGCAATGTTCAGCAATTGGATCGGCCGCTCCGGCTGCGATTCCACCGGCATGGTGGGGCCGGTCACGGCGACATGGTTCAAGACGGCAATTATGGGTGCGGCGACGAACGCGAGGCTCGTCGCCAGATCCATCAGCGTGGTGAAATCGGACAGCAAGGTGAACAGCACGAGTATGTCGAGCACCACCAGCACCGGCACGGCAAAACGGTAGAACCGGTTGAAATCGGCATCATTGGTCCGGTCGCTGATGTGCTGGACGGTCGAGGCGGCGATCCGGCTGCCAATATCAACCGCAGCGAGCGCCGTTGTCAGCATCACGCTCAGCGCTGCGATCGCGGCAAGCATT
This sequence comes from Erythrobacter alti, assembly GCF_037996805.1. NCBI lineage: Bacteria > Pseudomonadati > Pseudomonadota > Alphaproteobacteria > Sphingomonadales > Erythrobacteraceae > Erythrobacter > Erythrobacter alti. Next base: position 20,354 of record NZ_JBBNAX010000009.1, on the reverse strand, counting down.
GCCGCGCTTTCGCCCAGCACCGAGCGGTAAAGCCCGATTACTTGCGCGGCAAAGGCTGGCGCATTGCTTTCCGGCGCGACGCTTGCCGAGTGCATGACACCCGCGCCCATGATGCAGAAGCAGACCGCCATAATGGCCGTCAGCGTATAGCCTGATGCAAAGGCCTTGCGAGCGTCGGCGATGAGGCTGCCATTACCCTCGCCCAGGTTCCGCTCCACCTTGGCGGTCCAGAGGGACTGCGACACCGACACTTCGAGCGGATTGGGCATGAACCCGGCCAGTGCGATGACGAACAGGATGGCGACCGGGTCTGCCACCCATGTCACATCGGCAAGCGTTCCCCATTCGACGCGCGGCAGCACCAGCACGGTAGTTGCGAGTGTCGAGACCACCAGGAAGGCGAGCAGCACCCTGTTGACCTTGTCGAGCCAGTCATAACCTCCAAACAATAGCAGCGCCCCAATGGTCAGAAGCAATACCGCCCCGACAGTTGTTACCGGCAGTTCGACGCCAGTGACTGCGATGAATACACCCGCCGTGGCAGCGGTGACTGCGGCGTGGATGATCGGCGTTATCGGTATGATCGCGAGCGCAAACAGCACCACGGCCCAGCGCCCGAGGTGGCGATAGCCGGCAAGGATCGAGCGATGGGTCGCGTGGCCATAGTCGACACCAAAACGGAAGGCCGGATATTTGAGCAGGTTGACGAGCAGGATGATAACCACCAGCGCCAGGCCGTAGACCGCCCCGGCACGGGTGGACTGGACGAGGTGTGAAGTGCCGATTGCACAACCCGAAAACAGCAGCGCCGGACCGATAAGCTTCCACATGCCGGGTCGTGGCGCGACGTATGCAGGATTTGCCGTTGCCACCGCTATGATCCGCTGACTGCATGGTCTTCGCGTGCCGAATCCCGCCAGCCATGTTCCAGCCAGTCGGCAAGGTCTGGTTCTAGTTCCTGCTCCATAAGTGCGCGGTAATCTTCGAGGTCCTCCTCGGACAGCACGCCTTCCCAGCGCTTGTTGGTTCCCTTGTTGACGAAGCGGCGCGCACCTCCTTCGAAGGCTTCCATGAGGTTGGGCAGAAGCGCCTCGCTGTCGCGCTTCATGGCATCAAAGCCCGCAGCCTCTACCATTTGCGTCCAAAGGGGTTCGGGGGTTTCGATACCGCAGAATTGTGCAACCCGGCGCATCTCTCCCTCGCGGTCCGCCTTGAGGTCATTGTAGTGCAACAACAGGACATTCGGGCGATTGCGTTCGGCCCAGAAGCCTCGCGACATCTCGAACATCTCGCGCGATGTGTAGTCATCGAATGGCGCATAGGCAGGGTCTCGCATCCAGCGGCGGAAGAACGCCTGCGGCTCTTGGGGCGCCCGCGGATAGGGTGCTCCAAGCTCCGGGTTGGCCATGCCCCGCTCATCCAGCTCACTGAGCGTCTTTGCCGAATAGGCGCTTGTATGATCAAAGAACGACATGACCGCATCGCGCGGATCCCTTGCAACGTGAATGTAAAGCACATCATCATGCAACGGCAGCGCAGAAAGCGGCGCATGCGATTTCAGCGAGCGAGGACCTTCGGTGGCTTCCAAGGCAGGGATCGCGAGATCATTGGGCACGAAATAGGCATCGAGCCACGGCTGCGTCATGGTGAAGGGTCTGTGTTCGATCGACTGGTGCAACAACATGTCGAGGATGCGCTGCGTCCAGGTGGTGCCGCATTTGGGCGGCGTGACCACCACTATGTCGCCAGGACGAAGGGCAAAATCGTTCCAGACCCGCGTATCGCAATGCCAATTGTCGACGATATGTTCGGGAGAACGTAGTTTCGTCATGCTGAAAACCTTTCGATGGAACTGTGCTGCGGGCAAATGCCGGAATCCGGCGCATGGCCGATCGTGACGTGCCGGCACGTCATTGCGCTTCTGCCGGCAGGGCAGAGACGATTTCGCGATAGATTTTTATCGTGCCGTCGGGTTGCCGCCGGTAAATCAGCAACCAGTTGCCCTCCTCCACGACCGCCTCATCGGTTTGCGGATCGGTGTGGGTATAGGCATAGCGGCTGGAGTAGATCGCCATATCGCCCGCCTGCGTGACGACCACTTCTTCGTCATTGATGGTCATCTCGAGTGCAGGGTCGGCCACTGCCAAACTTGTGTTGGCCAGGTTTGCGTGTTGATCGGCATTGGGTTGACCATGCGCGATTTGGACAAAATCCGGCGCGGTGCTCCGCACTGCACGCTCGGCATCCCGGGCGTTGTACGCCGCGACTGTTTGACCAACATCGGCCATCACTGCCTCTCCGATAGCCGACTGGTCGGCCCGCTCGGACTCGCTGGCGGGCGAACCACAGGCGGCAAGCGGAGCAGCAAGCGTGACGACCAAAACCGCCACCAGCCTGCCGCTCCTGCCCCCCATTTTCACGGTGCGTGACCGTGCATTGATCATCGTGACCCCCCTCCACGGTTATCTGATCGAAGCCATAGTCCCACAAGCCACGCGACTTGTCCTGATCGTCATCTGATGGTTTTCTTATGGCTTGTTTTTGCAGGATGATTTCACGCAAATCCGTCTTTTACGCAGGTCAAATTTCTCTGTCCCTGCGGATTGAAATTCCTTGGAGGACTGCGCGAAAGTGCTAAGGAGCGGGCAGGGGGGACATGTTTGGAAATTGGCGAGCCGGTCTGAATTTTCGCTGGAGGCTTTCACGCTCGACGGTGTACTTGTCGAGCCGGCAGCCATGCGCCTGTCCAGCCCGCACGCAACCAGCATGGTCGAGCCCAAGGTCATGGCCCTTTTGGCCACGCTCGCGGAATTTCCCGGACAGCTCATGCAGCGCAGCGAGCTTATCGAACGGCTCTGGCCCCACGGCGAAGGAGGCGACGAAAGCCTCAGCAGGCTGATATCGCTGTTGCGCAAGACACTGGCAGACGATCACCAGCTCGAAGACCGCATCGCGACCATTCGCAAACTCGGATACCGTCTCGATGCAACGATAGAATCCGCCCTAGCTGCGCCGCAGGACCTTGCCACTGCGCAAGCTGAGACCTTCGATCCCCTCGCCGAAACGGGGCGTAAGGCGGGTATCCGATACGCAGTGGCAATCGCGGCGGTTTTCGCTGTCCTCGCGCTGTTTTCCCTGGCTATCCTGCGCGGTGACAGCCTCGGGGCATCGGATGCAGGGACCGCGATGCAGGACCCGCGTGTCTCGTTGGCGATACTCCCGATCGAAAACGACAGCCGGTCGACGGAAAGAACATTTCTGGCCGAGGGCATGACGCGTGACATCATTTCGCGCCTCTCGCGCGTACCGGATATGCGGATCACGCCGTACAGTTCCACCAGAGATATACTGACATCGGCCGATTCAAGGGTGGCCGAACTCGGTGCGCGCTACCTCGTTTCCGGCTCGCTCAGCGAACAGGGAGACAATTTCCTGCTCCGTATCGACCTGATCGACACCGAAAGCCAAACGCAGATCTGGTCCAAGCGGTTTACTCGCCCCATCGGCGATTTCTTCGAACTGCAGGATCAGGCTGTGCAAGAAATCGCTACCGCCGTGCTATCGGAAATCGAAGCATCGGAAATCGCGCGCGTGCGCAAACGCGATACCTTTGACCTCAACGTGTACGAACTGGTCCAAAAGGCAGAGGATGAGCGCTATCGCTACGGCCGCGAGCCTGCCTTGCGGATAGTCGATCTGGCGCGACGTGCGCTGGAGATCGATCCGGATAGCCGTGCCGCGCAGACCCTGCTTGCGACCCAGCTCGTCCTCAACGCCACAAGCAGGTATTCGGTGAACCGCGAACAGGACCTTGTCGAAGCGCGCCAACTGATTGCTTCGCTGCGCGGGTCCGATCCCGGCGATCCGGAAATCCTTGCTGTGGCAGGGCAATTGGCGATCTATATCGATGGAGATTTGCCGACCGCGCGAAGGCTGTTGTCCAGGGCGCTGGAGATCAATCCCAACGAAGCGCACACCGCGGCAGTGCTTGGCCTGGCGACCTGTTACCTTGGCGATGCGGAGGATGGTCTGGCGCTCCTGCGGCAATCGGAAACGCGCGCGCCGCGAGAGCGGCGCTACAGCTTGTGGGCGTGGTTCCGCTCAAGCTGTCACAACTCCCAGGGTGAATATGCGGCCGCACGTGAGGCGATGGTCGAAGCGATCGACCGGAACCCCAATTACGCCCACTTCTACTATGGCCTCGCATTCAGCGAATGCATGGAGGACAGGCCGCGCGCTGCTGTAGCCAATGTCAACGAGGCCCGCCGCATTGATCCGCAAATCACGCTTGCGCGCTATCAGGGCGCCGTCATGGGCGCCAGATATCCCGGCGCGCCCGGCATGTCAGCTGACCGACAATTCGCCAAATTCGCTCGCTGCCTGAGCGACTGAATTCTTCCGAAAGACAAGTGCTTGGGCAAGTGGCGGTGGAGGCAGTCACAACGCAATTAGTCTCCTTCGAAAGACCGCTTTGCGCCCTCAAATTTGCACGATTCTCAGCTATTAGCTCCAGTCTAAGAGCCGCCATAAGCGAGATTCGGGATGGAACCACCAACGTCGCGCCTGATGGTAACGAGCGCCAGTCGTGAGTTGTTGCAAAGAGGCAGGCGCTATTGCCATCATTCACCCTTATTAAGCATGAGTGTTCGCAGGAGGAGACGCACCAAATGAAAGCGTGAGCGTCGACCAGTTGACCTCCACCGCTTGCAGCAGCTGGATTAGGCGTTCCTAATCGATGCAATTAGTTCGCGATCTCATTGGCAGACTGTGATAATATCTGCCAATGATTGAGGTGTTGATACTGGCTTCGGTCCCAGCCGAGCCAGCCGCAATTTATCAAGATCAGGAACGGCCAGAAATTGTCGTAACGGGCGAGCGCGTTTCGCGTACCATCAAAGAGACGGCTTCCAGCGCTGTCGTCCAGGACCGCGAGGCAATCGACGAATTAGCCAGCCCCGATAGGGTTGAACAACTACTCTCGCATATCCCCAATATCCAACTAGGATCAGGCGGAGAAGGGCCATCAATCAGAGGTCAAGATTCCACGGGGGTCGTGCGTGATCTTCCAGCCTTTCTTTCTGGTTCGCGCCCGCGTGTCACAATCCGGGTCGATGGTAGAACCCTCACTTATTACGAGCTTGCGTTCGGCATGAATTCGATTTGGGACGTTGAACGCTTCGAAGTTTTCCGTAGCCCGCAATCGACTTCGCAAGGGCGTAATTCAATTGGCGGCGCGATCCATGTCGAAACCAATGAACCCACCTTCGATTGGCAGGGACGAGCCCGGGTTGTCGCAGGAAATTACGACAAACGGCACACCTCAGGTTTGATTTCTGGTCCGCTCTTAGACGATACAATCGCATTTCGAATTAGCGGAGATTGGCAACGCAGTCGAACATCTAGCGAGATCGTCAGTGCGGTAGTTGGTATCGACCCCAACATCGATGAATTTTATTTTGTGCGCGCCAAGATGCTGGTGGAGCCGTCCAGCCTTCCGGAAACTCGCATTGGCTTGACCTATTCGCACGGATTCTCCCGCATGCCTCAAATCGAAGGGATCAAACAGCCTTTCGAAGATCGCCTCGATCCAAACGCGATTTATGGCATATTCGAGATAAGCGTGGATTCCCTGACAAGCGAAATCTCGTACCAGCCCTCGGACGGTCTCGAATTGCGCGTGATTTCCAGCTTCGGCGTAGCTGACGTTCAACGCTATGCCCCGGAGGGGTTGGGGGAGGCTGCCATCTACTCCAGGGACTTCTCGGTCGAGCCAGTCATCACTTGGCGATCGAGCGACGGACTGACGCTGACAGGGGGAACGAACTTCACGCGGTCGAGCCTTGAGCAGATCATCAACCTTGCCGCGTTTCCCCTGGTTCGCGGAGCCGGTGTGTTTTCAGATACGCAGATTAGCCTCGGGCTTTTCGGCGAGGTTAGTTATCCACTAGACACGTCGTTCACTTTGATTGCGGGATTGCGTTACCAATATGACGGACAGGTCCGGCTTGGGGCGCTAACGGGAAATGTTCTCAGCCTTCCCGTTGAATATGATAGAACATTCACGGCTTGGTTGCCAAAAGTCTCACTCGCTTGGGACGTAACATCGGAACTGCGTGTTGGATCAATGATTCAGCGCGCGTCCAACCCAGGTGGTATAAACATCAATGCGGCAATTGGACAGGTTGAGACGTTCGACGCTGAATATCTCTGGGATTTCGAGATTTTCGGCCGCCTGCAGTTGATCGATAACAGTCTGGCCGCTTCGGCCAATGTCTTTCGATACGAATTGACCGATGCCCAGCGCCCCACCGCCATTCCGGTAGTTCTCCCCGGCGGTCAAGTTACCACAATAGCAAGTGTCGGCAACGCGCCCCGCGCCTGGTCAATGGGTGGCGAGTTCGCTGTGGACTGGCGACCATCAAGGCGGCTTCAAATACGAGGTGCAATCGGCATCCTCGACACGCGGACGACAGAAACCATCGATCCAACTGACCTGACCCTAGGCAAGCGGTTTCAGCGGTCCCCGCATTTCAGTGGCTCGGGTTCGTTGGTTTGGGCGCCTTCCGAGCATTTTACGCTTTCCGCACAGGTTCGACACAACAGTAGCTATTTCAGTGACGATCTAGAAACTGCCGCGCGTCGCATTGACGGATCCACCACCCTGGACGCGAGAGCATCGTGGACTTGGGGCGGCATCACTGCATTCGGATATGTTCGCAACCTGCTCGACGAGTTCTACCTCACCTATCGCTTTGCTGACCTGATGAGCGCAACTGCAGGTGATCCTCGAGAAGTCGGGGCTGGCATCGAGGCTCGGTTTTGATCGATCAGGCGACTTCAGTTTTCAAGGACCCGATGACGATGTCATCCGGCCACACCTGCACCATCCGCCAATAATCGAGCAACCCAAGGTCCCGGCAAAGATCACTGAAACGATCGTCTCCGCGCAGGTTCTCGGTTGCCGGAATGAAAAGCCATTGGGTCCTGCGCCAGCTTTGGCTGTTAATTAGTCGTGGGTCGATGCTTGCCTGTATGGACCCGACACTCCTGCCACGGGCGAGAAGAAGACCGTTGGCGATTTCATAGGCTGCATCCAGTTCGCCAAGCGACGACAAGAGCATGACGCCCTGACCTGCATTGGCTGGTCCATGAGGCGCGGACTGCAATATTGCGTCGCGGGCCTTGGCAATGTCATCAGCCAAGCCACTATCGAGCGCTATTAAGGCAGTTCGCCAAACACTCGCCGTGCTCAACAACATCGATGCGGGCCGGTTTTCTCTATCCTCAAGCATCGTGATTGCCGCACGGGGACGCCCGGTAAACGCGTAAATCATTAATCGCGTGTTCCATACCCATTCGTTTCGCGGCCAGAGGTTCAGGGCTCCATCAATCACCCGATCTGCGTCTGCCACTCGCCCGAATATCCAATGCTTGAGGGCTTTTTTGAAAAGTAGCGAAGGTTGCATCGGCCGGATTGCGATTGCGCGATTGAGCCATTGGCTCGATTCCTCGCATCGACCGACACATTGAAGCAGGACGACAAGAAATTCGATAGCCTCTACATTGTCTGGTGCAATGTCGATGACTTGTCGGACCCTGTCTTCGGTTTCCTTCCAGTCTGCAAAGCTGAATCTGAGCATGGCGATGGCGAGCAAGGCATCGCTCTGCTCGGCATCCAGGGAAAGCGCACGTTCGGCGGCTTCCTCGCTAGAACTCACCATGGCACCCGTTTCCTGGAAAGGCACCATTTCGGCCGCTTTATATCTGGCGTAAGCCAGCAGCCCCCAGGCCTCGGGGCGGTCGGGGTAGCTTTCGGCCAGTTCTTCAAGCGACTGCTGAGCCCTCACAATGCCATCTTGGGTGTTGAGAAGGCGCCGCGCCAAGCCAATCCTTGCAAGATAGTCGGCTCGTTCCTGCAAGAAGAAATATCCCCAAGCAGTGGCTCCTAATATGGCTGCGGTGGAGATCGAACCGGCTAGCATTGCTCGACGAGACAGACCGCTTCCAGCACCGTCAAGATCATCTCGCGGCTCGACACCTGCGAGCCCGGGCGGTTCGCCAGATTGCGAATCGGCCCAGGTGAGTCGATAGCCGATACGCGGAATCGTTTCGATCGTGAAATCCGCGCCCGTCTCCGCACCCGTGCGGCGGATCGCAGCCACTGCTCGGTTTATCGCGTCATCGCCAACAATCCTCCCGTCCCAGCACAGCTCGATCAGATCGTCCCTCGCCAATACCGAACCGTGCCCGTCGATAAGTGCCAAAAGGACCTGCATTGCGCGCGGCTCGCATTTTGCGGCGCCTTCGGGACCCTCGATTGTCCGGATTGATGGGCGGATAGTGGTGCGCCCAAGCACAATGTCTCCACGGTGTGCAAGATCGAGGCAATCGCGCTCTTTCGGGCCAGTCGTCGGCAAATCATCAGCCAAACATCGTCGCTCCATCATTAACTGTTCCGGCTGAATACCCGATACTCTCGGAAGACTACCGGGATACAGATTGTGACATCGACGCCCAAAATAGGCCTATTTCTCAGCATCGTCAGCCTATTTCGCACGTCCATTTTCGCAAAGAAAAAGTCCGGTTGGCATTCCACCGCGACGGGGTCCGTCTCGCCGCTGAATACTGGTAGATGGAGGCACCAATGAAAAGATCGCAAATTCGCAAGTTCTTCCTTGCAGGATCGGTTTGTGGGCTGCTGGCAGCCTGCGGTGGAGGAAGCGGCGGTGGTATCGCCAGTACGCCTCCTCCATCGCCGACCCCACCGATGGGAAGTGCTGCCGCTCCTCCTATTCCGGCTGGACCAATTGGCCTGCAGAGTTCGGCGCCGTTCATTACTGCCAGTGTCAGCACTGACGGCTGGGGCTCCATTTGGTCAGAGGAAGATGTCGTTCGGATAACGTATTCGGCGACCGACGGAACCTATCGGGTTGATGGTGGAACCTATGTTCCGCTTACCGCCGACGGCACTTACAATTCCAACGGCTGGACCAACATCGAGCGGACCCGTGGGTACATATCAGTTGACGGCAGCTCTCAATTCAACAGCAAATCCTTTTCACTCGATTGGCCCCAATCATCGCGCTTCACCTACACAAGTTTCGGGAGCGAGTATCAGTCTGCTTCGTTTGGCGAGCACAAGCGTGTCCTTGCCTACGGGATTCCAACTTCGGCGAACGACGTGCCCATCACTGGTACGGCAAGCTACTCGGGCGACATTCGGGGGCTCACAAACGGCAGGCTATCGCCGACTGGTGGCGTGGGACCGAGCCTTGACGTCTTTGGTTCTGTCGATCTCGCCTTCAATTTTGCGGCGGGAACCTTGAGCGGTGAAATGAGGCCCAGGATTGCGATTGGTGTCAATGGCACGCCGCTAGGGACCTATGCGTTTCGAGACACGGTCTATTCGACGGGCAGTACCAGTTTCTCCGGTTCTTTTGCTGCGCCTGGTTCCAATGCGGAATCATTCTTCCGGGGTAGATTCACCGGGCCGCAGGGGACGGAACTGATGGCGAATTGGCAGGCTCCGTTCGTTTATCCCAATACTACTGAAATCGGCACCATGGCGGGCGTTTGGATCGCCCGAAGGAACTAGCACAGGGAGGAAAATATCATGTTGTTCCGCGCAAACATGGCAAAATCGATTGCCGGGTTGGTATGCTTTGGTCTTTCCGCCTGTGGTGGAGGGAACAGCGGGATCGCTTTCGCGCCGGATCCAATTGCGGCGCCTCGCCCCACACCAACTCCTGCTCCCACTCCCGCTCCGCCGAATGTGCCAGTCACGATTTTCGCCAATCCGTCGCCCCAGCAATACGCCGGGATTGGTGTCAGTACGACAAATGCTGGCGATGGCTATTCGGCTATCGAACAAAATACGCGGCTGATAGATGTCTCGATCGAGCCCACCCGCCAGCCCAGTATTCGGTACAACGCGGCGGGCTATTATGAGGTGCGGCTGCCGGGTGCCGCTTATGACCGGCTAATTCACTACAAGGGACTGCTCGATCCGACCCGCGACAACAATTTCTTCCAGACTGCGTCCGCTTCACAAAATCATGCAACTTTCATAACCCGGCGCAGCGCCGATCTTGGGTTTCAATATTCGGAGCTGGCCAGTTGGAGCGATGCAAATAGTGGCTTGACTGGATATCTCGCGTTTGGCTCGCCAACTCCGACCTCGTCAATTCCGGTCACTGGCAGCGCGACGTATCGAGGCGTCACATCGGGCCAAGTCGATATCACCTATTTCGACAATCTTTATGGCGGCTATTATTTTGGCGGGATAGACGGCTATTCGACACTCAACGTCGATTTTGCTCGAAGCTTGTTAACAGGATCGCTTGAACTTTACGTGCCGGATGGAATGCAATCGCGCTTGGTGGGAAATTTCACGACGTCGCCAATGACTCTGACATCGGGCACCAATTCCTTTTCAGGCCAATTCATAACCGGTCTGACCGGCTTCAACCATTTCAATGGGCTCTTTACCGGGCCGGCCGCCCAGGAAGCCATCGGTTCCTGGGCTCTTCCTTTGATGATCAACGGTCAGTCACATCAGGCGATCGGGGCATGGATTGCCCGCCGGCAGGACGGTGCCCAAGCAGGGCGGTGATGAAAAATGCGATCCGCGCCTCACTTTGGATTGTCTCGTCGCCAGCTTGCCCATGCCTGCCTAGGTGTTTCATGGGTGCTGGCGACAATGTCCCAATCAGTTCCTGCGGTTGCATCTGCTGATAAAGCCCAAGAAAGACAGGAGGTCAGACTGGATGCAGGTCAACTTCTCCTGCTGGCCGAAGAAGCGCAGCATAACGGCGATCTCGCTACCGCCGAAACCGCGTATCGCGCCTTGTCTGATGACCCGTCGCTCGAAATTCGCAGCGAAGCGCGGTTCCGCCTCGCAGGACTGAACATGTTGGCAGGGCGCTACTCCGAAGCGGCGGTCTTGTTGCGCTCGATCCTCGATGAGATCCCCGACGCACAGCGGGTTCGTCTGGAATTGGCCCAAGTGCTAGATTTGATGGGAGACGAAGCGGGAGCACGCCGCGCATTGCGCGAAGCACAGGCTGGAGGATTGCCACCCGAAGTGGCGCGCATAGTTGATCACTATTCGGCTGCCTTGCGCGCACAAAGACCTATCGGCGCCAGCTTCGACATAGCCCTGGCACCTGACAGCAATATCAACCGCGCTACACGCTCAGACTCGCTCGGTACGATATTTGGCGACTTCACGCTCAACGAAGACGCGAGAGAGCGATCTGGCGTCGGACTGGCAATCCGCGCGCAGGCATTTGCGCGCTTTCCGATGAATGATCAGGTAAACTTGTTCAGCCGTGTTTCCGGTTCAGCCGATCTTTATCGCGAAAAGGACTTCAACGATCTGGCCCTCGCGGCAACGCTCGGCCCCGAGCTTCGCATTGGTGCAGATCGATTTTCGGTCGAGGCCGGCGGTTTATGGCGCTGGTTCGGCGGAGCCCCATACTCGAGCGCCGTCACGCTCAATCTGAACTACTTCCATCCGCTCGGACGCGAAGCGCAAATACGCGGGGCGGCAAGCGTGCTCTTCAATTCCAACCACTTCAACGCGTTGCAGGATGGAATTACCTACTCAGTTTCACTTGGCTACGAGCGCGCTCTATCAAGCCGCGCGGGCATCGGAGTGACGGTTTCAGTTGATCGCCAATCGTCGCGCGATCCAGCGTATTCAACTTGGGCAGGAATTGCCATGCTCTCGGCCTACCGAGAAGCGGGGCCAATCACGCTAATCGCAACTGCAAGTTTCGGGCGAGTAAGAGCGGACGAACGACTAGCACTGTTTCCTGAAAGGCGGTCTGACCGCCTTTATCGAGCCAGTCTTGGAGCAACATTTCGAAATTTCCGCATCGGCACATTTGCACCATTTATCCGCGGGACGCTTGAAAGAAATACAAGCACCGTTGAAATTTTCGACTATCGGAGGACGCGAATGGAATTAGGTGTTTCTAGAGCATTTTAGGAACCCGCTTCCGACCTTACCGTCCGGATGCGGCCCAATTCCGTTCACAAGACCAATTCCTGACGACGACTGCATTCTGGATCGACCAAACGCCACCGCAATGGCGACAATTGGGGTGGAAAGCGGACAAAAGCTTAGAGAGCAGATTGTGTCGAATAGAGGACTCTCAATCCGCCTGTCGGGGATTTAAGCCCCTTCTCGCTATCAAACTTAGTCGATCTGTTTTCGAGCGCTACGCTACTGCGGAGCGCTCTGACGGTCTTGCGCACCATCACTATTGATTTGCACGATCTCACCATCGACCAATACGGCGTCGATGTCTCTCGTGGCTGCGATGTCAATCAACGGGTTTGAGCGCAACAAAACGAGGTCAGCTTCTTTACCAACTGCGATTGACCCGATGCGGTCATCAGCGTCAAGGTACCGCGCATTGGTAATAGTTGCTGCCCGCAACACCTCTGCATTTGTCAGACCGGCACGCACCAGCTGTGCCAGCTCCTCGTGCAGCGAGATACCGGGCAATACAAATGGATTTGAGGCGTCAGTCCCGACAAGTATGGCGACTCCTGCGCGGTGCATATCGCCAACTAATTGGCGCTGCCTGACATGAACCGCGAGCCCGTCAGCCACGCTCGCAAAAGGCCCTCGCGGGTCGTCGGATGGCGTGACGATATTGCCATAAATCTCGCTTAGCCGCGCCACGAGGGCCGGATCTGGTTGAGCGGAGGGATATTGCCAGCGGGGATCGTCCAGCACTACGAGAGTCGGAACGATTCCAACCCGGTTGTCTCGGAGCAGACTGAATAGTGCCGCTGCCTTTTCGTAGTCGTAAGTTTCCGCAATCTCCAATAGGCGACCGTTGACCAAGGCGTATGTTTGTGAAGCGTCTCCGCTTAGTGCTGCCAATTCGTATATGTCGCGCCAGCGGTCTTCCTCGTTGGACGCATCGATGAAGAATCCGCGCAGGTGCTCGGCGGTGGTTAGGCCCATTTCTGCCGCTTTCGCATAGCCTACACGTCCGGGGACATGACCGACCATCGGCAGATTTCTTGCGCGCGCTCTGGTGGCAATCGCGTTAAACACATCCGGGTCGAGGTCGGTGTAGATTTTAATGAAATCTCCGCCCGCATCGGCAACCTGATCGACCAATGCTGCTCCTTCTTCGGGAGTGTCGGCATGCGCAAAGTGCATGAGCCATCGGTTGCGCTCAATTCCATCAAGAATACGCAATGAGAGGAACAATTCCGGGCCTGCCACGAGTCCGCTGGCCACGTCGGAACGCATTTGCAGCTGACCGCCAGATCCGGCCTCCAATGGCGCAAAATGGGTGCCCATATCGCGGACTGTGGTGACACCGTATTCCAAAAACAGCGGCAGTCCTGAACGATCGGTATGAACGTGCATGTCGATGAGACCCGGTATGAGGAATTTGCCGGTCCCATCGATAACCTGTGCGTCCGCGCTTGGTGGTTCCTCATCGGACATCGAGACATCGGCGATCACACCGTCCACAATCATAACTGTGCGGTTAGGTAAAAATTCTCCGTTCTCGACGTTGAGAACCGAGACATTCGTGATCCTCACTTGGGCTTCCACGATCGAAGGGGCGGAGAATATCGCTGCGAAAGCTAATGCGGTGAATTTAAATATGCTCACGGGTATCCCTTTGTTTGCCATACATTGCAGCAAGTGAAGGCACGTGGCAAATAGGCTTGGAAGTCAGGTCTGACGTGAGCAAATTCATCGCTTACGATGGGACGCGCCTATCTATCGTTTCATTTTCAATCATAATCCGCGTGTCGCGGGTTTAAGTCTCTTCTCCGTCACCATCTTCCGAAGGAAAGCGACCGACGGCAAGCTTGCGTCGTGCTCGCGCGTTTGCGACACTTTCGGTTCTTGGGACTGGCTATCGCGCTCGATGCTTCGCTGGGGTCAAATGCATAGGTTCGCGAGCGGATAAAGCAGCGCAGCATTTCGTGTCCGCGTTCTGTGGTCACGCTCTCGATCAACTCCGCGCGGCATATCTCGCCGCTCGGCTCAATAATTTCGAGACTGGCATCATCAAGCGCGGCATTCAGTTCCAGTCTTCCGTCGAGGCCAACAATATATTCTGACCGCGATGGCATCGCGATTGCCACCGTTCCTGGGGGGAAGCGCTCGCCCCTGGGATCGACCAAAGCAATGATCCTCGGGATATATCGCGTGACGTCTAGTTGCACCCGCGCGACCGATCGCGGTGCCGCGGTGACATATTCTTCGATACTACCGGCTGAAACGTCAGTTGGCAGGCGAGCTGGATCAAAGCCAATCTTGATCTCATTATATCCAGGCACTTGCCCGATGAGCAGGCTTCCGCCGCGGCCAGTGGTGCCTGCTGGTCGATTTTCGCGCTGGATTTCAAGATCGTTGATGCCGTTGGCATCGGCCAAGATGTAGGTGTCGCTACCGCCCTCTGACGCAAAGACTTCTCCATCGGCAACAATCAGAGAACCGCGCATTCCGGCGCGCATTGCCAAATCGCTTCCGACGACTTCGGCTTGCACCTCCATTCGCGCCCAATGTTCGCGTCGAGATACCGATGCCGCTACCCGATGTGTAGAACCGAGCCCCGCAACGAGCGAGTATCCGGTGTCGAGCGGTTCAATATCAGGATCGTAATATCCGCCCTGCAAATATCCATGTCCCGAAGAATGCGAGTAGCTGACTTGACCAAACCGTGAACCGCCCAGCGACATCGAAAGGCCCACCAAGAAGGACAGTCCATCGTGACCGCGGCGATCGCTGCGATAGCTTGCATCGAGCGAGAGGTTTATCCCCCGCCTGACACGGTGACGATAGTTGGCAGAGATCAGGCGAGTGACCTGTGCAGGGTCTGTCGGCTGCGATGCGTTGCGCCGTTCCTGCTGAATTGCCGATAAGCGAACCTTGCCGTAATCACGCAAGTCGAAGCCGATATTGGCCGCGATAAGCGATGGCGGCGGTGCATCGCCATTAGCACTGGCAATGTCCGCGAAATAGGGCGACACAGTGCGGTATTGCACTGAATAAGAGAGCTCGCGGCCAACGCTTTCATATCCGATCTCAACAAGTGTTCCGCCTTGCTCGCCCGTAGAGAAATAGTTCGCTCGACTGGCACGCATAACGACAGACAAGATGCCTTGGTCGCCTATGACCAGATCTCCCGTCACACCGGCGGTGCTAACGCGGCCTCCCAATTCGACCATGACCCCCGCGGTCAGGCGTGACGTCAGGCCTTGCCGATACATGCTGCTTACAGCGAGTGGACCGTAGTCATTACTTGCACGCCCGTAATTCCTGCGCACCGCGCCAACATTCAGCGCTGCTTCTCGCAACTCCGGGGCCAGCAAGGCGCGTGACGAATAGAAATTCACCGTCCTGATGGTTTCCCGCCCAAGCGCGTCGCGCACCACGACGCCTACTTCACTACGGCCAACCGGAACTGGAATGTCTCGGACCGTGAACTCACCCGATTGGATCTGTGCGCTCCCCACTCGCCGATCGTTTACCAGCACGTCCAGACTTGTCGGGACGGCTACGCTATCAACAAAATCGGGCAACGGTTGTGTCACAATGTCTGGGCGTAAATCGAAGTCAGTGCCAATTCTGATGCCACCCATTCGCACGGCGCGCGCGCCGTTTGGGGCCTGACTGATGAAGTCGCCCAATGTGGCTGACAACGTTTCTGCTGGCTCGCGGATTGTCAGCGCAGTTTCGAGTCTTGTGACTCCGCGTGATTCGCGGCCTCCGCTCGTGTCGAAGCGTGCACTAGCCTCCAGCGCGACATTGCCCCTCACCAGCCGCGGTGCAACCAATCCGCTCAGGTGGGCACCGTCCCCATCAAGCTGGGCTGAAAGGTCGTAATCGACGATTAGCGCAGTGAGATCTGAGATCGCTGTTACCGCTCTTGGTCGCGCGCCCGCGAAAGAGACAAGGTTGGCGCCATTCGAATAAAGCGGCATTTCGATCGACAAGATGTAGCTTCGCGTATCGAAGCTATGCGTCAGGCCTTCGACGGAAGACAGTCTGACAAATTCGGTATCGGGCAATGTTCGCACTATGCCTGCCGACAGGGCAAAGCCGCTGGCGATGGCCAATTCGTTGCCAACGCCGCGCATGGCTACGATGCGATCCTGGCGCTCTCCGTTGATGACGACATCGGCATAATAGGTGCCTCGATCCCGGTCAGCGGTGGGATCTTGCGACGAAGAAGTGTTTCGGCAGAAATGTGCCTCACAACCCTGTGCTGTCTGAGGGGGCAGGGCGAACGGATCGTTCTGGGCGCTTGCCTTTAACGACTGAAACGCAAGGGCAACTGTCGCTAGACCCGTAGCTGCCTTAAGAGCAGTCTTGGTGCGCGATCGCATCGATCGGCTCATCGGCAGCCAGCGCAGACACGCTTACAACGGCATCGGAGCAGGCGGTATCGATCGGCAACGGGATGCTCACCCAGCTGTTGCTGAATACATATTGCAGCGCTGCTTCTGCGCCCAGATCGACAGGCTGGCCTGCGGCATTGACCTCAAGATTTGTCAGTCGCAGCACGCGGCCGCCGCTGTTGCCGATCAGAAGTTTGCCCGGTTGCACAACAAATTGCGGACTGGCTGGGGCGACCGTATCGCTGCCTGTAAACAGGGGAAGTGTCAGCCGTAGCCGCGTCTGTGCTGTGCCCGACCTTGCGACGGTGGTTCCGGGAAGTTCATCTATGACAACGCGATATCGGCCCTCGCGGCCCGCTTGATGTTCGCTGCGTGACAGGACGTGGAACGATTGAGCCTGGCCAGGCTCGATACGGACAATGGACGGCGAGACTATGATATCCTCGGCTTCGGCATAATGATCTTCGCCATCGACCTGCGTCCATTCGAATACGCGAAGCTGAATAGCGAGCCGGTCTTCACCCTGGTTGCGCACGAGCATTTGCGTGGCAGACTGCCCAGATGGCAGGCTGAGGCTGAGCGGTGTAACATTCATGTTGGCGCGTGGCGTGGCAGCCTGCGAACGTGCATCTGCGGGCAAGCAGGCTGCTACCATGATGGCGCAAAACAAAAGGAGCGGCGAGTGCTTCATCACACCCACCGCTCCTAATGGCGATGTCCGAAAAAACGTTTAATCCGCGTTAGAAGTTAACCGTAACCGTGATCGTATCGGCGTAAAGGCCCGCAGGGACCTTGGCGACCCCTTGGGGAATGCGACCGTAAGCGGTCACCGTCGAGATGCCCAGAACGTTGGCAGAACCGCTGACCGTGTCGATACCGAGGTCGTCGCCCCACCGTGTGCTGCGGGCGAGGTTTTGATAGATATCATAATTGAGGAATTGATCATTTCCTGCATTCGCAAGACGACGCTGGCCGGAATCCGCGTTAACACCATCGTCCAGCTGAATTTCATAACTGGCGTTCGCGGTGCAAGTGAGCGTGAGCGTCGCAGTAGAATCTACGTTAGATGCACCGACATCGGTGATCGGTCCGAAGGCCATTGCAGACGAGACGACAGTGCAATTTTCTAGCACAGTTGCGGAGACCGGCATGGTGCCGGAAGTGCTGTCTTGGGCGGCGGCCGGCTGCGCCAGCAGAACGATAGGGACTGCGGCCAAGGCGACGGCATAGCTACGAGTATTGTTCATGACGTGCGTTTCCTGGATTGCGAGGCGAAACGCCCCAAGCATTCCACGCTAGTCGCACACCAACTCATAACATCGACGCAAGGCTAAGGGTTAACACTCTAGGCAAGAAACAAGCTTAACAATTTTTGCATTTTTGGTGCTGCGCAAATTCGTTGCTCCTAAGACCCTTGGCTGAAGAGCATGCACGTGGAAACGCATTGACGAACCTCTGTTGGTCACTGTCAGCGTGTCAGGGGTTCGCGTCCTTCCTCCGCTTTTACCACTAACACACGGTTGGCAGTGATCGCGCTCCGCACGCTTTAGGCGGCTAGCCCAATGTCCGCTGGTGGCAGGTGCCGTGTTCGGTGGAAGCGTCATAAAATGAATTGAGCTGCGGAAGATCCAATTGAGGATTGCCTTTGGTAATATTCAAATAGCACTTCACGCTGCGGTCGAAATAGGGGCATCACAAATCGATGTTGACTGTCAGGAACCTGACTGATTTTGGGCACGAATTTGACAAAGAGATGTAAATTTATTTTAATCGAGACGGTCGGAATTTTCAAAAATTGATAAATGAGGGGGCGTTTGATGGGTAATTTTAGCGGCACTAATGCGGGAGAAACAATCGACGGCACGAACGATGCGGACACGATTGAAGGGCTCGGAGGCGCTGATACCCTCAATGGACTCGATGGTGATGACGTCATCGCCTCTGATGCGAACGGATCAACGAACCAGGATGACGGCACAGAGGTTGATACCCTTAACGGTGGTAACGGGGACGATGTGCTCATCATAGGCTTTGGCGACAACGCCGATGGCGGAGCAGATTTCGATACGATTGACTTCAATTGGAGGGGTGCCGTTGCCGGAGTCACCGCCGATTTTACTACGCTTTTCAGCACCGGTACGGACACGATTGCTGGCGGAGTCATTGCCAACGTTGAAGCAGTTCGCTCGATTATAGGGAGCGATTTCGGCGACGACATCGACATCACGGTGCTCAGCACACCTACCGATTTCATTGGGGGCAATGGAGACGATATTTTTCGCTCGTCTGCGGACTATGCTAATATTCTTGGAGGAGCAGGAAACGATACTTTGATCGGAGGCTACGGCTTTTACGCCGGCGGTGAAGGCGACGACACGATTGAAGGCGGCGGCTCTTTGTATGGCGATGCCGGCAATGACATTATTACTGTGACTGCCAATGTAGGATCCAATTCCAGTAACACTATCGATGGCGGCACTGGTGATGACACGATCACTGGCGGGGCAACGTTGGGTAACGGCTCAACGGCTGAAATTCTCATCGGCGGCGAAGGCTCAGACACGATTTTTGGCCGCAACGGAAGGGACCTGATCACAGGCGGAACCGTGGCATTCTGGCATTTCGATACCGATGTCGACACGATAGACGGGGGTGCCGGCAATGACTCGATCTACGCTAGCATTGGGGACAATATTGATGGCGGTGACGAGGAAGCCGGTACCAATGGCGACAATCTGTACATCAGCTACCTTGGTGCAGCCTCGGGTTTGATATTGGATTTCTCGCTGCTCGCGGGTGGCGGAACAGCGGTCGTCCAAGGCGGCACAATTACCGATATCGAATTCATAACAGTCCGTGGGACAGATTTCGACGATGAGATCACTGTATTTGGCAACGGTGCTATTGAAGGGAACGATGGCGACGATCTGCTCGTCGGCGGAGTTGGTAACAACGACCTAAAGGGCGGCGCGGGTGCCGACATAATGCAGGGTATGGACGGAAACGATCGCCTGTTCAGCGGCGACGAAAACGGGAGCGGCAGCTCTGTCGATACGCTCGAAGGTGGAGCAGGTGATGATTACCTATCGGGCGGTTATGGTGACAATTTCAACGGCGGTTCGAATTTCGATACGGCGGATTTTAATTTCGCTGCGGCTGGAGCCAATGGCGTAACAGTCGATTTTTCGACAGTTCTCAATAGCGGCGGCACAATTGTTGTTGGTGGCGGAACGATCCAGAACATCGAACACATTGAGGTCATCAATGGAAGCGTCGGTGACGACGATATCACCGTTGGCACAAACCTGATCTTGGCTGGCGGTTCCGGCCTCGGCAACCATACGGCGATATATGGCTATCTGGGCAACGATAAGCTGACCGGAGGTGCCACCAACGACGACATCCAGGGCGGGGAGGGTGACGACGATCTTTACGGCCTGGACGGCAACGATTTGCTTTCCGGCGGAGCGGGTAACGACCTGCTATTCGGAGGAGACGGGAACGATAGTCTTGTCGATGTAAGCGGTGGCAATAACATTTTGGACGGCGGCGCCGGAGACGACACTCTACGTGGCGGTGACAGTTTCGCGACTGGGGGAATAACATACCTACGCGGCGGCATTGGCAACGATACTCTGAATGCCCAGGGTACAAACGTCGTAGCGCTGTACGATGACAGCGGCATCGCGGTAACCGTCGATCTCAACATCTTTGGAAGTCAGTCCGTCGGCGATCGAGGCAATGACATCTTCAACGGCGTAGACGGAGTAGCTGGCTCGCAATTCAACGACAATCTGATTGGCAATTCTTCCGACAACAGACTTGAAGGGAGAGATGGCGCGGACACGCTGATGGGCAATGGCGGTGACGATTATCTCGACGGTGGCAGCGGCGACGACACGATTTTCGGCAATGATGGCCATGACATTATCGATGGCGGCTCGGGCAATGACATGATGTTCGGC